>CALMIS010000039.1 GCA_937864185.1 uncultured Chloroflexota bacterium
TGACCCACGCCAAAATATGTTTCGTGTCCCCGAAAATGTGACGACCGAACTCAAGCCCAGGCGGAAGTTCAGCTCGGATCAAGCTAATGGTGTTGGTCAGTAGAAACTGAAGGCAATCATTGGGCAAGGTTCTTAAAACCAGGCGGAAGTGACGGACATGGGGCAGGCTAGCCTCTGGGTCGAAACCCCAGCTAAACTCGGCACAAGGCCGGAGGGGAAACCCCAACAACCAAATCAAGGCTGGTTCTTGTTTGAGAAAAGCCCGCAGGTCGGCCATATACCGGAGCTTTTGGTCGAGCTTGATCAGGTAAGCCGCGACAAAAGGGGCTCTGGGCAAAGGAGTGGGGCCAGGCCAGGGCCGCTGGAGTTCCCGTTCCGGGAAGTGGTCCCAATCGAGGCTACCCAATAAGCTTAAGTAGCGCCCGGCCAAGGCCGACTCGGTCACAAACGGCGGCAGGCTGGCTTCAGGTTTAGCCAACTGAGCCAGGTTTGGCCGGGTCAGCGGGGTGGTTGCTTGCCGGCGAGCAGAGCGATTTCGCCAATTGCTGAGGGGGTTAAAATTAGCTATCATTATTATTGTCTCCTTTTTGCGGTAGATAGAGTGTCGCTACTGCTATTTTACCGCAGAAGGAGACAATTTTCGGGAGACAATTTTTACATAACAAGCGGACTCAATCTTAGGTTATGTTCCGTTTGTCCCTCAAAGACCGATGACTGCCTGCTCGACTGTGTTCGCTAAACCGACTCAATCTTAGGTTATGTTCCGTTGATATCGTGCTGTTCTTGCTGGGTTGTAGAATTGAGTCCGTTTTTCTGACTCGATCTTATGTTTATACCTTCCCTCTCGCTCGGAGATTGAAACAGGGAGCATGAGGAAACCTTTGCTGATTTTGCCAGAGGCCGGCTCACCAAAAATCTCGCTCGGAGATTGAAACTGCCCGCAAACCGCTGAGGCGTCCGGACAAACACAGAGCCGGCTCACCAAAAATCTCGCTCGGAGATTGAAACTTTCCTGCCGCTTTTGTTCGAGTCCAGCTTCGGCGGGCCGGCTCACCAAAAATCTCGCTCGGAGATTGAAACATTAGCGCTCAAAGTTGGGTGGCGGAGCCGGATAAGCCGGCTCACCAAAAATCTCGCTCGGAGATTGAAACCAGTATTTGTAATCTTAACCGCATAACTCCTCCACGCCGGCTCACCAAAAATCTCGCTCGGAGATTGAAACGTCGGCTGACCGGCCTCGTCAAACCGCAATGGCTGTGCCGGCTCACCAAAAATCTCGCTCGGAGATTGAAACCGAGCCGTGGCACACTCGACCACGCCCCGAAAAACGCCAGCCGGCTCACCAAAAATCTCGCTCGGAGATTGAAACCATCGTTTAGCGGAATGACGCCAGCTTGGATCAGGGCCGGCTCACCAAAAATCTCGCTCGGAGATTGAAACTTGCAATTCTTGCAGGGACACCGGGTATCCCATAAGCCGGCTCACCAAAAATCTCGCTCGGAGATTGAAACGGCTATGAGATGGTCAGCCTCTTGAGCGATGGTATTGCCGGCTCACCAAAAATCTCGCTCGGAGATTGAAACGCGCTTGACCTGGACCTGCCCGCGCAGGTGACCCTTGGCCGGCTCACCAAAAATCTCGCTCGGAGATTGAAACTAGCGCTTTTTGGTGTCGAGCACAACCTTTACCACCGGCCGGCTCACCAAAAATCTCGCTCGGAGATTGAAACTTTTTATTTCCCCTAAGGGACTCCCCCCCCCCGAGCCGGCTCACCAAAAATCTCGCTCGGAGATTGAAACAGTCCGTGACCCCGCAGCCGGGCCTCATTCCGACTCGGCCGGCTCACCAAAAATCTCGCTCGGAGATTGAAACTGGCCAAGTTGGCCCAACGCGAAGGAGTGCTCTCATGCCGGCTCACCAAAAATCTCGCTCGGAGATTGAAACAACCCGGGGGCCACCCTGAGACAAACTACCGCCATGCCGGCTCACCAAAAATCTCGCTCGGAGATTGAAACTTTGAAGGTCTCAGTGAGGAGGGTCTTGGCCTCCTCGCCGGCTCACCAAAAATCTCGCTCGGAGATTGAAACTATGCGGTGTCTGTGTCCACCTGACCAACGGCGGCCAAGCCGGCTCACCAAAAATCTCGCTCGGAGATTGAAACTGCCCTACTGGCCGGCAGGACAAAAGCGCGCCGGCCCGGCCGGCTCACCAAAAATCTCGCTCGGAGATTGAAACTACGCATTAGCTTGTCGCTGCCGCCGTCACGCGTTGGCCGGCTCACCAAAAATCTCGCTCGGAGATTGAAACGGTAATTTTAGAAGCGATGGGTCACAAAGTCGTCGCGCCGGCTCACCAAAAATCTCGCTCGGAGATTGAAACCCATCAAAGTCGGTAAAACGGTCTTGGCCCAACAACAGCCGGCTCACCAAAAATCTCGCTCGGAGATTGAAACCGCCCCATTTTTTCTTGTTGCATCAGCCGGTATAGGCCGGCTCACCAAAAATCTCGCTCGGAGATTGAAACTTTGCCATCGTTATCGCTCCTCGCTAAATTACTCAATGCCGGCTCACCAAAAATCTCGCTCGGAGATTGAAACAATCTCCGCCTCAATGCCTAACAATATCGCCTCAAGGCCGGCTCACCAAAAATCTCGCTCGGAGATTGAAACATCAACAGGCGATGCACATTAGCGATCAGGGCTGGTAGCCGGCTCACCAAAAATCTCGCTCGGAGATTGAAACAGATGATGATCCGTATCCAACAGCCGTTGATTGTACGCCGGCTCACCAAAAATCTCGCTCGGAGATTGAAACTACGATCCGCTGGCCTGACCCGGACACGGCGGTAGAGCCGGCTCACCAAAAATCTCGCTCGGAGATTGAAACTTGGTAGATGAGTTTTACAAAGTGGCGGCAAAAGCGCCGGCTCACCAAAAATCTCGCTCGGAGGGTAGGACCAGTCAGGACTGGTTACGCTGAAAATGAATTGAGCCGAGGCAAGGGCGTAATCAGTCGTTTGACTGGTTACGTTGAAACCGGAGAGCCTATCACTAGACAGTTTTCCCCCTCAATTGACGCTCAGAAACGAATCGGAGCCCATTCGAGCGCATTGAAAGGAAAAGTAACAAATCGAAATAGCCGGCCCGTTCACGGTGAGCTGGTATGGACAGGATCGCTAACTTCTCATATTTTGGCTTTGGTTGTGCTGCCTAAACACGCGGCATTGAAAGTGACCCCAAGGATCGGGGCTAAATCAGGGGCGCCAGGAGTTCCAAGGCGATCAAGGGGGGTAGCGGCTCCTTTTAGGCTCAAAATCGAAGGCTTTTTTTCTTGTTTCAGCCAGTCTAAGCCGCGTAACCAGTCATTTCACTGGTTACACTTTCTCGAAAACGAACCTGAATCTTTGTACTGGCTGGTTACGAAAATCGTAACCAGCCAGTACACTGGTCTTACCCTCTCGCTCGGAGATTGAAACTCCAATCTGAAGGTAGAAGAAGCCGAGTGTCATTTATCGGCCTATGCCTAGAGATCCCCTCTTCGCTGCTGTACAGACATGACCTCCTGCCTAACACTACCCTTTTCATCGACTACTCCTCCTCAAACCCATAATGCTCGAACTTGAGGGTCCGGCTGTTTTCGCTGATGGTCCGGACGGTGCTCTCGTCAAAGCCCTCGGGCAGCCGGGCGTTGATCTCGAGCGTAATCTCCACGTCGCAGCCAAGCTGACTGGTTAGCCGCTCGATAACTTCTTCCACAATCAAGCCAACCTCACGATTGACCCGCTGCGGATCGACCCCGACCCGGCCGTAGTAGCGCGTCAGCACTTTCTTGGGCGGCGGGGCTGTCCGCCCACCCTTTTCTCCATCACCTGGTTGAACTTTGCCACCCGGCACGTCGCGGTCTTTGGGCCGATCGGGTACCTTTGGCGGTGGCTCGGCGACGTGGTCGGGATGGACCAGCAGGCTGGTCTCATCGAAGTAGACCTGACCCAGGTTGCGAATCACCACCCCAGTGTGGTAGCCCTCGGCGCTCTTGCCGGTGGCGTAGGCGAAGGGCGCATCCAACCGGCCGACCCCATCTTTGACCGCTTTGAGTAGCACGTCCTGGTCAATCAGGCGCGGCAGGTAGCAGTATTGGGCCAGATACTCCCACAACTGCTTCAGTTTGACTTCCCAGCCGCGCGTCTCGCTCCAGATGTACCGCTCCAACTCCATCCGCAAGATATCAGGTGACCATTGATAAATCAACAGACCGTCGTTACGCAGTTTGCGCGCTGCCCGGTCGTAGAAGTTGTCATCGCCGCTGATCTTGCTGGCCTGAAACTCAATGGCCCCGAGCGGCTCCGGCTGCACGGGTGTGAGCAGCCAGTTGTAGGCCGCCCGCAGCCGCAGGTCAACCGTTTCATTAGTTTTTTCGAGACTTTTGACCACCTGCCGCCGCTGCTGGGCATCGAGGTTGAGCTCTTCTTCTTCATCCCGGATGGACTGCCAGGCTTTGAAGTCACGCACCGCCTGGCGCAGCGCCTCGATATCATTCTCATCGGCGGCGATAAAAAGCAGCATATTCTTGTAAAGCCGCTGAGCCGTACCGCGACTCTCCAAAATGCGCCGAGCCGCCTGTTCGGCCTGGCTTTGGCCGGTGCTGCGCTTGTGAGGGGCGTCAGGTCGCAGCACAACCACCCGAGCCCGGGCCTCATCGGCCACATCGCCCGACTCTGGCGGCGCCGCGTGGCAGGCGGCAAAGTCCCGGGTCTTGGGCACTTTCCGCAGCCGCTCGATGATCTCGGCGTCGATGTCCTCCGGCGGAAAGCCCTGGGCCCGGTCTCGGGCCAGCTTGTTAACCGTGGGTCGGGTATCATACCAGTAGCGACTGCCATCGCTGTAGAGGTAGGTCAATTGGCCGCCCATCCGGCGTAGGGCATCGCCGAAGACGGCCGAGGGTTCACCGGGCTGGGCACAACCCAGCCGCAGCCGGACCTCCTCCAGACCCCGCACCCGCTGCTCCGTGACCGAGGGCGCGCTGCCGATAAAGATAGTCCGGGCCACCCGCCGGGCCGCGTGGTAGCGACCCAGGGCCGGCACATCACCATCGATTAACAGCGGGCGGGACTCCGGTCCGTCGATGTCGGTTTCAAAGACAGCCGCCCAGGTGTCGGGCAGGTAGCGCAGCAGCTCATTGCGCACGGTCGAGGCGTCAAGCGGCAGGGTGCCCGGCAGAATAAGGAGCGACGGGTCGCCTCGGGTCCAGAGTTGGTGGATGACAGCCGCCATCAGCCGCAGCACCCCCCGGGTGCGCTGAAACCGCTCCAGAGTCGACCAGTCCTGGTACAGCCGGTCGAACAGCTCCGGATGGATGGGGTAAGCGGCTCGTACCCGCTCCAGATAGTCCCGCTCAGCCACCCCGGCCGGGAACTCGCCGGCGGCATTGCGATACATATCGCCAAAGGCGTTGACCACGGCGTCGCGGGCGGCGTAGTCGATGGCCGAGGCAAAGAGACGGCGGCGCACAATTTCAAAGCTCTCGGTGGCGGTGACCGGCTTCCAGATCGACTCGATCCGGCCAACGATGTGGGCCAGCGTGTTCAGGGCTTCACGCCCGGCCTGACCGCCAACCTCGATGTCCGATTCCGGCAGCGAAATGAGCAGCAGCGCCTCGGACGAGGCTTTGACCGCCTCGGTCAGCGACTGCATAAAGGTCATAATCGATTCAAAGGTGCCGCCGGGCAGCCGCTCCACGCCGTACAGGTTCCGGGCGTAGGCCACAAACTCGTCGATGATGATCAGGCTAGGGCCAAATCGATAGAGCAGCTCCCGCAGGGTGTTGGAGCCGGGGCTCACCCCGTTCAAGTCGGAGGGCTCGATCATTTTGTAGCCCTCCAGGCCGCCCAGTTGGTAGGCCAGCTCACCCCACAAGGTGCGAACCGTGGCCTCGGGGTACTCCCGCGGCTTGGCTACATCGAGCGCGGTGCCGACCAGCACGGCCACATTGGCTTCCGGCAAATCGGCGTGGTCGATCTGCTGGGCAATACGCTCGCCGCCGGGGATGTCGGCCAGTTTGAGCCGGCCGCTGGCCAGATGGTAGAGAGCCAGCATACTGTGGGTCTTGCCCCCGCCAAAGGAGGTTTGGAGCTGGACCACCGGGTCGCCGCCCTGAGCGGTCAGCCGCCGGATGCCGGTCACGACTAGGGCCAGCAGCCCTTCGGTCAGGTAAGTGCGCCGGAAAAACTCCAACGGGTCCTGATACTCCCGCTCGGCGGTGCCGGCGATGACCTGAGAAAGGTCGGCGGCAAACTCGGCCTGGATGTAGCGGCCGCTGGCCACATCGGGGTGAGGTTGGACGACCTCGCGCCAAGGCTTAAGGCCGGGCGCGGTGGTCACCTCGGCCGTTTTGAGTGGCCCGGTCTCTTTCTTGGCTTTCTTGGCTTCAGCCTCAAAGCGCAGCCGCAGCAGCTCGCGCCCCATCTCTTCGATCTGAGCCGCTTCCGGCCCGGCGCTGACCATCTTGAGTAGCCGGGCGGCGGTGTCGGCGATGCGGTAGGCTTCGTCATTGTTGAAGGCGCCCTGGTGAGCCCAGCCGTTGCGGGCATCGATCAGTTCGCTCACGTGGGAGCGAGCCACATGGCCCAGCTTATCGTGAAAGACTTCGTTCCAGCGCCGCCACAACAGGTTGAGGCAGGCCTGGGTATCGAGCGCGGCGATGAGCGCGGCCGGCCTGATCCGGGCCTCGGCCGACAGGCCGGGATAGCCGGGGGTGGCCAGGACGGCGTCAATCTCATCGACAGCCCGCTCGCCATAACGGCGCCGGTATTCGCGCAAGATGTAGGGGGCTAAGCCACCTTTGAGGGCGTCCAACACCCGCCCAACGCGTTCTTTGTTACTGAGGGCCATGGTTATATCCTCCTTAAAGCAAGGTTCTGGTTAGAACTAACAAATTACTTGGCGCAGACTTTTCGTCCAGCGGCAGTTTCGGTTCGAACATGCCAGAAAAACTCCGTTCCGCCCCCGGCGACCTACTGCCGTCGCGCCGCAAAGCTCGCAATAGATTCCCATAAGCTGAGCATATTCAGTAGCGTCTTTTTCGGTAATTGCCTTGGTGTAACTGCAACCGGTGCATTTCATATATGGGCCGTATTTGCCTACCTCAAGCCAAAGCAAGCTGTGACAGTGAGGACAAGGCATTCCGACCGGTCCTTTGCCTGCTTTAGCTTTATCACCGAGTGTTTGCTTGCCTGCCTCTTCCGGGATTAGGCGCCAAAAACTGTACAGCAGTTTGCTCGTATTAGACATATTGATCCGCAACACGGGCCCGTTGTGATTCTCCGGTTCCACATAGAACCACAGTCGTTTCCGGTCGATCCCGACCACACCTACCGGGAGCCGAGATTGGTCCTGCCAGATTTGAGTGTTTTTAAGACCAAAGTCGAATTGGTTGCTGCCCGCTCCCTGCACATAGACAATAACTTTAGCCGGGTCACGCCGGCCCAGGATAGAGGCCGGAAAGTGGTAATCTTGCAATAGGTGGGACCAAAAGATGGCAATCTCTTCTCTCGCGCCAAGGATATCCTGTTCGATCTCATGTCTAGCGACCTGACCATTTGGAAAATAGGTTGTCCCCGGGAAGTCTATTTTGACAGGGCCAGTCCAGCCAAAGCGATTAGGCGGAGTGGTTTCGGCAATGGCATCGACCAATTGCCGGAAACTATCGGTCCGACTTAAGTTAAACCGAATATAATCCAGATTAACCAGGGAAATGAACTTTCCCTTGGCCCGGCTAATGGCTACGTTGGCCAAGCGCATAGCCGTGCTGTCTTCAACACCAACAACCAGTTTGCCCGGCTTACGGCGCGGCGGTCCTTCCACCGTATCAAAAATGATCACATCGTTTTCAGAGCCCTGGAATCGGTGCACCGTGGCGACATAGACCTGTTCTTGACTGATCTTTAAATCGCGCAGCAGCCGGCCAACAAGTCGAGACTGCGCCCGGTACGGTGTGACAATGCCGACCCGGTGCTGCGTGGTTGAGACCAGAGCATGGGCCAGTTGGACCGCCATGAGTCCGGAAACCAGGTTAAATCGACTACCAGACTCTTTATCTTTAAAACAGTGGGCTGAAATTTCACTCAGGTCGCCCAGCACCAGCGCTTGCCCTGGCGCCGGACGGCAGGCCGCAATCGGCTCATTGTCAGCTCGAACATTGGGACCATCGCAGAGCAAATTGCGGTAAAATAAGCGGTTCGGCACTGCTGAGATGTCGGGATGCATCCGGTATTGCGTAGCTAGCAAGATCAGGCGGCGGTCGGTTTGGCCTTGCTCTACTTTATCAATGATGCCGGCCTTCTCAAAGATGTCTTTTACCAACCATTTTCGGGTATAGAAGGTGTCAGCTTGAGAGATAGGTGCGAGCTGGCGAAAGTCACCAAATACGGCGCTATGGCTGGTGGCCAGGCTGCTGGCAAAAACGCAGTGAGGCACGTAAGCCATACTGACTTCGTCGATAAGCACCGCATTAAACTGCCTTTCGGCGATAAGGTCCGAGATGGTGGCTTTGGATAGGGTGCAGCCCACGATCCGCGCTTGCTGGACGAGATTCTTTTCTACTTCTTTCAGAGACTCGTAGAGCGGGTGCAAACTATCATTGACTTGCCCCAGCCTCTGGTTGATTTGGTCTTTTTCAATAGAGGAGAGCTTGGCCTCCCGAGATTTTTGGGTTAGCCTCCGTTTGGTTTGCTCGAGCTCTTCAATGCGGGCAATCAGTTCGGGGTTCTGACGGCGCAGCACTTCGCGCACATCCAGGTTGGGATATTGCCGTATTTCCGGCTTGTAGCTGACGCCAAAGCGCAGGATACGGCCCGTTTCGTATTCGGGGGAACGGCAGAGGTTTTCAGCGATGCTTAGCATAGCCACGTCCACCGCCACATTGCTGTGGGCCACCACCAGCACCGACTTGCCTGCACTGACCAGAGCAGCCACACTCAGACCCAAGGTCTTTGTCTTGCCCGTCCCGGGCGGCCCCCAGATAAAGCTGACCTGGTTGCTAAGCACATGGGCGACAGCCTCAAGCTGATGCTGATTATGGGTTAGCCGCTTGTGCAACTGCTGCTCAGTTATATTAAGCAGTTGCTTAACCTGGACTGTGTCAAGCTGGTTTATCTTGATGGCTTGATCCAACAATCGCAGCGCTCTGGCTTGTGTTTGAGCGGCTAATTCCTGATTCGAGATTGACCGGATTGCGATCAATCGTTCCTTCAGAGCTTCCAGCAGAAACCAGGGTTCGGTGTAGAGAATGGCTGTGGCAATATTGTCGCCCAGAAAGTCCTGCAGAGCCAGGACAATATCAAAGCCATCGATGGAAAGAATTTTGCCTTCGTACTTGCGGCGCTGATACTCCAAGTCAACCGGCGTTTCATCGGGAAACTTTAGCTCGGTATCTGCGGTAAAAGAATAGATATAGGCCCCATCGCGGACACCCAGATAGCGGCCGTCGCTGAGATAGGTTTTTTGACCTCCTTTGGTACGCAGGGCTTGAATTTCGTCGTCAATCGCGCGAATGAATTCCGGATAGTAGGTTTCAAATTTCATGATATGTCTCGCGGTTCTGGACCGGCTGTATTAAATTTTTAAGGGTCCACTACGAATTTTATTCGATTAAGAACGAACTCTGGCTGTAATGTTGAGATCTAAATTGCGCCGCCTGCTCCTGGCTGGCGTTCCAACTGATGACCAGGGCGTTGTAGTCCCGGGCCGGTTCGGCCCAGCCTTTGCGCTCGCAGATGCTGTAAAGCCGATAAGCCAACTGGCGGGCTTCGGCGGCCAGGTCCGGTGAGAGCTTGGCTAGCAATTGAGCCGCACCGGTCTCGCCGCGGGTATCGAGCTCCTGAATCAAATGATGGGTCGCTTCCCAAACCGTCAGGCGCAAATCGCCAGCCGGGTCCCAGCCGGGATCGAGCTCCGACCAGTGCAGCAGCCGGACCTTGCCCGCGCCCGACTCCAGCAGCCCGGCGTTGACCAGCCCCTCGACGCTGGTGTTTTTGGCCCGGGCCAGCACATCCGCCTGGCCGAAGCCGGCCGCTTTAAAGCCGAACTGCTCAAACCAGGCCACGGCAAAGCGCGAGTCCGCATCCAGGATGCCCTCCTGCTCGGCCAGATAGGTGTAAGTTCGTGGTTGATCAGTTGCAGAGCGGTGCGCACGCTCAGGCGGCTGCCGTCTGCCTCCAGCACTTGGCCGTAGCGGCTGTAGACAGCCATCCCCGGCCCAATAGACGCCTGAGCCAGGTCAACCGGGGCGATGTTGCCCGACTGCATCTGTTTGAGCGCCTCCGGCAGCTCCCGCCGTAGGGCGTTGACGAATTCCCGTCGCGAGGTCAACGGCGCGTCCTCTGAGCGGGGGCGGCAAACTAGCACGATGGAAGAGGCCAGAGCGTTGACTGTCTTCTTTAAGTTGCCAACGAGTTCGGTTCGCATTGGCCAGGTGCCAACGATCTGAAAGCCTGTTGCGATCAGGCCGGTCAGCATTGTTTCCCAGCCGGTGCTAGCGGCCCCTTCTTTTATAACCATTTCTTGCTGTTTAAAAGCATAGTAAATTGTTAGCGGATAATCTGGCGGAATAACGCGCCGCATCTGGGCAAAGGCATAGTTTAAGCCGGTTTCAAAGTGCTGCTCGGCAGCAGCTTTATCGCCATCAAAACGATAAGGTGAGGCGATCAACTCCGGTGTTTTGGGAACCAACATTGTGCCAAAAATATCAGGATAAATTGGGCGCAAAGAAGGGCGTAGCCATACGTAAAAAAAGTCCGATAAATCGGCATAACCAATGTTATCGTAATAGGGAGGGTCTGTTGAAATAGCCATACAAACAGATGGAGATTCTGCAATATCAATTACATCCATTTGATGGACTTTACCGGTTCCCATCGTGGGACAACTCTCGACAACTTTTATCGAGTATTCAAGCTGTCCTATAAGATTACCGGTCGAGCCCGAAAACGGGTTTGCTTCAGTGTAATCCCAAACCATTGGCAAAGCCTGGCGTCCGAATGTGCTAGTTACAGTGTCACGTCCTGAGTGCCAAGATGTAATCGTCGACCAGTAATTTGCTGATTTACTTACTCCAAATGACAAATACACGCTCACTACCTCGGCGTAAGCTTTAGCTCCGTAGCCGCCTTCGCGATGGGGTATCTGATTGTCGGGCACGCCGGCGGCAAGGACATCCTGCTCGATTCGCTGCCGGACCTCAGCCACCAGATCGCTGAAGGTGGTCAGGGCAGTCAATTGACGCGGGGTGAAGAGGTCAGAAAAATTGGTCATGCCAAACAAAGGGGGTGAAAACCACCGGGCATTGCCGGGAAGTTCGCCATTGGGTGTCCATGCCGGTATAGCCTCGGCGGCAATCTGTTCGTGTTTAGGCGTTGGAGCGTAGTAACTGCGTCCGTGTTGGCCCTCGGTCACAATCGCCATCAACTTTGCCCCCATGCGTTTAGCTACACCTTCCTTTTTGAGGTAGGGATCCGATGCTGTTTCGCCGCAAACCAAGCAGCGGAAGTTCGCTCCGCGTCCCAGTTTCGATGGGTCGGGCGGTACACCTTTGCCGGTTTTTACCATAAAGCGCACCGTTTTGGCCGCGCGGTCAATCACCGGCTCTACCCAAGCCTGGCGACTTCTTTTGCTCAACTCAAAGGAGCTAACCAGCGGCATCTGTGCGCCACAGGCAGGGTTGGGGCAGCGCACCGTCCGCGCCCAGAGCCAGGCAATCACCGTCTCGCCGTTACAATCGGGGTACAAGTGTCCAATCCGCTCAAAGGCGCGGTCACGCATCCACTCGCCATAGTAGCGCACGTCGGCAGCCAGACCGGTGGCGCCAGGCCAACTCGCACCGCCGCCCATTTTCTCGCGGTCACGGGGGTTGACCGGCGGCAGGTTGGCAAACTTGGGCGGGATCTCGATCAGGGCTTTGTTGATCATGACCGCCACCGGGTTGAGGTCGCTGGCGTGGGCTTCCAGGCCCAAGCGCTGGGCCTCCAGCGGAATGGAGCCGCCGCCGGCAAAGGGATCGAGCAGGGGCGGGGGATTGCCGCCCGTCGCCAACTTGATCAGCTCGCGGGCAGTGGTCAGGACCCGCTCGTCAGTGGTGCTTTCCCACTGTACCAGGGTCTCAATGAACTTAAAAAGACGCTGCCGGGGCGTATCATTGGTCGGGTCAATCGTCCCGTATTTGAGCCGGCGGCAGGCCTCAACAAACTCGGGTGGGGCCGCCGGGTCATCCGGGTCATCGACCAGGCTGGAAAAAATCACGGCCCGGCAGGCAGCCAGCGGCCGCCTAGCCCACCACAAGTGCAGGGTGCTCGGGTGGCCGTGCCGGATCGATTTCTCCCGGGCGCTGGCTTCGTTGATCGCTTCCAGGGGGAGGGCGACCTCGATTAGTTTTTTGCGCTGGGTCATAGAGACTCCTCAGAATGGTAAGTAGACAAGGATTGGATTGTTCCTGCCATCACAGCCAACCCAACCAATAAAGTAAGCCGCACGCTGCTGCGGCGGTAAATACAACGACTAGACCAATACCAACTAGCCATCCTAAAACTGAGGTTTGCGTACTTTCCGGCTGAGTGAGTGGGGGTTCTGGTTGATGCTCCTCATAAAACTCGGTCGGCCAACGTGGCGGACCAGAGAGTCCTTTGTTTTCTGGCTTACCTTTAGATTCACCGCGTTTCAGGCAAGTGTCACAGCGTTTGGGTAACTCCATACCACGCTCTTTGTACCAACGCTGATGGTCGTAGCCCAAAGTATAGATTTCGCCACAGTCAACACATTCAAAGCGTTCAGACATGAGAGATGCAACACCCAGGGTTATTCTCTGTGTCTAGGGAAGGCAGGTCGCGAGCAGTATAAGCTACAGCAGGTTTATCCATTGGTTACCTCTATCAGTTATAGTGACTCAAGGCTGTACCGCTATCACGATCAGACGCAGCCGTGGCAGTCTCCACGTTCGGGGTGGGGGATTGCTTCGCTCCGCTCGCAATGACATATGCCTCGTCTGGCGATTATCCGTGCGAGTCACTGCAATGCTCGGCAGTTTTGGCAATAAAGTGGATCAATTGTTTGACGTTCTGCGGATCTTCGATCAGCGCAAGTGGGATGGAGGAGAGATACCAACTCCACGGCTCATACCAACTATTTTGACCAAACTTACCCTTGAAGCGGTTGATGACTACCTGGCTGAAATCCTCATCTTCGTCATCGCCAACACCCACAAGGAAGAAGGTTCCGCATTCTGCCCAGTACTTAAAATCACAGCCAAACCAAAGGACGTACTCATTCTTTTGATCAGTCACATAGTATCCAAAGCTATACTGATCAGAGTAATGTTCTGTATCAAAGGATTTAGGAAGTTTACCACTCACCTCCGTAATCAACTCAAACAACTTCAACAGTTGGGCCGGATACGCTTTGTTTTGCAGTAGCTCCATCTCTTCCTCACTAAACCGAATTGGTTTAATCTCAAACCAGGCCTGTAACAACGCCACAAAATGCTCAACGGCCACATTTTGGCCGGCCAGTTCTGAACGTTCCAGGTGTTCCTGTAGTTCATTCCAATAGATGATTTCCAGTTGGGTTTTTGAATTTGCGGCTGCTCTGGTGCGGATCAACGCTTCATGCTCATAGTAGAAGGGAACTAGAAAAATCAAGGCACACTGTTTGTCCGCTTGAGTATCTAAATATTGTAGGTAACCGACCGGCTGGTTTGGAGTTAGGGGTCGGTAGTCATTGATTTTGCACTCGATGAAAATGCAAGTTGAGTCACTCTCGATGACTAGGTCGGGTCTGCCGAGCCCGGCAAGATTCTTTTGAGTATTAACATTTCTATGTTGAAATGACAAACCAGGCCAATTTAGTTTCTTGACTAATAGCTCGGTGAAGGTCTGCTTAACAGCCGGAAATTGCAGGAGATTAGCCAGCAGTTCGGTTAGTTTATCTTCGTTGGTGACTAGATTATGATATAGATTGGTCTCACGGGCCATATAGATGGCTCTCCTTGCTAGAGATGGACCTGTCATTGCGAGCGCAGCGAAGCTATCCCCCCTTTCGCTGCCGGAGAGCGCTTCAGCTATGCCTCGCGGTTACACAAATCACCCCGGCGCCTCGCTGCGGGCCAGCAACTCCGCCAACTTATAATTCACGCTGGCCACGTAGGCGTCCGGCTCCCGCTCAAAGGGCCGGCGCACGTAGCGGGGCGGCTGGGACTGGCCATCGGCCACCTCGACCAGGGCCAGAATGAACTGCTCCGGGGCATTGAAGGCCCGCATAATCTCGTTGTGGGTCACGGTCACCGTCTCGGCCCCGGCCCGGCGGCCTTTGACCTCGATGAAGCGCAACTGGCCTGACCGAGGGTCGTGGCTCTCGATATCGTAGCCCAGGTTCTCCCGGCTAACGTCGCGGGGATCGTGCCCGAGAGCCGTCTCGGCCTGCAGCACCGCCTGCATCGCGATCGCCTCAGTAATTTTGCGGTCGAGCAGCTCGGCCGGAGTCCGCTCGCCCAGCAGCAGTCCCAGCGGGACTATCACCGCCCCCCCGATGACGACCGGGCTGGTGGCCGAAATCTGCCGCTCCTGGGCCAGCTCCTCCTTGCGCCGCGCCAACCGGGCGGAGAGATCGTCGGCCCGCCGCTGGGCCAGCTCGGCATTGAGCCGGACGTTGATTCTGCCCTCTTTCTCCTGCTGCCGCAGCTCGGCGGCCCGTTTGTCCCAGTAGTTAATCTCCTTGGTCAAGCGTTCGTGGACCGCCACCAGCGTTTTGTCAATCAGCGCCTCGCGCCGGGCCTTGACCTGGGCCAGATGATCCGGCACCAACTGCTGGATGGCGTAATTCTGAACCTGCTGTTCCAAGGCTGGCCCGGTAAGCCAGTCGGCCGCCAGGGCCGGGGCTAACTGAGCCAGCTCTTCCGGCGCGGCCGGGCGATAGTCTAAATAGGGCGCGTAGCCGCCGCGCCGGATCTCGCCGGCGGCGTTAATCTCGACAAAGTGAACCTCCTGAGCGATGACGCGCTTGCCGCCACCGCGGTCGGGGCGGGCATCCTGAATATTCTGGAGGAGAAAGAACAGAACCCGCGGCGCCTGACCGGGGTCGGTCTCGTCAATGAGCACCGCTCCCTCGCGCAGAGCGGCCTGGTGCTGGTCCAGCAGCAGGTGGATGACGGTGTTAAGCAGCGGGTGACCGGGGCAGATGAAATCAGCCTGGGCTTGGCCGGGCGGGCTGATTAGGCGCTTATCAAAGCAGACCCGGTCGTACTGCTCCCAGACCGGCACCACCGTGCCGAGTTCTTTGGCTCGCTGGCGCAGCCGGGCCGGCACGTAGCTAATCCGGTAGCGGCCCGGCTCTCGCTCCCGCAGCGAGCCGCCCAACCGCTCAAAGGCCTTCTTAAAAAAAGACTTGAAATAGTGGGGCTGCAAGCGCCGGGCCGCGTAGCGCTCCATCTCCTCGCGGACCCGGATAATCTGGCTGAGATCCAGCGTATCGGTCACGAGCGAGCGTTTGTCCAACAGCTCCCGCAGCCGCGGCTCGTCCACCGCGTCATCGACGGCTTGCTCCAATTTGGCTCTGACCTCCGGCCGGTCCCCGTAGCGGACGGCCTCCAGCAGGAGCTGGCGCAGGGGGGTTTGCTGGAACAGATCATCGCCCAAGACATCAAAGACCTTACCGCCCAGGGCCCGGCTCTCGGCCTCCAGCTTGCGCAGCAGCCGCTCGTAGACGTAGCCCTCGCGGGTCTGGCCGGCGACCAGGTTCCAAAGATGGCAGACTTCCTTTTGACCGATGCGGTGGATCCGGCCAAAGCGCTGCTCCAGGCGGTTGGGATTCCAGGGCAAGTCATAGTTGATCATCAGGTGCGCTCGCTGGAGGTTGATCCCTTCGCCGGCGGCGTCGGTGGCCAGGAGGAAATAAACGTCGGGGTCGTTGCGGAAGCGGTCCTCTACCGCCCGGCGCTGCTCCCGCGAGACACTGCCGTCGATGTTG
Source organism: uncultured Chloroflexota bacterium (assembly GCA_937864185.1). GTDB lineage: Bacteria > Chloroflexota > Anaerolineae > 4572-78 > J111 > JAGRBY01. The sequence goes on from CALMIS010000039.1 coordinate 16,004, forward strand.
ACCAAAATATCGTCCCGGCCAAACAGGGTACTGATCCGCTCCCAGAGGTAGGTCAGGGTATCCCGATGCTCGGTAAAGAGCACCAGCTTGCGCCGCTGGCCGCTGCCGTCGACCATCCGCTCGTCGTCTTGCAGGATGGTGGCCAGCTCTTCCCATTTGCGGTCGCTGCCGCCGTGGCGGATACGGTAAGCCAGCCGCTCCAGCCGCTCCAGCGTCTGGATTTCGGCCGCCAGTTCGGCGATGGTCATGGCCGCGGTGGCACTATCAATAATCTCTTCTTCCAGGCTCTCGATCTCTTCGGCCAGGGCGTCGTCCAGGTCGGCCAGATCCTCCGGGTCGTAGACGGCAAAGCCTGGCTCGAAGCCCGGCTGCTGCCGCTGACCGGCTTTGACCTCTTCCAGCCGCTTTTGCAGCCGCTCGCGCCGCCGCTTCAGGGATTGGTAGATCGCTTCCGGGGACGAAGCCAACCGGCGCTGTAGGATAGTCAGGGCAAAGCCGACCGTGCCGCGCCGCTTGTCATCACCCAGACTATCGGCCCGGTTGAACTCTTCCCGCACGTAGTCGGTCACCGCCTCGTAAAGCTCGGCCTCAGCCGGCGAGAGGGGGTAGCTGACGGTGTAGGCCCGCCGCTCGGGAAAGAGAGGCCGGCCGTCAAAGCGGCGCAGCTCTTCTTTAACCATTCGCCGCATCAGGTCGGCGATTTCGACCTCGTGCACGCCCTCGCGAAAGCGGCCTTCAAAGCGGTCCTGGTCGAGCAGGGCCAGAAACAGTTGAAAATCCTCTTCCTTGCCGTTGTGGGGGGTGGCCGTCATCAGCAGAAAATGGCGCGTAATCGAGCCCAGCAGCTTGCCCAGCTTGTAGCGTTTGGTCTCTTCCAGCTCACCACCCCAGAAGTGGGCCGACATCTTATGGGCCTCATCGACAATGACCAGGTCCCACTCGCTGCGGCGCAGCTTCTCTTTCAGGGCGTCATCGCGGGCCAGTTGGTCCAGCCGGACGATGATGAGCTCTTTTTCCAAGAAGGGATTGCCGCTGACGGAAGCGGCGATGGTCTCGCGGGTAATAATCTCAAAGCGGGTTTGGAATTTGAACCAGAGTTCGTCTTGCCACTGGGGGGCCAGGTTGCCGGGCACGCAGATGAGGCAGCGCCGCACGTCGCCCCGGACGATGAGTTCCTTGATCAGCAGGCCGGCCATAATCGTTTTGCCGGCGCCGGGGTCGTCGGCCAGAAGATAGCGCAGCGGCTGGCGGCTCAGCATCTCGCCGTAGACGGCGGTGATTTGGTGGGGCAGCGGCTCGATGATGGAAGTATGCACGGCCAGCACCGGATCGAACAGGTGGGCCAGGTGAATGCGGTAGGCTTCGGCGATGAGGCGAAAAAGCTGGCCATCGGCCTCAAAGCGCCAGGTTCGCCGGGGCTGGACCAGGGCCAAATTTGGCTCGTCGTGGCGATACAGCAGTTGGGAGCCCAGTTGGCCATCGGCTCGCCGATAGACCAGGTCGACCGCGGCGTCGCCATGCCAGGTGATTTCCACCACGGACACGGTCTGTCCGGGGATGATGCCTGTTACCTGGTTGCCTGGTCTTAAGTCATCGAGTCTGGTCATGAGCCTGGGACGATGAGGTTAAGCGATTGAATCCTGATCATAAAAAGGGTGCCAGCGCCCCAGCCAGCAAGGTGGCAACATCAAACAAATTATCAGGCCGGGTCCGGCTCGGTCACAAGCAGGCCCCGTCCTAGATTTGACGACTGAGGGGCCTTTTTAATAAGTCCATTGTATCACGCTATCTCGGTCGGAACAATGTTACATAAGTAACCTTTTCAGTCGTTGATTGCTACCCCTTTGGCTGATTTCCCTTCTCAAAAGGTGAGCGCAGCCAACGATAAGGAGAGTTGCCCAGTCTGAAACAAATCATCAAGATACGATTTGTTCGAGACTGGAAATTGAACCATCAAGATCAATATAATCCCGGGCATAAGCTTCGCGCAGTAACTGGTCCGGGATGAATCTATCGAACTTATGCCGAAAAAGCTCACTGCGGTCTACTTCTCTCACTAAGTCTGCCGGTGAGGGCGCAGCTTCAATTACCTTTCGTAAGGCAGCGGTTAAACTGGAGGAGGCACCTTCTTTGAAGAAAATCTCATAGTAAAAGGGGGCAAGAGAATCTTTAACGCCGATACCCTGGTGAGCTAGCAGCCGTAGTTGGGTAGCAAACGGACGGGTTCCACACCACGGAAATACAAGCATACGGCCCGGGGCGACAGGCAGAATGGATGAGCCGGACAGCCCCCAGGAACGGACATTTTTACGAGCAATTTCCAGCCGCCTTTTCGCTCTCCTATGAAGGTAAGGGTACTCAGTTTCGGTTAGCAGAATATCGCGAATCTTCTGGACAATCCGGGTATGAATTTGTCCTCCACCGCCAGACCATAAGGTTTTCACCTTGCCTTTCGCGGCCGTAACCTCAACCGCTCTTTGCTCAGAGTTCACTTCCAGGACCTGCCAGGCATAACCCGCTAAGCCAATCGTACTGCCTACCTCGGGAGCGGTTTGGATCGTGCCAATTTCACGGGATTGGTGGCGCACACGGTAAGTGATTTCATCTTCAAATGTCGCGTAGAAGCGGTAATTATTGACCATCTTCTCAGCTTCTAAACCGATAATCAGGCCGTTAGTCTCTGTCTGTTCCAAATGTTTTATTTCCAAAAGATGACGAAGCAGCAGACGGTAGTGGTCTTGGGTCACTTCTTTAAAGGGTGATAGGCTCAAAACTCGCTGAGCAAGTCGGGGCGGCAAGAGTTCAGTGTGAGCGCTGAGGGTACTCATAGTTTGGTGGTATAGCAGGCTAAACGGTAAAGCCGGTATGCTGGGCGGTTCTATCCACTTCTGCTCTAAATATAACTGGACGACTGCAACTGCTTGCAGCAGTCCCCAAGGCAGTTGCTCACCCAGGTGTTTTGGATTTTCATTAGTCTCAGTGCAGTAAAAGAACAGGCGCGACGGACCGCCACGACGCCCCGACCGGCCCAGCCGCTGTACAAAACTGGAGACCGAGTAGGTCGAATTTACTTGCAGAACCTGGTCTAACTGGCCGATATCAATGCCTAATTCGAGCGTAAGCGTCGCTGCCACACAGGCCTTTTGCTCTGAGTCGCGCATGGCCGCCTCGGCCGACTCGCGCAAAGCCGCGGATATGCTGCCGTGATGAACATAGTAAAAACTGGGCAGCCGGTCCTGCTCGGAAAGCTGTCGTAGATTGGCTACAATTTCCTCGGTGCTACCGCGACTGTTTGCAAAAATCAAGGTCTTGGAGACTCGCTGGGTCATCCGGTGCAAATGCTCATAAAACACCGTGGTTTGTTCCAGTAACCTGGCGATATCCAGCTCCGGGTCACTAGGCGCCTTAGAAACCTCACCCGCCTTCTTTTTACCCTTTGGCTCGGGGACTTCCCTATCGGGATCCGGCAAAAGGAAATATTCCAGACCAAGCTGGATATTTGAGTCACCTGTTCCTTTAATAGGAACAACCGGCCTACCCGTATGGCCGGCTAGCCAGGCCATCGCTATCTCAGGTTCACCCAAGGTGGCCGACAGCCCTATCCGCCGGGCAGGCGTAGACTGGACCCCGGCTAGTCGCTCCAGCTGGCAGATGACTTGCCGGCCCCGGTCAGAATCAATGAAGGCGTGAATTTCGTCGATAATGACAAAACGCAGATCGGCAAACAGCCGGCCAAGTTCGTGATGTCGATTGATAAGCATCGCTTCCAGCGACTCAGGGGTAATCTGTAAAATCCCCCGCGCTCTGCGCAGAAAACGGGCCTTTTTTGCTTGTGACACATCCCCGTGCCAGCTTTGAACAGGAATGTCCGTTTCAGCGAGCAAGCCCGTGAGGCGCTCAAATTGGTCATTGATGAGGGCCTTAAGCGGGCCTATATACATGGCCCCAATGGTGGCGGGTGGATCTTCATATAGCCGGGTGATGACCGGCAGCAGCGCCGCTTCGGTCTTGCCACTGGCTGTACCGCTTTGAATGAGAACGTGGTTGGAGGTATCCAAAATTGCGGCGATTGCATCGACTTGGACGGGACGAAGCGCCTCCCACTTTTGCCGATAAATATACTCTTGAATGAAGGGAGCCAGCCGGTAAAAAGGATGGTCAGCCATCAGATCTTGAAGCTCGAATAGGGAGACTCTTCCGGCTCGTCATCGCGAATCTCTGTCTCGGGCGTCAGCACATCGGGATCGAGCGGGGATGTGGCGGATTTGAAATCAACCTGGCTTAAAAGAGACTCAAACGTTTTATCCCGATTCTGCTGGAGGATGTTTAGGAGGGCGACAAAGTCCCGGATGACTTCCCTTGGGGTCAGAAGCGCGTCAGCGCCAATACGATTGAGCACCTCGGTCATAAACGTTTGGACCTGAGCATCATTAATACCCGGCTCGTAGCTGTGATGAACGCCGTGAACTTCGCGAATTCGCTGCAGGAGCAGAAAAATTTCCGTATGGCTTAAGACAGCAAGGCGAATGAGCGGGCTCGCCATATCGCGCAGGCCATCCCGCACGAAACGGCTCTCCTCGAGCCGGGTTTTGAGAGCTTCGTAGCTAAAGATCCCCCGCCGGGTATCTTCCACCATTTGCGGCGTAGCCCCGACCAAAATGCCCAAGTACCCGGCCTTGCCTTGCAGTGTATCGTTATAGATGGTAAGCAGACGCTCATAGTTGTTGTTACGAGATATGGTATGCGAGATCTTGTACAGGTTCACGGCTTCATCAAGGAAGATGATCAGGCCCTCATAGCCGATATGGCGTACAAATTGAGCCATCAGTTTGATGTGGTCATACCAAGACTCGTCATCAATGATCACCCGAACATTTAAGGCCTGGCGAGCCTCGACCTTGGTGTTAAATTCCCCCCGCAACCACCTCAGGGCTGCCCCCTTTAGTTCATCGTTGCCACTTTGATGACCTTGCCAGTAAGCATTGATCACTGCCGCGAAATCGAAGCCGTGCACCATCCCTTCCATATCATTGATGGTGGCGTGAATCTGCTGTTCCACGACCGAGGTAAAGTTAGGCGCGGAGGGGGTCATGCCACTTTGAATAACCTGGCTCTGGATACTACTGATCCATTTTTCCAGAAGCGCGGCGAAGGCGTTTCCATCCGGCCGGGTCCGGGTGGCCATGTTATTAAGTAGTTCTCGATACAGGGCCAACCCTTGCTCCTTGGAGCCTGTCAGGCGCCTTTGGGGACTCAAGTCGGCGTCGGCCACCACGAAATTTCTTTGTAGCGCATAGTTTCGGATCAGCTGGATGAGGAAACTCTTGCCTGAGCCGTATCGGCCCACAATCACCCGAAAGGTGGCCCCCCCTTCGACAATCACCTCATCAAGATCATGCAAAAGCGCCTCTATCTCAGATTTGCGGCCAACGGCAATGTGTTCCGCGCCGATTCTTGGGACGACGCCCGCGCTTAGGGACTGCAAAATAGCTGTTGTTACTCGCTTTGGGATTTTTTGTGACATTTTACACCTCAATGACCCGCTGGCTCACGGCCCAGCTTAGCAACTGGGCAAGGGTATCTTGTTCATCTTCAAGAATCCGCGGAGGATTTTCCACTGTGTCAACGACGATGTCGCCCACACTTTCCTGAGCATACTCATTGATCTCGTCCACCAATAGATTCCCGGTCTTATGAAGAGGTTTGGCGATGGCATCTAACCGGGTTTGAACCTCGGCACCGCTTAGCAAAGCAGCTAAAGCGTCCCAGTGGCACGGCTGCATTTGCCTGACAAACTCTTGCCAATCAGCCCTTAAGTCCTGGTACTTCTCCAAAATGAGTTTCGCAGCCGGCGCCGTCTGTTTTGGCTGATAAGCGGGATGGCTAAGGATGTACTCTACTTCGTCCTGATACTCTTCATTTACAGTCCAAACGCCCTCTATTTCAATAACCAAGACGTCACCGACTTGGTGGTACGACTGCTCATTGATTTGATCGATGACGACGTTGGCAAATTGACCGTTGAGCCTGGACTGAATATCCTCTAAGGAAGCGTGCCAACTGTTTTGCATAAGCACCCGTAGTAGGCCGGCCCCCTCGGTTTCAAAGCCTCCCAGAATCGAGGCGATCTCTGCCAAACTGGTTAGCAGATGGTCGGCCGTTCCGTCAGGACGAATGAGATACTCCTCAGCCCCCTGCGGCGCCTCTTGATCTTTTGGCGCCGGAGCGATCTCTAGATCAGGACGTCCTTGTGAAAAACCGGTCTCGACACTTAACCGGTCTCGGATCTGATCGGACTCTCGCCTCACTTTATCCACCGCCGCAAAATCGATGCTGAGCTCCCGGCCTGGCTGGACCGCCGGGGGTTCACTTGGAGCGATTGGCTGTTCTTTTTGGCTTTCGAGGGGCGGCCTGGACGTTCTTAAATCAGCGGCTGGGCTCTCAGTCGCGCTCAAGCGACCTCGGATAGCGCTCGAGTCTTGGCTGAGCTGCTCTAGCTGGGACAAATCGATTTCAACTTCACGCCGTGGGGACGGACCCGCTAGCGCCGCTTCAATGGCTTGCTGCCAGTCGAAGGGTAACTTAACCTCTCTTAGCTTGTACTTATAACCGCTGTGCTCTCGGACCACGTTTTCGGTATATTTAAGAATATCCTTCAGGGCGTTACCCAGTGGTTCGTTGCCCATCCAAGGATGAACGACGGCAATCTCAATTTCGCGGACTTTGTAAGCATGTAAGGCACTGGCAAAGGGAGGGCGCGTGACAAGCCGGCTCCGGCGGTCTTGATACAGGCCGAATAAAGTCTGCTTCGAACTTTGCTCAATACAGCTATTGACGGCCTGCAGGCCGGTCTCATAAGCCGCATCGAGGTTTAGCGCCTGACCATGCTGCTTGTAAAACTTGTTTCTTGTCGGGTCATATCCACTGAGCCGGTAGATCAGGTCCTTGGCCAGGAGTTTGAAATTGTGACCGGTCTGCAGCCAAGCCTCAAGCTGTAAATCTTCATCGCCGGGGACCCCTAACTGGGCTACCCTGCGGTACCACTCTAAAGGAGCGGGGGCGAGCTTGTGAATAGCAGTAAAATCGGCAATCCAGTCGGGTAGATAATGATCAAGCTTAGGTTGTAACTTGCGATAAAACTCCCAGAAGTTGATTAAACGATCCAGGGCCAGTTTCGGTGAGTCAAACCCGATAACATTGATTATCTCGTAGGCATAGACGAACAGGTAACTGGTATCGGCGGTTAGCCAGTTACCCTGACGAAGTTGGGTGCGCCAGTAAAAATACCATTTTTGCTGGGCTTTAGACATAGACGAGTAAGTCGGCCAGTACTGCATAAACGGGACGGGGTTAGCCCTTGCTTCGGTGCGATGAGCATACCGCTTTGCCTCTTTAACGAAATCGCTACTTGGCGACGACGAAAAAGTAATCTGGGGCCTGGCAGAAGAGGGGTAGCTCTCGGCGGGTCTGGATACCAGGGTCGCGGAAGGCGGGGAAGGGCTGGCTGGCCTGGGGGGTATCGCCACGGCTTGGCGACGATCAGCCTTCTGACCTCCAATCGATACTTGTCTGAAGACCGGTTCTTCATCAAAAAAGCTGCCTTTTTGCTTCTTAGGGCCTTGCGTTTGGGTAAAAAGACGCAGGGCTTCATCTTTTATTGGAAAGAGCAAATCATAGAGCAGCTTGAGCGAGACTGCATCTGCCTTCAAGAGGGTCGAGTATATAGAGCCGTCTACTTGTCCGGACCTGGCGACAAGTTCATAACCGCTCCTGACCACCCAAAACCCACCTGCCAAAAGTCCGGCAAAAACCAGCAAGTAAGCGAGTGGTCCGATGAAATTATCAATGCCGATGGCAACGGCTACGCTGACCCCTCCAAGACCAAAGCCAACCATAATATTCATGATGGCATACGGCAATATTTCCCAGTTGAACCGCTCGTAAAGCCAACGCGCCAGAGAAAAACCCCACCAGACCATGAGCAAAACCAAGACCCCCAGCGCGTAGCAGGCCAGAAATCCGTTTAGCGTATTGAGTAACCCGTCTGGCGCGTTTACCAGGTCAAGAAAAGTGGTTAGGATGATAAGTCCAAGCAGAAAAACCGAGTACAGTATAACCGGTATTAGCACGTCACGAAGCAAACGGTGGTCCATAAGCTTTTCTCGGTGGCAAGAGCCCACAAAAAACCAATCGGACACTTATAAAATTTTAAGCTACAGTTAAAAACAGTCCTCAAACAAAACCTAACTCTACCCCAACCAGTCTTCCAAGCTGCCTGTGTCTTCAACCCCGGCCGGTAGCGCTATGTCCCTGTCTCGCCGCGCCTGGGCCTCAGTGGAGGTAAAGCTAACCCACTGCGCCGGGGCGTTGAGGCTCTCGGCGCCATGGGGCGTGTGGCGGGCTCGCACCCGGCACAGCAGAGGCGTATTGACCGCCTGCCCGGCGATGATCACTTGGCCCTTGGTCAGGGCCGGCAATTCCCGCAGCAGATCCCGGCCCACGGTTTCCACACTTTCGGCCACGCGAGCCTGGTCGACCGGGTTAACAATCCGGAGCAAAAATTGCGTATTGCACTGCGACAGCACATCGGCATCCAGCTTGCCGGGTCGCTGGGAGATAAGGCCCACCCCGACGCCAAACTTGCGCCCCTCCCCTAAAACTTGCTTGAGAATGCCCGTGCTAACCGCATCCCCGCCGGCCGGAGCAAAGTGATGAGCCTCCTCAATGAGGACAAAGACCGGGTAAGGCAAATACAGCTCGTCACCCGGGTTAGCTTCATGCTTTTGGGTGGCCATTCTGGCCCGAAACAAACGGCGCAACAAGGTCGCCACCATTACCTGCTGCTCTCGCTCCTCAACTTCGCTCAGCTGCAGGACTGAACATTGGCCGGGTTCAAACAGCTCGCCCAGTTTGAGATGCTCAAAATCGTCAAAGATAACTGACTGGTTCAGCACACTTTCCAGCCGCCAGATAACGGCCTCGGCAGTCTCTTTGTAGCGGCCGTCCCCGTCCTCGCTCTCATCGCCGCCCTGCCCAATCTCCCGCAAGCGGATCATCAGCTCCCCCAGCGTCCAACGCTCAGGATCACGCTTGTCGGCCGCTGCCCGGCGCTGCACCTCGCGATGGGCGCGGCGCAGCACATACTCCATGCGTTCGGTCAGATTCGGCAGCAGATAGCGCAAATCCCCCACCGTCAGGGCCCCCCGCCGGACCTTGACCTCGCCCGGCCGGTAGACTCGAGTCCGGGCCCGGTAAGCGCCCATCGTAAATTCCTTCAGGTTAGCCATCTCGCCCAGGGTGCTGTACTCACCGTGCGGGTCGACAATGAGCACCGCCGCCCGGTTGTAAGGTTTTAGCAGTTCTTCCAGCAGCACCCCGGCCAGGTAGCTTTTTCCGGCCCCGGTACTGGCGATAATGGCCAGGTGGGTGCTGGTAAAAGCTTGAA
>CALMIS010000040.1 GCA_937864185.1 uncultured Chloroflexota bacterium
CTAAAAGGGGCCGAGTATATTTCACTTCAGTTAGTAAATATTATGCGTAATAAAAGAATTGTTGAGAAAAGTATCTTTGCTCTCGGTTCCACTCCAAACCAACGATCTGCCAACAGACCCTAATTCCGCAGAACCGGAGACTTAACCGGGAGTCGGGATCCGACGTTGGTCTTGCATCTGATCGCCTAAGTGTGGACAAAGCCAGTGCCCGACGTGTCGCAGCCATAAGGAGAAAACTACCAACGGAAAAAATATCCCCCCCAAAATACTATGCGAAGATTCTGGCAAAAACATCTTGCTATGCAATTTCAGACTATCCATGTTACAATCTCGTCTGCACCCAGTAGAGTATTAGACAAAGACTGGACTGGTTAACCCATTATGCGCGCATACCGGTATTACGATTTTATCATCGCTTTGTTCGTAGCCGTTTTACTCATCAGCAACGTCGCCTCGTCAGCCAAAATCATTGACTGGGGCGTATCCGTGCTGGGGCTGCCGCTCGCTTTTGATGCCGGCACCCTCCTGTTCCCTATCGGCTATATCTTTGGCGATGTCTTGACCGAGGTGTACGGCTATAAGAAAGCCAGGCGGGCCATCTGGGCCGGCTTTGGAACGTCCGTTCTGATGGCAATTACCTTCTGGCTGGTGGGAATTATGCCCGGCGCCGCCGAGTGGCAAGGCTACGCCGGGGATGAAGCGTACCAGGCCATTTTAGGCAGTGTGGCGACAGGCGGCATCATTGTGGCCAGTCTGGCCGCCTACTTTGCCGGCGAGTTCTCTAACAGCGCCATTTTGGCCAAAATGAAGGTCGCGACCGCCGGACGCTGGCTGTGGGCGCGAACGATTGGCAGCACGCTGGTCGGTCAGGGGGTTGATACCACCATTTTTGTGCTTATCGCCGCCCTGGTTCATGTTTTTCCGTGGGAAATCGTGCCCAGCTTAATTGTGGCTAACTACATCTTTAAGGTCACCATCGAGGTCGTCTTTACGCCGATCACTTATGCGGTCATCGCTTTTCTGAAGCGATCGGAGCAGGAAGACTATTTCGATCGGGAAACCAACTTTAATCCGTTTTCGCTGGCTTCGTAAATGATGGACGATCCATTTGAGTTTTTGGAAAATTTAGCGGATGACGATGAGAGCGGTACCCCGCTCTTCGATGAAACCTTGCCGGCCGGGCACCGCTCCGGCTTTGTCGCGGTAGTCGGTCGCCCCAACGTGGGCAAATCCACGTTAATGAACCACCTCCTGGGCCAGAAGGTGGCGATCGTCAGCCACAAACCCCAAACCACGCGCAATCGGCTGCTAGGTATCCTGACGCTGCCTTCCGAGCAGTACGGCGAGCTGCCCCCGGCTCAAATCGTCTTTGTCGATACGCCGGGTATCCACAAGCCCCAACACAAACTGGGTGAGTTTTTGGTTGAAACCGCGCTGGGAGCGATCCCAGACGCCGACGTTATCGTCTGGCTGGTCGATGTCTCCCAGCCGCCGGCCGCCGAAGATGAACTGGTGGCCCAGGCTATCGCCGCTTCACAACAAAAGGCTGGGCAGCAAGGTGAAGCCCCGGCCCCGGTCCTGCTGACCCTCAACAAAATCGATTTAGTTTCAGCGGAGCAGTTGGCCGGTTTGGAGCAGCCCTTTCTTAAGCTTTATCCGGCTGATGGCTGGCTCCCTGTCTCGGCGCTCAAGGGCGACAATCAGCTCGACCTGCTCCACCAGATCATCGACCGGCTGCCACCGGGGCCGCGCTATTTTCCGCCCGATCAAGTCACCGACCAGCAAACGCGCTTCATTGCCGCCGAACTCATTCGCGAAGTTGCCCTCACCGTGCTGCATCAAGAGGTCCCGCACGCCCTGGCCGTCTCCATCGTTGAGTTCAAGGAGCGCAGTGCCAGCCTGACTTACATCAGCGCCAATATCATTGTTGAGCGTCAATCTCAAAAAGGGATCGTTATCGGCGACGGCGGCCGGGCGCTGAAGCAAATTGGCCAACTGGCCCGCCGCCAAATCGAGGATCTGCTGGGCGTTAAGGTCTATTTAGAACTGTGGGTCAAGGTCAGGCCAAAATGGCGCAAAAAAGAGAGCGATCTGCGGTGGTTTGGCTACGCCAAGCCCACCTAACCAGGACCGTGGCCGTCAAGCTGTAATCTAAGCCCGACTGTCTCCCCGTCGTCCATATACTCCGTTTCAAAACCCAATTTCCGGGCCAACTTCAGCATGCGGTGGTTTACGCGCAGCGTTTCCCCCACAGCTTCGCGGGTGCCTCGACTGCGCAGGTAGCCGATCATTTTATCGAACAGAATCCGGCCCAAGCCCATCCCCTTAAGGTCAGAGCGGACGATGATGGCCACTTCAGCCTGGATGTTATCGGGGTCGGTCACGGCCCGGACCACGCCTAATGTCTCCGGCTGATTGATAGCGTTAGGCCGGGTGGCGATAAAGGCCATCTCTCGATCAAAATCGATCTGGGTGTAGCGAGCCAGATCAGCATGAGCAAATTCCCGAATGATCGAGAAGAATCGAAAGTGCATATCCTCTTGGCTAATGTGGCTGAGAAACTCCCGGTGCTGCAGCTCATCTTCTGGGCGAATGGGGCGCATCAGGATCGTTTCGCTGGCTATGCTGACTTCTTCTTCCAGCTCTTTAGGATAAGGCCGGATAGCCAGGCGAGCCGGGCCGCCGGTCGAGGCCGGTTCGACCCGCATCCGGGCGTCGAGAGCCAGCACCCCCCGGTCGTCCGCAAAGAGCGGATTGACGTCGATTTCGCGGATTTCGGGCACATCACTGACCAACTGCGCGATCTTGATCAAAGTCAGATAGACCGCCGCCATATCGACCGGCGGCCGGTCACGATAGCCGGCCAGTAGCTTAACCACCCGCGTCCGGTTGACCAGTTCGCGGGCAAGGACCACGTTAAGCGGGGGGAGAGCCACAGCCCGATCCCGAATGACCTCGACCGCAGTCCCGCCCTGGCCAAAAAGAATGACCGGTCCAAAGATCGGGTCGGTGGCAGCGCCGACGATAAGTTCATGGGCGCCCGGACGGCGAGCCATGCGCTGGACGCTAAAGCCGGTCAATCGGGCCTGAGGGTGGATAGCTTTTAAACGTTTGAGCATAGCTTCGGCGGCGGCGCGGGCTTCGTCGGCCGTCTCCAGATCGAGCGCCACCCCGCCAACGTCTGACTTGTGGGTAAGATCTGGTGAAATGATCTTGACCGCCACCGGGCCGGCCATTTTGGTGGCCAAGCGGGCGCACTCTTCCGGAGTTTGGGCCACATAGGTCTCTACCGTGGGGATCCCGTAAGCCACCAAGACCGCTTTGGCCTCCGGCTCGCTGAGCAGGGAGCGGCCACTGGCCAAGGCTTGATCGATCACCTCCCGCGCGCTCTTTAAGTCCGGGGTAAAGGCCTCCATCACCGAGGGCGGGGTCTCCATTAAGATTTCCTGATTGCGCCGGTAGTTGACCATCTGCATAAAGGCATTGACTCCGTCCTCCGGCGAGTCGTAGGTGGGCAGATGAGCTTCGCTAAAAACCCGGCGGGCCTGGGCGACCCCGGCCCGGCCCAACCAACAGGTTAGAACAGGACGCCGGGCCTGAGCCGCGACCGGGGCCAACCCCTGCGCAATGTCCAGACTGGGCACGATGGCCGTCGGGGCGTGAATAAAGAGAAGGGCGTCGGTCTGGGGATCGTCCAGCAGAGTCTTTAAAGTCTCCACGTAGCGCTCCACCGGCGCATCGCCGATGATGTCCACCGGGTTACTGTGCGACCAGGCCGGCGGCAGAAAGCCATCCAGGCGCTGCAGCGTTTCGGCGGACAGCTCGGTCAGGCAGCCGCCGGCCCGAATCAGGGCGTCGGTGGCCATGACCCCCGGGCCGCCGCCGTTAGTGACGATGGTCAAGCGCTCCCCGTGCAGAGGCTGCGCCCTGGCCAGCGTCTCAACCGCGTCAAACAGATCCTCAATGGTATCGACCCGCAGAATCCCCGCCCGCCGCAGGGCCGCTTCGTAGACTTCATCCGACCCGGCCAGTGCCCCGGTGTGCGAGGTTGCCGCCTTGGCGCCTTCCGGCGCGCGGCCAGCTTTGACGGCGATGACCGGTTTGTTCCGGGCCGCGGCTCGAGCAGCCGACATAAATTTGCGGGCATCGGTGATGGCCTCGATGTAAAGTAGGATGGCCCGGGTTGAGGAGTCGGTACTGAGATAATCAATCACATCACCAAAGTCGATATCGCCACTGTTACCGAGCGACACAAAACAAGAAAAGCCGATGCCGTCCGATTTGGCCCAGTCCAGCACCGCTGTAGCCAGCCCGCCGGATTGAGTGACAAAGGCGATTTTACCGGGCAGCGGCTGAGTGTGAGAAAAACTGGCGTTGAGCCCCAGTTTTGGGATCATCAAACCGACACAGTTGGGCCCCAAGATTCGCAACAGATGAGGCTTGGCCGCCTCGAGCATGGCCTGCTGGAGGGTGCGCCCGGCCTCGTCGCGCTTTTGCTCCAAACCTGCGGTCAGGACCGTGGCGGCCTTGGTGCCTCGCCGGCCAAGTTGGGCAATCAGTTCGGGGATGGTGGCCGGCGGGGTACACAGGATGGCCAGGTCCGGCGTCTGCGGCAAAGCCTCGACGGTAGGGTAGGCCAAGACGCCACCCACCGCCCGGTACTTGGGGTTAACCGGCATAATCGGCCCATCAAAGCCGCCCTCCAGCAGATTACGCATCACCTTGGCCCCGACACTGTGCGGCTGCGTGGAGGCCCCGATAACGGCAATTGAGCGGGGTTTGAACAGATAGTTCAGATTTCTAATACTCATACCACCCTCTCTCCAAAATACAGCGGGTGTAGGGGCGTAATATTTTACGCCTTTACACCTGGACTACGGTCGTACCCTCGGCCGGCCCTTGGGTCGCCCAAATCAGATCGACCTTCGGTTTGTATTCCTCGACGTTATACATCTCCTCGACGTTGACCGCGTTAACGCCCTCGAGGACCACCTGCAGATCGACATCGGCCAGGTCGTAGCGCTGCTGGTAGGCGGTCATCCGGCCAAATCGACCTTCTTTGAGCAGCCGAACCGCCAGAATGGCAAAGTTGGTAGCCCCGAGTAGATCCTGACCGTCGGGCGGGCCGGTGCGCAGGAGATAAGTGAGCGGCTGGTGGAAGACCTCTTCACCGGTCAGTTGCTGCAACAGCTCCGCGACCACCATGCCGCTGCCGGCCAGGCTGGTGCCGGGTTCAACGACCTCGCTTAGATCATACTCCCGGTCCGCCTTGGCCAACATCTGGGCCGCCTTCTCGGCCGTCAACTGGCGCAGCACCACCGACAGGCTGCGCGTCGACAGCAGCGGCGCGTATTCCAGGACCAGCTCTTCTTCAAGCTGTGACCCATCGCAGACCGTAATGACGGCATAGTTGTTGGGATTCCAGTTCTTGTCCAGGACCGCCAGGTGGGCCAGCTTGGCCGGATCGTAGGGCACTTCGGGGATGATGGCCCGATCAACGCCGGCCAGAAAAGCCGTCATCAAGGAGCTGAGGCCGGAGCCGACGCCAAAGGTCTCGACCACCACCATCTGCTCCCGCGAGCCAGCCAGGGCTCGCAGCTCGTGAATGAAGGCTACGCCACGGGCCAGGCCGGTGCTAAAGCCAATGGTGTAATCGGTGCCGTTGATATTGTTGTGGATGGTTTTGGGAATCGCGATAATCGGGAGGCCGCGTTGGCTGAGATAGGCGGCGTAGCGGAGCAGATCATCGTCGCCGATGGTAATCAGAGCTCGATACTCCAACCGTTCGACCACCTCGATGATGTGCTCGCTTAAGTCTTGTGTTTCGGCCTCGGACGGCGGCAGGAAGGGGGGCACAAGCTGGCGCGGGGTCCGGCGGGGATCGATCCGCGAGGCGTGCAGATAGGAGCCGGAGGTTTGGTCGATCGCCCGGACCATGCTTTTGGTCAAGTCGATCAAGTGGCCATTGTGACGGTGGGGGTCCCGCGGATTAGATTGGATTAAGCCTTCCCACCCCTTGCGGATGCCAACCGGCTCAAAGCCTTGATCGATCAGGCGATAGACCAGACTTTTCAGGCACATATTTAGCCCCGGCACATCCCCGCCGCCAATTAAGATGCCAACTCGGTTACTCATCAATCTTGCTCCTTTTTCGGCAGGAAGCGAGGCTTTGGGACTAGTTACTCAAGTGTCAGCCTATAGCGGTCCCAATGTCTTTTCCCCGGCTCCCAATCTCTAATATAATAGTAAGCTTGTGTAATCAGCACAAAAACTCCCTGGTCATTTCCACAAACCAGGGAGTCTCACTCACTCACGGTTAGACTACCGGCCAACGACTACCGATGGGGGATACAAAGCGTACAGCCGGCCTGGATGTAGTTCCAATTGTAGAGCCCATTTGCTCGGGCAATGGCCCAAGCCGGAACACCGTAAGCGCGGCTAAGGCCGTACAGTGTCTGGCCTGGCGCAACCCGATGGTAGGTCGCGCAGTAAGGCCTGGGCTGTGGATAGTGGTAGTAATTGTAGTTGTAGTTGTAGTGGTAGTGGTAAGCCGGCCTTGACCGGACGCAGCAGGGACCCCAATTGTTATAGCTGCAGACGTAGCAGCGCCGGCAGCGGCAAACTCCACCTGTGGATAACTCATCGGTAGGGGTCGCCTCAACCCACTCGTCACCGGGGACAAGCGGACCCTCTTCGTGAGCGATCCGGTCCGAATCGGTGGCGGCCGTTACGGCTGCCTGGCTGGTCGAAACCCAGACCAGTTGCACCAGAAACACCACCCCCAGGATAATGAGTAGCTTACGCATGATCGCCTCCTACTTCTAATCAAGAGACCATCAACCACCGACTTTTTTCCCTGTCTTATTTGCTCCGAGTCACGCCCATATAACCTCCTCTAAACTCTTACCGGTTAACGAGCGAGACCAAGTCCGCGGCGAGGTAGGCCAGTTCATCAGGGTCGATGGCCGGAATTTACCCTGGTAGCGGCACCCCCGGCCGTACGTTTAACCTGTTAAAGAACCCGTTAACCCCTACTCCTTTCATCATAATACAACTACGGGCACAGGGCATCGGTCCAAGATTGAGTTCTGGGCCTCGCCAATCGGCGAGTCTTTATATTGGCTCGTTGGCCAGGTTCAACTCGTGCGCCAAATTAAAACCGGCTTCAGGGATTGACGTAAAATCTGATCGACCGTACTGCCCAGGACAATCTCCATCAGCGAGCCTAGTCCATAGCCGCCCATGATGATAACATCACTGTCGTGCTTGGCGACGAGAGCCAGGATAGTCTCCGCAACAGGGCCTTGGGTCACCACCGAGTCTACCGCTGCCCCGCCGGACTCGAGATAAGCCCGAGCTTCGTTCACCTGATCCATCGTCACCCGGTCCCCTTCCAACACTGTAACCATTGTCAGCGCTAATCGCCAGCGGCTTGAGGTGATCAGATAGCGCGTCATGGCCAGGGCCCGGTTGGCCTTGGGGCTGCCATCATATGCCAGCAAAGCGCGCCGCCACGCCGGCGAGGCAGCGCCCGGCACGGCCAACACCGGTTTGGGACAGGTTCGCAGCAGCGTGGCGAATTTTGAATTGAGCCGGGCCAGGGGTTGGTCTTTGGGACAGTGGGTGGCATCGAGTACGACCAGATCAGCCCAGTGGGCCTGTTCCCAGATCTTACGGCACACGTCTCCCATCTCGATCAGCAGACCGCCGGAAATGCCGGCTTCCTGGCAGCGTCGATCGAATCGACTCCGCATGGTGCGCGGCGTGTGACCGCTGACCTGAGTCCATGAAGGGGCCACATATAGCCCTTCCAGCCGGCTGCCTTCTCGGCGGGCAAGGGGGAGCGCCTGTTCGAAGGCGGTCCACCCCTGATTAAGGCCGGATAAGGGCACCAAGATGGTCCCAAATAACGGCCGATCCGGCTGGACCGAACTCTCCCTTGCCTCATCCCCGGTGAGATGCCTGAGCATGCTCTTTCCTCATCCTTTCCAGGACCAATGCCATCAGAGCCGGTTTCGTTCAACCGTTAGGGTAAAGGTTACCCTGTTGCTCTTAAGCGGCTACCGGTAAGTCTTGATGTTTCTGGGATAAGACCTGAACAGGCTCAGATTCTAATTGGTGGTGGATTTCTTTATCGGTGACCGGGGCATAATCCCAGTAGTATTGCCCTACCGTCCAGAATTCAGTCGGCATTGACAGATAAATCAGCCGGTCAGCCAGTTTGGCAATGGAGTCCACGATGTGAGGCGAACAGATCGGCACCGCAACTACGATCTCCTGGGGCCGTTCGGTTCGCCCTTTGGCCAGGAGCCACTTCAGGGCGGCGCTCATCGTCTCGCCGGTAGAGATGCCGTCGTCCACCAGGATGATCACTTTGCCACTAACGTCGAGCCGGCGGTTGGCCCGAAAGTTGTGAATAAAGGTTTTGACAATGGCCTTGGTCGTCTCAATCGCTTCACCGGTTCTCTGACCTCGATGGCGGCATTCCGGAATCATCTCTGGATTGAGTGTGACCATCTCATATTCGGCTACCGCGCCAATCGTGACCTCCCTATGCCAGGGGCAACTGATCTTTTTGACCGCAATGACATCGTGCGGGCAGCCCAGGGCTCGGGCTGCTGTAGCGCCAACCACCACCCCGCCGCTGGGAATCGATAACAGCAGCAGCTTGCTGGGGTCGGTTTCCCGGATGAAAGACTCACGACTGAGACGGGCAGCCAATTTAACCCCGGCTTCATGCCGGTTCGCGAATAGATAGATTTCTTCTAACATTGGCCTACCCTCCTACTGTCCAGTTTAAGACAAAATTAGCTTAAATGCGCCTGTCACTTGGCGAGACTCTTCACTAAACAAGATAAGAGTTTTTTTGCTAGCCGGTTGACGTAGTCTTGGCCAAGCACCCACCTGCTCCATCGAACAGGTGTTTCGGCCGGTCAAAAGACTGATATATCGGTCAGCGTCCGATCCCCTCAAATGACCGGTGTGTGACTGGTGGAGCGTGCTTTAAACTAGAGATGACAAGGTAGCCTGAGTCAAAAGTGAGTAGGGCGTCTCTTAACAAAGAGCGGATCTCCCACCGTTGAGAGCAGCATGAACGATAACAAATTTTATAGCCTCCCGGTCGAAGCGGTTGCCAACCCACTGAAAACCGACCCCCAGCTTGGCTTGAGTGAAAGCGAGGCTCACAGCCGGTTGAAAGAGCACGGCTTTAACGAGCTGGTCGAACGCCCCCAGACCGGCTGGCCGGCCTTATTATTTAGGCAATTTAACAACTTCTTGATCATTACCCTGCTGGCGGCGGCGGTCATCTCTTTGCTGCTGGGCGAAGTGATCGACGCTTCGGCGATCATTATCATTGTGGCCCTAAACGGGATCCTGGGCGTGGTGCAGGAGTCTAAAGCCGAGCAGGCCCTGGCGGCCTTAAAAAAAATGGCCGTCCCGAACGCCGTGGTCATCCGGCAGGGCCGGACGCTGACCGTCCCGGCCCGCGATTTGGTGCCGGGCGATCTGGTCTTATTAGAAGCCGGCAACTATGTCCCGGCCGATGTGCGGCTCGTGGCGACTGTTAACCTCAAGATCGATGAGGCGGCCTTGACCGGCGAGTCGACCGCCGTGGTCAAAGAAACTGACCCGTTCCCTGGCACCGACCTGCCCCTGGGCGAACAGCGCAACTGTGCCTTTATGGGGACGCTGGTCACCTATGGCCGGGGCCAGGGCTTGGTGACTGCCACCGGCATGCGGACCCAAATCGGTCTAATTGCCGAACTGCTCCAGTCTTATGAAGAAGAACAGACTCCGATCCAGCAGAAGCTGAACCAGTTAGGCCAGTGGCTGGCCATCGCTTCGCTGGTCGTCTGCGCCTTTATCTTTATCTTTGGCCTGCTGCGCGATACGCGACTGACGGATATTGCCAGCCTGGGGCTTGGGAGTTATCTGCTCACTTACCAGGCCAGCCTGATTGAGCTGTTTATGATTGCGGTCAGTCTCGCGGTGGCGGCCGTGCCGGAGGGCCTGCCGGCGGTGGTGACGATCTGTTTGGCGCTGGGGATGCAACAGATGGTACGGCGGCACGCCTTGATCCGCAAACTCCCGGCCGTCGAGACCCTAGGCTGCGCTACGATCATCTGTTCTGACAAGACCGGCACCTTGACCCAAAACGAGATGACGGTCTTGCAAGGGTGGGCTGGGGGCAAGCTGTTCCACGTTACCGGTCAGGGCTATCAACCTTGCGGCGACTTTATTTACAACGAGCGCTCTTTTATGCCGCGTCAGGAGCCTTTGGTTCGGCTGCTGCTAATCGGCGGCCTGCTGTGCAGCGACGCTCGCCTGGAGCAAAGCCGGGCACCCGAGGGATCAGGTAGTTGGCACATCATCGGTGACCCGACCGAGGGGGCCTTGGTTGTGGCCGCGGCCAAAGCCGGCTTGTGCCGGGAAGAGCTGGAGCGGGTTCTGCCCCGGCTGAGGGAGATTCCGTTTGACTCCGAGCGCAAGCGGATGACCACCCTCCACCGGGTGATCCCGGCAAACGGCTCCCTGCCCAACCTGCTGCCCAGCCGGGGTTCGCTGGTGGCCTTTGTCAAAGGCGCGCCGGACGTAGTGCTGGACTACTGCACCGGCGCGATCGACGCCGGCGGGATCCAGCCGCTAACTTCCACCCTCCGGCAGGAGATTCTGACGGCTAATCAGCGGATGGCCCGCCAGGCGCTGCGGGTGCTCAGCGTGGCCTACCGCCCGGTAGCGCAGTTGCCGGCCAAGCCTGAGCCGGCCCAACTCGAAAGCGACCTGATTTTTGTGGGTTTGTTGGGCATGATCGATCCGGCCCGGCCCGAGGTCAAAACCGCGGTCCAGGTGGCGAAAGATGCGGGCTTAAAAAGCGTTATGATCACTGGCGATTACAAGGAGACCGCGATCGCCATTGCCCGGGAAATTGGGTTGCTCTCGCCGGGTGGGCGCGTGGTGACAGGAGCGGAACTCGAGCAGTGGAGTGACGAAGAGTTAACCGCCGTCGTGGAAGAGGTTGATGCTTACGTGCGGGTCTCGCCCCAGCATAAGGTCAAGATCGTCGAGGCCTTTAAGGCCAGGGAGCATATTGTGGCGATGACCGGCGACGGCGTCAACGACGCCCCGGCCCTGAAACGGGCCAACATCGGCATCGCCATGGGTATCACCGGCACCGATGTCTCTAAGGAAACGGCCGATATGATTTTGACCGACGATAACTTTGCCAGCATCGTGTCGGCGGTTGAGGTAGGACGGGTTATCTACGCAAATATTCGTAAATTTGTCTTTTACCTCGTCGCCTGCAATGCCGGTGAGATTCTGATCATCTTCAGCGCCATCCTGAGCGGCCTGCCCATTCCCTTAAGGCCAATCCAGCTACTCTGGCTCAATCTGGTTACGGATGGCGCGCCGGCCCTGGCCCTGGCCATGGAGAAGGGCGAGCCGGACACGATGAAGCGCAAACCCCGCCCGCCCCGCGAGCCGGTCATCAACCGGCCGATGCTGATCAGTATCGCCGTCATCGCCGTGGCCGATACTTTGGCCGTCCTGGGCGCTTTTGGCCTGGTTTTGGCCGCCGCCCCCGGCCAGCTTGATCGCGCCCGAACGGTCGCCTTTGCGACTCTGGTCTGCTCGGAACTGCTGCGGGCTTACACCTCTCGCTCGGAGTATTACTCGGTTTTTTCCCTGGGCCTGTTTTCCAATCCCTGGCTGGTCAAAGCGACCGCGCTCTCCCTGGCCTTGCTCGTTTTGGTCATCTATCTGCCCGGCTTGCAGCCCTTCTTTAACACCACGGCTCTCAGCCTCAACGATTGGCTAGTCTTGAGCCCCTTTGTCCTGATCTCGCCAGCGGCGGCTGAGGTGACCAAAGCCCTGCTGCGGGGAAAAGCGCCCGGACCGCGCTCTTAGTTGCGGCGCAGAATGGTTCCGTTGGCCCCGACCGCCACGCAGTTCGTCGGCCCAAAGCAGTCTATGGCTTCGAGGTTTTCAGCCGTCAACGAGAGCTCCGGAGCCCAGCTACTGCCGCCATCCGAGCTGATTAGGGCCGTTCCGTTATAGCCCACGGCGTAGCAGAAAGAGGCATCAGGGCAGCTAACCCCGGTCAATCGCTCCCCGGTACCCGAGGCCCGCTCGACCCAACTGCCGCCGGTGTTGGTTGTTTTGAAAATTTTGCCGATTTCGCCGACGGCCACGCACGTGCTCTGCTGAACACAGCTAATGCTCAGCAGCGATTTCTCTTCCTTGATCAGTAGATCCTTTTTCGGAATGACACCAATTCCATCCGGCCCGTTGGGATTGGGATAAGTGCCGATTACCCGGCCGCCAACCCCGACCATCCAGCAGGTCTTGGCCGCCACGCAGTCAACGCCGTACAGGGGGGTATTGCCCAGGCGACCGTCGCTCCAGCTAGCGCCCCCGTTAAAAGTGAAACGGGCTTCACTCTCGTCGCCGACCACCACGCATTCGTCCGCCGAAATACAGTCCACCGACCACATCAGGTAGGCCTGGTTGAAGGTCGTCCAGGAGGCGCCGCCGTTATTGGTTACCAGGATAAGGCCGGCGCTGCTGCCACTTTTGCCGACCGCCACACAGCGGCTCGGTGTAGGGCAGCTCACGTCGTACAGCTCCAGGCCAGCCACAGGCGGAGTGACCGGAGTCCAACTGGCCCCGCCGTTATCGGTCTTTAGCACCAGCGCCCGGCCGGCGATCTGGCAGTCCTGCCCTCCTGCGGCACAGCCCACGCCAAAAAGGTCACTGACCACCCCCGACGTCTGGCTGCTCCAGCCGGACGGTGAGCGCTGCACGAGCGGCAGAAAGATAAACTGATCCAAAACCGGATCATCCTGAGCCGCAACAGAGGCCAGGACGGGTTGCTCGGAAGAGAGTTTGGCCCAGGCCGGCGCTGCTACCAAAAAGAGAAGCAAGCTGCTAAGCCCAAGAATAAAGATGGCGACGAGCGAGATCTGAGCATGAAACAAGAATTTAGGGAACATACGGTTGACGCTCCTTTCCATACTATTTTCGTCATCTTGACCGCTAAACTATAGCGACTCCGGTTTCGGACGGCCATAGGAGAAAAGTCTTTAGCGGGATGACACCAACAATGAAAAGGGAGTGCAGAGCTTGCTCTGCTGGCAAACCAAAGATTTGCACGCCTATGTAGGGGCGTAAAATTTTACGCCCCTACATAGGGTGGGTGTATTTACAAGGGAGTCGGACAGTTCCTATTGGGACGACACCAAGTAATGAAAACGGAGTGCAGAGCTTGCTCTGCTGGCAAACCAAGGTTTGCACTCCTATTTTCAGAGGAGACTCTGCGGAGGTTAAAGCTGGGTTAAAGGTTATTCTAACATCGCTTTGGTGGCCGCTTTGCGGTAGGTAAACAGCATAAAAAGGGCCGGTTTGGGGAACAACAACCGGCTTAAGAGGCCCTGAACACCGGGATGGTGCTCATACGCAATGTGGTCAGCCACCCGGCTCAAGTGAGGACCGAGCTGAGTAAAGGTGTGGGTGTGCTGCCAAAACTTAAGCGGCCCCCGGTGCTGCGTATCGGTGAAGCCACGCCGCGAATCGACGTTGGTATGGACGGCGACCCAATGGATAGGCAGCGGGCCAAACCAGAGGGTAAAGTCGGCAATCGAGCCTTCGGCCAGCGGCTCAAACCGGTGAAGCTGCAAAATGAGGGGCGGCGGGGTCAGGCGCTTCAGGACGCTCGTATCGTGGTGAAAAGCGGCCACCCGCTCCAGCGGAGCCTTAACGGTGAACGAAGAGTCAAAAGTTGGCATGGGTCCTCACTCCTCAACTATCATCCGGTTTGGGCTCAACCAGATCAACCTGGTGAAAGCGCCCGTCCGGTTCGATTTTGATGACGCCCAAGCGAGACTGCTCAAGCGGACGGAGGGCGGTCCGCTCGCCGACGGCTAACTGGAGCTCGTACAGACCGGCCCGTAAGCCGGCCGCACCGAGGGCGCACCCGCTCTCGATGATCGCCCCGGCTGTATCGACCTCCGCGACAAAGTCCGGTTTAGGCCGGCACAACAGCCACCAGCGATCGGTCTGGGGTAGCGACTGACCCGGGGCGAAGACACCGCTGGTGGGAGCCAGCCCGAGCCACAAGGGCTGCGGCCCCAAGCCCTCGTTTTGCCAGAATAAGGTGAGTTGACCATCCCCCGCCAGGGTGTAGCCCAGGACCGTTAGCGCCTCGGGCAGTTGGTTGGCCTGGCGATCAACCTGGTGTTCGATGGGAGTTTGGTAGGTCAGCACATAATCCAGGCCTCCGAAGGTAACCCGGTGGATCGGGGTCTGGTGACGAATAAAAAACTCCTGCTGGGCTCGCTCGTAAAGATCGCGCTGCAACAAACTGATGTAGTAGACAAAATAGTCGGCGGCAAGCAGACCACCGGCTTTGTCATTGTGGCAGAGCGTGCGACCGTTAAAGAAAGGTTCGTACAGCCCACAGTTGCCTTCAACCACCACGGTCGCGGCCTTGGCTTCGGGCTGCTGGTTCAGGTAGTAGGCGGCCTCGTTTAAGCCTTCGCCCCAACCCATGATCGTCATCCACCGGGCCGCGCCGGCGGCGCCGCCGAACAGCGGGTTATAAAAAGTGAAGTAGTAGGGAAAAGAAGAGTAGGCATACCAACCTTGCGTGGCAACAATAACCAGCGGTAAAGTGGTCATCACCGGGCCGATAAGGTCAGGTCGGGGGCGAGTGAGAACGGCGGCCAATTGCCGCATCAGCCACAGCAGTCCGATAGCCACCACGATGTCGATGATCGGAAAAGCGGGCAGAAAATACCTGACCATCTTCTTGTCCGAGATCATCATAAATAGGGCAAGCGCCCCGACAAAGAGCAGCAGAGCAATGATAACCGGCCGGCCAGAGTCATCTTCCTTCAGCGCCGGACGAGAGGTCAAGACCTGGAGGCCGGCCAACCCGGCCCCGAGCAGCCCGAGCACTTCCAGCGGAGAAGCCTGCAGCAGCCATCCCACGGGGTAAAAGAGCGGCCCCGGGTCTTGGCTAATTTGGCCCAAGAAATAATGAGAGTGGCCGGTCTCGGCCAGCCGCTGACTGACACCCATCACAGTTTGCCCTACCTCGACCGGGTTGACCCACAGCGCCGGGAAAAAAGCCACCACCGTGCCGGCCGCGACAACGCCCCAGAGCAGCCCGTCGCTAACGAGCCGGGCCAGGCGGCGTCCCGATTGGGGCTGGCGTAGACCAGACAGCCAGGTCAGCCCGGCCAACAGCCCGACAAACGGCGGCAGAAACCAACCGACCTGCTTGCTTAGCAGGGCCAGCCCACCCAGCCCCGCCGAAATAACCAGCCAGGACCACGACCAGCCCCGCAGCCAGTAACCCATCAAGGCCAGGACCGAGAGGACCATAAAGATCGCCGTCAGGGAGTCGTGGTGGATGACTCGAGTTAAGGCAATTTGAAAGGGGCTCAGGGCCACGAGCAGGCCGGCGATGAGCGCGACACTCTGAGACATAAGCCGCTGCACCAGCCAGTAAAAGAAAGGAACAAAAAGGCTGCCCACAATGGCTAGCGGCAGCCGGACCGAGCTAATGACCGCGATATCCTCGCGCCGGGAGCCCAGCTCCAGGAGAAACTTGAGTAGGTCGTCCTCAGCCGGCGGATCGACATACCCGTAATGCCAGAGCAAACCTAAACTGCCGGCCCACATAGTGGTCACTCCGGGATGGCCGGTTTGCAGGGTGCAACCCAACCCTCGGGCGATAGTTTGGCGCCCATCGATGGCCGGCGGGCAGTCGATCTCCGCGGTCAGGAGCCCAACCAAAAACCACCGGGACCGGCCAATCCAGTTGATCTCATCTGAGGTGAGAAAACCACCCAGAGATGGGAGCCGGGTGCTCAAAGCTAGGCCAAACAGCACCAGCATAACGACCCACGGTTTGGGTAGTGACATAGGGCCTGATCCGTTCCCCTTTTAGCGGAAGAGTGCTCTCTCGCCTGGCGAGAGCGGTGTTAACGTCACCGGCCGGTAAGTCCGATCTGAACCTATTTGAACTACAGCCAGGCGAGAATTCTCAAGCGGGCGCAGGTTCTCCTCCTCCCCAAAGCCCAACTGCACATCGAACAGACCGGGCCAAAGATCCAGGGCCGCGAGTGGGCAAACACTCTCGACGATGGTCCCCGTGCTGCTCAATTCAGGCTCAAAACCGGGGTTAGGCGGGCACTTCACCCACCAGCGGCTCTCGGGCGGCGCCGATTGGCCGGCCGGAAAAACACCGTTGGTCGGGGCCAGCCCCAGCCACAGCGGCTCCTGGCCTAGCCCTTCGTTTTGCCAGATCAGGGTCAAGGCTCCTTGGGCCGAAAGTGAGTAGCCCAAAGCTCTGATGGCCGCCGGAACGTAGTTCAGCTCCCGGTCGACTTGGTGCTCGATCGGGTTGCGGTAAACCAAAACGTAATCAATCTCCCCCAGCCGAACTCGAAACGCCGGCTCCTGGTGCTGGTTAAAATAAGCCCACTGCTTGGGCCAGAGCAGCCCGCGCTGGACAACATTGACATAGTAGACGTAGTAGTCCCCTTTCAGCAGCCCGCCGGTCGTGCTGTTGAGGCAGTTTACCTGGCCGCTGAAAAACGGCCGTAGCATCGAGCAGGCCCGCTCCACAACCACGGTTAACGTCGCCGCCTGAGGCTGCTCGTCGAGAAAGCGGCCGGCCTGATCCAGGCCTTCCCCCCAGCCGATAATGGTCATAATTTGGGCCGCGCCACTTAAGCCGCCGACCAAAGGATTATAGTAAGTAAAGTAGTAGGGATAGTTCTGGCTAACGGCCCAACCCTGCACGACCACGATGCATAGAG
Organism: uncultured Chloroflexota bacterium; assembly: GCA_937864185.1. Classification (GTDB taxonomy): domain Bacteria; phylum Chloroflexota; class Anaerolineae; order 4572-78; family J111; genus JAGRBY01. The sequence continues at coordinate 16,827 of CALMIS010000040.1, forward strand.
CCACCGGCAGCATGAGTTTAGAGGCGAGCCCGGTAGCCCTGCTCTGACCGGGCTCGGCTAAAGTCTCACTCCCGGCCGCCGGTGAGTGCGTTGATTGGTCGGCCAGCCCGCTCAGCCAGCGGACCAACCCCACCAGCCCGCCGATCAGGCCCCAAGCCAGAAAGATGTCGATCACCGGAAAGGCCGGCAAGAAGTAGCGCACCATTTTTTTGTCGGACAAGGTGACGAAAAACAGCAGCAGCGCTACATACACGCCCAACGAGACCTCGCTGGGGTGAGTCTTGAGCCACTGCCAAGCGCTTTTTGGCCGGAACGCTGCCGCCACGCCCAAGCCCAGCAGGCCAACCAAGCCGGCCATCTCCGGCAGGGTCGCCTGCAAGACCCAGCCGGTGGGATAGAACCAGGGGCCGGGGTCATCCGAGACCCGACCCCAGAAAAAGTGGGGGTGCCCTTCCTCGACCAGGCGGGTGCTGGCCTCATAGATGGTCCACAGCGTTTCGCCGGGCATAATCCACATCGCCGGGAAGAGGGCGACAAAGACCGCAGCCGCGATCACGCCCCAGACCAGCCCATCGAGCAGCAGCCGGCCCAACCGCTGCCAGCGAGTCGGTTGGCGCAGCGTGTACAGCCAGGTCAGCCCGGCCAGTAGGCCCATAAAGGGTGGTAAGAACCAACTAACCTGCTTGCTTAGCAGCGCCAACCCGCCCATGACCCCCGAGACGACAAGCCACCGCCATGACCAGCCGCGATGCCAGTAGCCCAACAAGGTCAATAAAGCCAGAGTCATAAATACGGTATTAAACGAGTCGTGGTGGATGACCCGGGCCAGAGCAATTTGATATGGATGGAGCGCCACCAGCAGCGCCGCGATGAGGGCCACCGGCGCCGAGAAGAGCCGGCGCAAAAGCAGGTAAAAGGCCGGCACAAACAGCGCCCCCAAAAACGCCAAGGGCCAGCGGGCCGGGGCGATGACGGCCGGATCGATCCGGTAGACAGACAGGCTGGTCAAAAAGGTTTGCAAATCCACCCCCGTGGAAGCCACGACCTGCCAATAGTGGGCCAGCAGCCCCAGTCCGCCGGCCCACATTGTCGTCACCCCAGGATAGCCGATCTGCAAGGTGCAGGCTAGGCCCTTGGCCGCCTCGGCCCGGCCGTACTCGACCGGCGGGCACTCCTGCTGCGGGTAGAGCAAGCCGACCCCGAACCAGCGAGAGCGGTCGATCCATTTAGGTTCATCGGCGGTGATAAAGCCGCCCAAGCCGGGCAGCCGGACAGCCAGGGCCAGTCCAAACAAGATAATGGCTACGAGCCAGGCTGATACTTTCATAAACGCCTTTCGTTCACGGTCCTCGGCAAGAGTTAGAGGAGTATAACATATCACCGCGCTAGATTAAATTTTGACAGAAAGGAAGACCGGATATATGATAGTTGTATCAAATTCGTCATACAACCATACCAATTGTGCGATAATGCTCAAACGTCCGCCCTCGCTCACCGAACAAGTCAAAGCCCGCCTCAAAGATATGATCTCCAACCGGGAGTTCACAGAAGGCCGGATCCCTTCCGAGACCGATCTGGCGGACGAACTGGGGGTCAGTCGGACCACTATCCGCGATGCCCTCAGCCGGTTAGAGTTAGAGGGCGCCATTTACCGCAAGCAAGGCGCGGGGACGTTTGTCAACGAGGCCGGCCTGCAAATTAAAACCCGGCTCGAAGAAATCTGGTCTTATAGCGCCATGCTCGAGGCCCACGGGTATACGCCCTCGACCCAGTTGCTCGACGTCACCATCCAACCCACCGACCCCACCCTTGAGGCCGAGCTGAGTCTGCCTCCCGAAGAACCGGTCCTGGTCGTCAAAAAATTGTTTTTAGCCGGCGGGCAGCCCCTCATCCTAACCGACAACCGCATCCCGGCTCGGCTGCTGGCCCGGCCTTATCCCGCCGAGATTTTTCACCAGCCCATCTACCAGTTTCTGGCCGACTACTGCCAGCAGCATCTGACCTACTATCTGAGCGAAATCGTGCCGGTCACGCCTCCGGCCTGGCTCGTCGAGGCCCTCCACCTGCCCCCGCAGCGGACCGCCCTGATCTCGTTCGAGGAGGTCGGCTATAACCAGGATAATGAACCCATCGTGAAAGCCTTTTCCTATTTTAGAGATGATTTGCTCCGGCTGCGCCTGATTCGACGGGGTAGCAGCTAGATTATACCTTAACCATTAAATTCAATTTAGGAGGAAAACATTCTTTATGCCTGATCCTAGCCTCATTCAAAAGCTTCAGAACGAAGTCGAAGCCAAGCGCGAGACTTTAATCCAATTTTTGCGCGATATCTGTGCCATCCCCAGCATGGACAGCCAGATCGGTCCGGTCGGCGAGCGCGTGGCCGCGGAGATGCGCCAGTTAGGCTTTGATGAAGTTCGCTTCGATAAGATGGGCAACATCTTTGGGCGCGTGGGCCATGGCCCCACGGTCATCGTCTACGACAGCCATATCGACACCGTCGGCATCGGCGATCCCGACTCTTGGGAGTGGGACCCGTTTGTCGGTAAAATTGAGAACGGCGTTTTTTACGCCCGCGGTGCCTGCGACGAAAAAGGTTCGACACCGGGGATGATTTACGGGATTGCCCTGGGGCGCGACCTGGGCCTGATCGATCCCGAGCAGTTTACCATGTACTACTTTGGCAACATGGAAGAGTGGTGTGACGGGATCGCGCCCAACAGCTTTGTGGAAGTCGATCCTCAAGTTCGGCCCGATTTCGTCGTCATCGGCGAGCCGACCAAGATGCAGGTCTATCGTGGCCACAAAGGCCGCTGGGAGCTGAAGATTACGGCCAAGGGCAAGAGCGTCCACGCCGCGGCTAACCATTTGGGTGACAACGCCATTTACAAAATGCTGCCGATTATCGAGGCGATCAGCGCCATGGAACCGCAGTTGGGCGACCACGAGTTCCTCGGACACGGCAAGATCACCGTCAGCGATATGGCGGTCAAAACACCCTCGATCAACGCCGTGCCGGATGAGTGTACCATCTTCATCGACCGGCGCATGACCTTTGGCGAAACGAAGGAGCAAGTCCGGGCCCAGTTGGAAGCGATCGTCCCGGCCGAGCAAAAAGACAAGATCACTATCGAAGAGCTCTTCTACGACGATCCTAGCTATACCGGCTTTGTGCTGCCGGTCGATAAATATTTTCCGGCCTGGGCCTACCCCGAGGAGCACCCGCTGGTCGTAGCCGGGCAGGCCACCCGCCAGGCGATCGGGCTGCCGGACGGGCCTACGGGGAAGTGGGGCTTTAGCACCAACGGCATCTACTGGGCCGGTAAAGCCAATATTCCCTCCATTGGTTTTGGCCCCGGCGATGAGCTGACCGCCCATACCACCGAGGACAGCGTCTCGCTGGATGAAGTGGTCAAGGCTACCGAATTCTATGCCCTGCTGCCGAGGATGCTGTCCCGTTCATGAGCCAATGGTCGCCTGATGCTTATGCCAAGGCCTGGGCTTTCGCCACTCGCTACCACCGTGGTCAAACCTACGGCGGTCCGGCGCAAGGCGAGCAGATCGATTACCTGAACCACATCGGCAGCGTGGCTATGGAGCTGCTGTGGGCCTTGCCCACCACGCCGGCCGCGAATGGCGATCTGGCCGTCCAGTGCGCCTTGCTGCATGACGTGATCGAGGATACCGAGGCTACCTATGAGCTGGTGCTCGAGCATTTTGGGCCGGCGGTGGCAGCCGGTGTCCTGGCTTTGACCAAGGACGCCCGCCTGCCCACCAAGGCGGCCCAGATGGCCGACAGCCTGAACCGCATTCGCCAGCAGCCGCCGGAAGTCTGGATGGTCAAGCTGGCCGATCGCATTACCAACCTGTACCAGCCGCCCTATTATTGGGATAAAGCCAAAATAAGGGCTTACCACCAAGAGGCCTTGACCATCTACGAGGCCCTCCACTCGGCTAACGCCGCTTTGGCCGGCCGGTTGCGCGAGAAAATTGAGCTTTACCAACAATTTATCGATAACGACTAAGCAGACCTGCCAGGTTTTTAAAACCTGGCAGGTCTTGATTAGCTAATAACTTAGGAGGATTTTATATATGCAAACTCACCTACGTGGTCGCGATATGATCACCACCCAGGAGTGGACCAAAGACGAGATCGACACCGTCATCGATCTGGCCCTCGATCTGAAACGAGCCCGGGCCGTGGGCCGGGACCACGCCTATCTGCGCGACAAAGTGCTGGCCATGCTCTTTTTCTTTACCAGCACCCGGACTCGCTCCAGTTTTGAAGCCGGCATCGCCCAACTGGGCGGCCACGGCGCCTTCATCGACAGCGATACCACCCAGATCAGCCACGGCGATACTGCCAAAGAGATCGGTGAGATCTACGGCCGCTACTACGACGGCATCGCCATCCGCCAGTGCGATTGGGGCGTTGGCAACCGCTACATCAACGAGGTTGCCGCGGCCAGCCGCGTACCGATCCTTAACATGCAGTGCGATGTTTACCACCCGTTTCAGATTTTGGCCGACCTCTTGACCATCATCGAAAAGAAAGGCGATCCCCGCGGTAAGACCATCGCCGTTAGCTACGCCTACGCCAGCAGCTATCAAAAGCCGCTCAGCGTGCCGCAGAGCCTGATTTTGCTGATGACGCGCTACGGGATGAACGTCCGGCTGGTGCATCCGCCGGAGTTCAAACTGATGCCCGATATCGTTCAACAGGCGCAGGACAATGCCCGGGCGGCCGGCGGCAACTTCGAGATTATGGATGATATGGACGCCGGCTTTAAAGACGCGGATATTCTCTATCCCAAAAGCTGGGGCTGCTGGGTGACCACCGAGGATCAGGCCGAGAGTGTCGAAATCGGCAAAAAGTACAGCGACTGGATCACCGATGAGCGCCGCATGGCGTTGGCCAAACCGGACGCCATCTACATGCACTGCCTCCCGGCTGACCGCAACATCGAAGTGACCGATGGCGTGATCGACGGGCCGCAGTCCGTCGTCTACGATGAGGCCGAAAACCGCCTGCATGTCCAAAAAGCGGTTATGGCTTTAACAATGAGCTAAGAGCAAGCAGGGAGTGGGAAGCACGGAGCGAGAAACAACCCCTCTTGCTCCCTGCTTCTTAACTTCTTACTTCTTATTTCCCAACACAGGTGAAGCATGGCGAATAAACTGGCTGTCATTGCAATTGGCGGTAACTCACTCATCAAAGATGAAGCGCATAAAACTGTCCCGGATCAGTATCAGGCCGCCGGCGAAACGGCCGAGCACATCGCCCATTTGATCAAACAGGGCTGGACGGTGGCGATTGGCCACGGCAATGGGCCGCAGGTGGGCTTCATTTTGCGCCGCTCTGAGTTGGCCAGTCACGAGCTCCACGAAGTCCCACTCGATGTCTGCGGGGCCGACTCCCAAGGGGCAATTGGATATGCCCTTCAGCAAAATTTATACAACTACTTCCGCCGTTTGGAGATCAACAAGCAGGCGGTCACGGTCGTGACTCAGGTAGAGGTCGATCCGAATGACCCTGCTTTCCAGAATCCCAGCAAGCCGATCGGCTCGTTTATGGATCAGGCCAAGGCCATGCGGCGTAAAGAAGAAGGGTGGCAGGTGGTTGAGGATGCGGGCCGCGGCTGGCGGCGAGTCGTCGCCTCTCCTAAACCGGTCCGTATCGTCGAGGAGCAGATTATCAAGGATCTGGTCGCGGCCGGTGTTGTCACCATTGCCGTGGGCGGCGGCGGGATTCCGGTCGTGGCCGATGCCGAAGGTAATCTGCGCGGCATCGCCGCGGTCATTGATAAAGACCTGGCGGCCTCGCTGCTGGCCACCCTGCTCGAGGCCGATCTGTTCATTATCAGCACCGGCGTCGAAAAGGTGGCCCTCAACTACGGCCGGCCCAATCAGGCGTGGCTTGACCGGTTGAGCCTGGCCCAGGCCAAAGCTTACCTGGCCGAAGGCAGCCATTTTGCCAAAGGCAGCATGGCGCCCAAAATCCAGGCTGTGGTCGATTTCTTGGAGCGAGGCGGCCAGGAGGCTATAATCACCAACCCGGAAAACATCGAACGGGCCGTGGCCGGCGAGACCGGCACCAGAATCGTTAGATGAGGAAACGAGCATGGAGCACGTTCTACACCTTAAATGCCTGATCTGCGGCCAGGAATACGCGCCCGGCGACATTGCCTATGTCTGCCCCAAGCATGGGGCCGAGGGCATTGTCGATGTCCAGTACGATTATGACCGTATTGGCCGCAAGTTTAGCCAGGGCGACCTGCTGCACTCGACCAACTACACCATCTGGCGCTACAAGCCGCTGCTGCCGGTCGAGCCCGGGGCCAAGGTGCCCCCGCTAACGGTCGGGTGGACGCCGCTTTATCCGGCGCCGCGCCTGGCTGCCGAACTGGGTTTGCAGCAGCTTTGGGTCAAGGATGATGGCCGCCTGCCGACAGCGTCTTTCAAAGATCGGGCCAGCGCCGTGGCCGTGGTCAAGGCTCAGGAGCGCCAGGCCGAGATGATCGCCGTGGCCAGCACCGGCAACGCGGCGGCGGCCTTAAGCGGCCTGTGCGCCAGCGTCGGCCAGCCGAACACAATCTTTGTACCGGAAAGCGCGCCGCCGGCTAAAATCGCTCAACTCCTGGCCTTTGGTTCCACCGTGCTGCTGGTCAAAGGCAGCTACGACGACGCCTTTGAGCTGTGTCTGCAAGCCTGTGACGAGTACGGCTGGTATAATCGCAACACCGGCTACAACCCTTACATGACCGAAGGCAAAAAGACGGTCAGCTTTGAGATTTGTGAGCAGTTGGGCTGGCAGCCGCCCGACCGCATTTTTGTCAGCGTCGGCGATGGTTGTATCATCGGCGGGGTGCATAAGGGCCTTAAGGATTTGTTGGCTTTGGGTTGGATCGATCGGATGCCTCAATTGATGGGGGTTCAGGCTGAGTATAGTAATTATCTACACGAAGCCTGGCAGAATAACGAAGACGTTCTAACCAAACCGGCGATAAAACCCTGCACCATCGCGGACAGTATCAGCGCCGGTCTACCCCGCGACCGGCTGAAGGCGATGGCCGCGGTCAAGGAAAGCGGCGGCGCCTTTGTCTCCGTTACCGATGATGAAATCTTGAGCGCGATCCCTGCCCTGGCCAGCCAAACCGGCGTCTTTGGCGAGCCGGCCGGGGCGGCTGCTTTCGCCGGGTTGATTAAGGCGGTCAATCAGGGCCTGGTGGCGGCGCACGAGCGCGTCGTCGTGATCAACACCGGCAGCGGCCTCAAGGATGTGGCCGGGGTGATGAAGGGCGTCGAAAAGGCGGGCATCGCCCCGCTCCGGGTCGAGCCGGCGATGGACAGCCTGCGGGCAGTCTTGGCGGCGAGATAAAAATCGTGAGACAATACGGCAATTATGATTAGCTACGAACAGCGACTGCGACGCAGTCCTCAAGCAGTTTTTGAAGAAGCGAGCCTGTATTTTATGCAACAAGGTGACCTCTATAAAGCCTTACGCAACCTGATTGAGTGTCTCGAAGCTGCTGAGATTCCTTACGCCCTAATCGGCGGGCTGGCTCTGGCTCAGCACGGTTTTGTCCGTATGACCGACGATATTGACATCTTGCTGACACCGGCCGGCTTGGCGACCTTCAAGGAAAAAGCGCTGGGGCGAGGGTACGTTTTGGCCTTCAAAGATGCGGCCAAGACCTTTCGAGACACGGATACCGGCGTCCGTATCGAGGTCATCACCACCGGCGAATACCCTGGCGATGGATTACCCAAGGCGATCATGTTTCCTGATCCTGCGGAGGCCTCCACTATGACCAAAGGGGATTTTAGAGTGGTCACATTAGCGAAGCTCGTTGAGTTAAAACTGGCTTCCGGGATGACCGCGCCACATCGCCGCCGAGATCTCGCCGATGTGCAAGACTTAATCCGAGTTTTGGACCTGGCTCAGTCTTTTGCCGATCAATTAGATCCGTCAGTGAAGCGTCTATACCTTCAACTATGGCAAGAGCTGCAAGCAGCTAACAATGAGGAGCGATAACTTATGATCGATCTAACCATTCACGAAGAGGCGCTGCAGCGCGCCGTTACCCGAGCGCGCGAGCGCAACATCATCATTCCCACGTTTGAGCAGATGCGCCACCCGGAGCGGATCCCGGCGGAGATTGTGGGCCAACTGCGGAGCGTCGGCTTGTGGGACATCAACCCGCTGAACCTGTTTCGGATCACCTGGCACAATGAGCCGACGGCTACCGGAGGCGGTTTTGGCCCGGTGCCCTATTTGGAATTTCCCAAGGCCCTAACCGGCGTCCCGGCCCGGATCGTGGCTCCCGTCGGCAAGTGGTTCCCGACCGGGGCGCACAAGGTCGGGGCGGCTTTTGGCTGTCTGGTGCCGAGACTGGTGACCGGCCAATTTGATCCGACCCGCCAGAAGGCGGTCTGGCCTTCGACCGGCAACTACTGCCGCGGCGGCGCCTACGACTCCACCCTGCTGGCCTGCCAATCGATTGCCATTTTGCCGGAGGGCATGAGCCAGGAGCGCTTCCAGTGGCTTGAGTCGGTGGCCGGTGAGATTATCAAAACCCCCGGCAGCGAGAGCAACGTCAAGGAGATCTTCGACAAGTGCTGGGAACTGCGCCGGTCGGGTCAAGATCTGGTCATCTTCAACCAGTTCGATGAGTTCGGCAACTATCTGTGGCACCACGAAGTGACCGGTCCGGCTATGCAAGAGGTCTTGGAGCGGGTCTTGGGCCCGAACGACACCTATCGAGGCCTGATCTCGGCGACCGGCTCGGCCGGGACGATAGCGAGCGGCGATTACCTCAAGAAACAGTTTCCGGGGAGCAAGATTGTAGCCAGCGAGGCCACCCAGTGCCCGACCTTGCTGCTCAACGGCTTCGGCGAGCACCGCATCGAGGGCATCGGCGACAAGCACGTGCCCTGGATCCACAACGTCAAGAACACTGACTTGGTGATCGGTGTCGACGACGAAGGACCGATGAGTCTGATTCGCCTCTTCAATGAGCCGGAGGGCCAGTGCTACCTGGCCAAGATGGGCGTCGAGGAGCAGTTGATTGAAAAGTTATCCTGGCTGGGCATCTCCTGTATCGGCAACCTGCTGGCGGCAATCAAGTTTGCCAAGTACTATGAATTGGGCGAGCACGATGTGGTCATGACCGTCCTGACCGACTCGATGGAAATGTACCAGAGCCGGCTGGTCGAGCTCACCGAGGCCCGGGGCAAATTCACCGAACTGGATGCGGCCGCGGCTTACCATCGCTATTTGCTGGGCCAGGGCATCGATTTTGTCCAGGAGCTGGGGTATTACGATCGCAAACGCGTCCACAACCTCAAGTACTACACCTGGGTCGAGCAGCAGGGCAAGAGCTACGAGGAAATCCAGGCCCAGTGGTACAACGACAGCTACTGGACCGACATTCCCAAACAACGTGAGGCGATTGATGCCTTGATCGAGGCCTTCAACCGGCAGACCGGCTTGGCGGTCTAAGCGGCGACTTGCTACCGCCGGGCGGACTGATCGACTCTTTCGAAAATTAGGTAATTTGTCACCCTTGTTTCCGCTGCCGACTATTTTATAATAGGGCAGAAGGGGTGAGACTATGACCTTAACATTGTGGATATCGGTGCTGTCCTGCCTGGCGTGGCCGTCGCACCTGTTTGCCTCGCCTATTTTTTTACCGCTTCTGATCGAGTTCACCCCCGGCCAGATCTGGCCCAAGCTGGCGGCCGGGGGTGTTTTGTTGGCCGTAACTATCTTTTTTCCCTCCGGCGGTGGGTTGGACAGTTTCCGCCAGGTGGCCTATGCCACGGTTCGCTGCGGCTGGTGCAGAGGCAAAGGCACCGATTTTTTGCTCTTCCGCTGCCGGGTCTGTTCGGGCCACGGGCGGGTGATGGCGGCCAAACCCCAACGCCGCTGTGCCTGGTGCAAAGGCAAAGGCCGCGAAATGTATTTCTTCCGCTGCCGGGTTTGCCGGGGCACCGGCTGGGCTCATGGCCGGGTCAACTTCGATTGAAGACCTCATGAAGAGCCGGCCTCTCGCGCGATTTTCTATCCACAAACCTTCCGATTCGTCTGTCATTCCTCCCAGATTAAGCCTCGGTTTTGATTTGAAAAGCCTCAGGCGGTAAAATACCGGCAACGTGACCAATCATGCGAGATCCCATGTTAGCTAAAGACCGTCACTTTTATACCCATGCCGAGTATTTTGCCCTGGAAGAGCAAGCCCAGGTCAAAAGCGAATACCGGGCCGGCGCCATCGTCGCTATGGCCGGGGCTTCCCTCAACCACAACCGCATCGTCAAAAATATCGCTTTTGCCATAGACCAAGCCATAGGCGGAAAAGCTTGTGAGACTTTCTTGGGTGATGTCAGATTGTGGGTGGCGAAAAGAAATCTTTTTACCTACCCTGATGTTATGATCGTGTGTGGTCAGCCGGAGTTGGTTGAGGGTCGCCGCGACACTATTGTCAATCCCACGGTCTTAATTGAAGTGCTATCCGAGTCTACGGCCGCCTATGACCGGGGCGACAAGTTTCAGGCCTACTGGTCGCTGGAGAGTCTGGCCGAATACGTGCTGGTCGATCAATACCGGCTTCGGGTGGAGTGTTTTCGGCGGCTCAGCGAGAAGGAGTGGCGGCTGCTGGCCTTAACCAAAACCGAGGACCTGTTGGTCCTGGACTCTATCGAGGTCGCTATTCCCTTGGGCCAAGTCTACCAAAATGTAGTCTGGGAGGCGCAGAGCTGAACGTCCCCGCTTCAGCCTGGCTAAGACCGGCGGCGAGAGTCTAGCTGCGTCGCTTGGTCATAAGATCGAGCATCACCGCCAAAATCAGGACCACGCCTTTAATTACCTGCTGGTAAAAAGAAGGAACCCCCATCAGATTGAGGCCATTGGACAGGACCCCGATGATAAAGGCGCCAACCAGCGTCCCCCCGACGCCGCCGACCCCGCCGAACAAGCTGACCCCGCCAAGCACCGGCGCCGCAATCGCATCCAGTTCGGAGCCGACCGCGGCATTGGGCTGAGCCGACCACAGCCGGGCCGTCAGCAAAACCCCGCCCAGCGCGGCCGTAAAACCGCTGATCACATAAACCGACAACTTAATCCGATTGGGCGAGACGCCGGCCAGCCGGGTTGTTTCCTCGTTGCCGCCGGTGGCGTAAACGTATAACCCGTAGCGGGTGTAGCGCAACACCACAAAAGCGATCATGGCCAAAACGGCTAAAACGATCACCGGCACCGGCGTTTCGAGCAGGTCGCCGGTACCCCAGAAAGTAAAATTGCTGTCCAAACCGGCAATCGGCCGGCCATCGGTGTAGACCAAGGTCAAACCCCGGGCCACGGCCAGCATTGCCAGGGTGGCGACAAAAGGGGGCATCCCGCCTCTGATGATAAGCAGCCCGTTGACCAGCCCCAAGCCCGTCCCGACCAGCAAAGCCAGCCCAATTCCGCCATAAGTCCCCAACTCCTGGCGGACAGCCAACCCGGCGGCGAGCGCGCCACAGAGGGCCATGAGTGAACCGACCGACAGATCGATGCCGGCCGTCAGAATCGTAAAGGTCATCCCCAGCGCCACAATGGCAATAATCGAGGTTTGCAGGGCCACGTTTAACAGGTTGGCCATGGTCAAGAATCTTTCGGAGACGGTCGCAAAAAAGAGACAAATCAGTAAAAAAATGAAGAACACGCTAAAACGGCGTAAACTGTCCCCAAATTTACGAAGCGGACCGAGCGGCATTGTTTCCTTTTCCTCCCGTGGCGGCGTGCATAATCTCCGCCTGAGTCGCCTCGGCGCGGCTAAACTCCTTAACGACTTGGCCCTCGTGCATCACGACAATCCGATCGCTTATCCCCAACACTTCCGGCAGCTCCGACGAAATCATCAAGACGCCCACTCCGCTCTCAGCCAACTGGTGCATCAAGGCGTGGATTTCGGCCTTGGCCCCGACATCGATCCCGCGCGTGGGCTCGTCAAGGATCAGGATCCGGGGTTTAAGCGTCAGCCAGCGGGCAATAATCACTTTCTGCTGGTTGCCGCCCGACAGGTTGCGCACTGTTTGCAGCAGACCGGGGGTGCGAATGCCGAGCTTCTTAACAAACTCACCGGCCAGCCGATTGGCTTGGCTAAAACTCAGCCAGCCCCACCGGGTCACGTCGGCTAAATCGCTGACGATAATGTTTTCCCGAACCGCCATATTCATAAACAGGCCCTGCAGCTTGCGATCTTCGGGCACAAAACCCAGGCCTAACCGGATCGCCTGGCTGGGGGTATGCAGCTTGACCGGCTGGCCCGCCAGCTCAATGCTTCCGCGCGTCGCCGGGCGCAGGCCAAACAGGGTCTCCGCCAGGGCGGTCCGTCCGGCCCCAACCAGGCCGGCGATCCCCAGGATTTCGCCTTGATGGAGCGTCAGGTTAACGCCCCTCAGCTCTTGACCCTCACTTAAATCGCGTACAGCCAGAATGACCGGCTGAGCGGCACTATCGAACTGAGTGTCCCGTTGGTAAATAGTCTCGGCCAACTGCCGGCCGACCATCATCTGCACCACCCGCCCTTCGTCCAGTTCACTAACCGGCACCGTGCCGATGAATTGACCGTCCCGAAGCACCGTGACCCGGTCGGCAATCTGAAAAACTTCTTCCAGGCGATGGGAGATAAAGATGATGGACACGCCCTGGGCCTTTAGCGATCGCATCACCTCAAACAGGATGTCGGTCTCCCGCTCACTGAGCGCCGAGGTGGGCTCATCCATAGCAATCAGCCTCGCCTTCAGCGATAGGGCTTTGGCCACCTCGACCATCTGCTGCTGGGCGATACTTAAGCCCTGCACCTCAGCCCGGGCCTCGACGCTGACGTTGAGGCGATCCAAAAGCTGTTGGGCCTGGGCGTACAGCGTCGACCAAGCGACGAAGCCGGGCAGCGTTCCGCCCGGCTCACGCCCCAAAAAGATGTTCTGGCCCACCGTCAGATACGGGATGAGCGACAGCTCCTGGTGAATCATGCTGATCCCCAGATTTTGGGCGACCGCAGGCGAATCGATCTTGACCGGCTGCTGCTGGAAGGTAATCTGTCCGGCGTCGGGCAGTTGCGCTCCGGTCAAGATTTTCATGAGCGTGCTCTTGCCCGCGCCGTTTTCCCCCACCAGGGCGTGGATTTCTCCTCTGGCCACCTCAAAGTTAACCGCTTTGAGGGCCTGCACCCCCGGGTAGTTTTTGGTAATGCCTTCCATTTTCAAAAAGCTGTTGTTAGACATAGCTCTATGGTCAGGCCAGGTTCTTCCCTTACCCAAGTCCGTCCCCACGGGGATTTCGAGTGGGACGACGCAGGTGGAGTGCGGACTATAGTCCGCACTCCAGAATTTCATTTTCGTGGTTAGACTACTCGGTTACGAGCGCCAGATCGACCGGCACCGAGGCCTCGACGGTCTCGCCGTTTAAGTGGTTGATTGCATACTCCACGCTCAGCCGCCCCATTTCGGCGGGCTGTTGGGCGACGGTAGCCGCCAGCTTGCCGGCCTCCACGGCCGCGACGGCATCATCCACCGCATCGAAACCAACAAAGACGATCTCCTCGGCTCGACCGGCCGCTTCCGCCGCTTCCAGCGCGCCCAGGATCATCTCATCGTTGTGAGCAAACACGCCATCGATCTCCGGTTGGGCTTGCAGGATGTTCTCAAAGACACTCAGCCCTTCGGCCCGGTTGAAGTTGGCCGTCTGCTTGGCCACAATCTCCACCCCGGTGCAGTCGCTGCTCATGTAGTCGTTGAAGCCTTGCCCCCGGTCCCGGGCCGCCGAGGTCCCCGCAATCCCTTCCAACTCGACCACGCTGCCCGCGCTTCCCAGCGCTTCGCACAGAAACTCGGCCGCCAGCCGGCCCCCGGCCACGTTGTCCGAGGCAATGTGCGAGACGACCTCACCGCCCGCGGCCCCCCGGTCCACCGTAAAGACCGGAATGCCCGCTTCGTTGGCTTTCTGGATCGACGGCACAATCGCATCTGCATCCGTCGGGTTGATCAGCAGCGCATCCACCCCCCGCTGGATCAGGTCCTCGATGTTGGTCGCTTCCTGAGCCGGGTCGTCCTGCGCATCGACGACCACCAATTCCACTCCGGCTGCCGTCGCCGCTGCCTCCGCCCCATCGCGCAGCGTCACGAAAAACGGATTGTTCAACGTCGACAGCGACAGACCCAAGGTGAAATCGCCGCCGGTCGGCGCCGCCGGGGCGCTGGCCTCACCGCCCACCAGGGTCAGGTCAACCGGGATGTTGGCCTCGACCGGCTCACCGGCCAGGCTGGCCAGCGCCGTCTCAACCCCTAAACGCCCCATTTCGGCGGGCTGTTGGGCGACGGTAGCCGCCAGCTTGCCGGCCTCCACGGCCGCGACGGCATCATCCACCGCATCGAAACCAACAAAGACGATCTCCTCGGCTCGACCGGCCGCTTCCGCCGCTTCCAGCGCGCCCAGGATCATCTCATCGTTGTGAGCAAACACGCCATCGATCTCCGGTTGGGCTTGCAGGATGTTCTCAAAGACACTCAGCCCTTCGGCCCGGTTGAAGTTGGCCGTCTGCTTGGCCACAATCTCCACCCCGGTGCAGTCGCTGCTCATGTAGTCGTTGAAGCCTTGCCCCCGGTCCCGGGCCGCCGAGGTCCCCGCAATCCCTTCCAACTCGACCACGCTGCCCGCGCTTCCCAGCGCTTCGCACAGAAACTCGGCCGCCAGCCGGCCCCCGGCCACGTTGTCCGAGGCAATGTGCGAGACGACCTCACCGCCCGCGGCCCCCCGGTCCACCGTAAAGACCGGAATGCCCGCTTCGTTGGCTTTCTGGATCGACGGCACAATCGCATCTGCATCCGTCGGGTTGATCAGCAGCGCATCCACCCCCCGCTGGATCAGGTCCTCGATGTTGGTCGCTTCCTGAGCCGGGTCGTCCTGCGCATCGACGACCACCAATTCCACTCCGGCTGCCGTCGCCGCTGCCTCCGCCCCATCGCGCAGCGTCACGAAAAACGGATTGTTCAACGTCGACAGCGACAGACCGACCGTCACATCTCCTGCGGCCGCTTCTGCGGCCGCTTCGTCGGTGGGCGCGGCTTCGGCCGGAGCTTCGACCGCTTCCGTCGGGGCTGCAACGGCCTCTGTCGGGGTTTCGACCGCCTCAGCCGCCGGGGCTTCCTCTTGCGCCGGGGGCGCTGCCGGAGTAGTAGAGGCGCATTGGACCGCCACCAGGGCCAGCAGAGTTGTCAAAAGAATAAGAATAAACGTTTTCTGTCTCATAGCTCCGTTCCTCCTTGGTAAAGGATTGTTTAGAATCAACATTGAATCTGTCCTCACTATTCAGGCCAAAGTCTTTTCCGCGTCTCTCACCTCCTTTTTTGAGGGCTCGCTAAACAAGCCGGCCCGGACAAACCCGAGCTTTCAAGCTTACCGGGCAATCCGGTACAGCAGTAGAGCCAGAGCGATAACCACGCCGGTGACCACAGGCTGGTAAAACGAGGAAACATTGAGCAGATTGAGGCCGTTGTTGATGACCGCGATGACCAGCACCCCCAACAGCGTGCCCCCCAGCCCGCCCTGCCCGCCGGCAAAGCTGGTGCCTCCTACCACCACCGCCGCGATCGCATCGAACTCGAACTCCAATCCGGCGGTCGGCTGGGCCGAGTTGAGGCGGGCGATCAAGATCATCCCGGCCAAGGCCGCCAAGAAGCCGGCAATGACGTAGACCAAGGTGGTATAGCGCTTAACCTCGATGCCCGCATAGCGGGCGGCCACCGGATTGTTACCGAGAGCAAAGATGTATTGACCCACGGGTGTGCGGGTCAGCACCAAGTAACCTACGGCAAAGGTCAGGCCGGCCAGGATAATCGGCATGGGGACAGGTCCCAGCGAGCCGGTTCCCAGAAAGCGAAAGCTGTCCGGCAGACCGGTAATGGGCCGGCCCTCCGAGTAAGTCAAGGCCAGCCCGCGGGCAATGGTCATCATCCCCAGCGTGGCCACAAAGGGAGGTACTCCGGTTTGGGTAATGATCAGGCCGCTGATCAGGCCTAAGCCGGCCCCCAGTCCCAGGCCGGCCGTAACCGCCACTGGAACCGGCAGATCTTGCTTGAGCAGATCGGCGGTGACGACCGTACAAAGGGCCAGGACCGCCCCGACCGACAGATCGATCCCGGCGGTGAGAATAACATAGGTCATGCCCACCGCGATGATGCCGTTGATGGTGGATTGGCGCAGCACGTTGACGAGGTTGCTGCTGGTTAAGAACCGGTCTGACAGCAAGCTAAGGACCAGGCAGAGCAGGAGGAGGGACAAGACCAGACCGTAGCGCTGCGATAGCTCACGCAGGTGGAGCCGCATCGAATCAACCCTTTCTCAAAAGATCACGCCCGCACTCAAAATAATGTTGGCGTAGGGTGTAAACTCGCCGGTTCGAATCACCGCCCGAGCCGACTCTGTCTCGGATTTAAAGATGGTGTGGGTCACGGTTTCGATCGGGACTGCGCCCAGGAGGCTTTGGATTTCGCGGTACAGGTCAGGGCTGACCGTGAGCATCTCCTCGGCCACCATCGCCTGCTCGACCTGCAGCTCAAGCAGAACGGCCCGGAGCGTCTCCAGAAAGCTGGGAATGCCTTGGGTCAGGGCCAGGTCGATGCGCTGGGTGGTGGGGGGAATCGGCAAACCGGCGTCGGCAATGACGATCGTATCGGTGTGGCCTAAACCGGCGATGACCGTCGAAATCGGTTGGTTGAGCAGGCCAATTTTTTTCATAGTGCTTACCCTTTTGATCTATTTTTTTGCCGTCTCTCCGCCGGCGCCGCGGTCGACTGGCGGAGCACCAGGCTGGTCTCCAACAAGCGCCGGCGGGGGGGGAGATCCGGTTGGCGGTGGCGTTCCAACAACATCTGCACGGCCAGTTGCCCCATTTCGTATTTAGGTTGGTTGATGGTGGTCAGGGGCGGATTGGTGAACGCGGCCAGGCGAATATTGTCGAAGCCGACAATGGACAGGTCGGCTGGGATTTGCCGTCCCAACGCTACGGCCAGGCAAATCGCGCCGACCGCGATCAAGTCGTTGCAGGCGAAGATAGCCGGCGGGGGGTTCCCGCCGCTGAGGAGTTGCCGGGGGGCTTGAAAACCACTCTCGTATTGAAAATCACCTCTGACAATGAGCGACTCATCCAGGGGCAAACCGTGTCTCAGCAGGGCCTGTCGGTAGCCCTTTTCCCGCTCGGCGCCGGGGGCCAGGTCCGAGGGACCGGCCAGGCAAGCAATACGCCGATGGCCAAGCTCGATCAGGTGGGTGGTGGCCAACCAGCCGCCGTGGGCGTTATCCGCCAGAACCGAATCGACCGCTGCCCCCGGAATATCACGATCGACCACCACGAGCGGCAGCCGCCGGGCCAACAAAGGCTGAAAGTGGTCCGCGGTCACGCCCCTGACGGCGACCAAAAGAAGGCCATCGACTTGCTTCTCGGCGAGCACGTCCAGATAGAGTAGCTCTTTGGTCAGGTCGCTGTCGGAGTTGCAGAGGATGACGCTGTAGTCCTGGGCAAAGCTGGCATCTTCGATGCCACGCGCCACCTCGGCAAAGAATGGGTTGGCGCTGTCCGGGACAACCAGGCCAATGGTTTGGGTTTGTTGGCGGCGTAGGCTGCGAGCCAAGGCGTTGGGGTGGTAGCCTAACTCCGCCATTGCCAGCAAAACTCGCTCTCGCAGCCCGTGGCTGACCGGACGAGTTTCGTTGATGACGTGGGAGACGGTAGTGACCGAAACGTCAGCGCGTTCGGCCACATCACGCATCGTAGCGATGGGGACTCCTCCTTTGGTGCCGTAGCTCTCGCAAACGATTGCGCAATCGTTTGCCCCATTATATCACAGAGTTAAGCCAGCAGCACCGGTTCATGCACCGGGAAAAAAACTAGTCGTTGAAACAGTTTTCTGGACCGAACTTGGATTCAATATTGACAGCCAAGCAGGTCGTTGTATATAATAACGCACACTGAAAGTTAGAATGGTTAGTCCCAGCAAGTGCCGTGCCTGGCTGTTACG
>CALMIS010000041.1 GCA_937864185.1 uncultured Chloroflexota bacterium
GCGGCCGGGCTCCGCGTCGGCGCCTACCACTTCTTCAGTTTCGAGAGCGGCGGGGGGGCGCCGGCCGGCAACGAGATCAAGACCGTCCCCGCCCCCGCCGACAATGACGACCTCATAGCTCCGCTTGGGAGGATACCAGGTCAAGCTGACTTTTCGTTCGACAAACTCGTTCATGCCAGGCGCTCCTCAAAATCGGCCACGTACGGCGCGGGGATCAGGAAGAGAACGCGCTCCGGCCCGAGCCAGAGTTTGGTCGGAATGCCGGCCACCGCGCCTTGAGCAAAGGCCGGTCGCGTCCGGGGAATGGCCCATTCGCACTTGCGCTCCAGAAAAGCCAGGGCTTCCGCCGCCGGCAGCCAGAGTCCGGCATAGCCGGCCTCGGCAACGACGATGGCGTGTGGATCGAGGGCCAGCAGTTCGGTCGCTGCCTCCAGCGGGGGCACGATCAGGAGTTCGTCGGGGGCAAAGCGCAGAACCAAGGCGTCCGCCGGCCAGGTCAAGGCCTCGAGGGCGGCCGGGCTGGCCACCAGCCGGGTCGCGCGCAAACGGTCAAAGGCGGGCACGGTTACCCTCCGGATCGTAAAACGGCGTCGCCACGCGGCGGGCCGGCCGGCCATCGATGGTCACCTCGGCCGGCAGCTCGCCGTCGAAGCGTTTAAGCCAGCCGAGCATGACCGCTTGGCCCAGGCTGGGCGCCCAGGTGCTCGAGGTGACGTGGCCGGCGTAAGTCTGGCCGTGCCAGATGACGGCCCCTTCCACCGGCGCCTCGCCGGCCATCACAAAGCCAACCAACTGCCGGTCGAGCGGCAGCCGGTTGGTGCGCAGCACAGCCTGGCGGCCGACAAAGAAAGCCTTGTCCAGCTTAACGGCCCACTCGTGGGCGAGCCGGCGCGGCGTTGAGTCGAAATCGGTGTCCTGGCCGACGATGATGTGGCCTTTTTCCAGCCGCAGCTTTAGCAGGGCCTGAATCCCGTGCGGTTTGAGGCCCAAATCGGTCCCCAGGGCGGTGAGGGCACGCCAGAGCGTAACCGAGTGCTCGGCCGGGTGGTGTAGTTCATAGGACCGCTCGCCGGTGAAGCTCAAGCGGAAGATTTTGCACTCAATCCCGGCTACAGGGGCGACGGTGTGATGCATATAGGGGGGCGGCTCGGTCACCCCGGCCCGGGCCAGCAGTTCGTTGGCCAGTGGGCCGGTCACGTTGATGGCCCCCAGGCTCATCGTCTGGTTGAGCAGGCGGACATCGAGCTCCCAACTCTCGGCCCAGTCGCGGAGCCACATCTCGGCCTGGCTGGAACCGCCGCTGGTGAAGGTCAGGGTATAGCGGCTGTCGCCGTCGCAGCAGACGAGGCCGTCGTCCATGACATAGCCCCGCTCATCGAGCAGCAGCACGTAGCGGGAGCGGCCGGGTCTGATCGTCGAGACCCTGGTCGGGTAGAGCCGCTCCAGAAACTCTAGAGCATCCGGCCCGGAGACCCGCATTTTGCCGAGGGTGCTGACATCGCCCAGGGAGACGGCCTCGCGCACGGCCCAGTACTCCTGCCAGACGTCGCCGTAGCTCCAGGGTCGCCACCAGCCGCCAATCCGCTCCATGCGAGCGCCCAAGCGGCGATGTTCGGCATCGAGGGCGGTGCGAGGTGTGGCTTGGTGGTCAGCCCCGGCCGCGATTTCGCCCAGGGTGAGCTGGCGGGTGACCGGCCGGGCGGTGAAAGGCGGCTGTAAAGCTTGACCACGATCGGCCAGAAAGCTGCGGATATAAGGTAAGCAGGCAGATCCCTGACAGGTGCCGGTTCCGGCCAGGGTGGCGCGTTTGACCAGCTCCAGCTCGTGGAAACCTCGCTCCCAGACCGAGGCCAGATCGTCAACCGTTACCCCGGCACAGGGACAGACGACTCCGGCCTGGGGGCAAGGGGGAATATCCGACTCGCGGGCCGCGTCACCGACAGCGCGGACCGGCCCATCATGCCCCATCCGGCGCAGCGCATCGCGGGGATGCAAGCCCAGCCCGAGCGAGACCGTATCGCAGGCGTGGCGCTGCTCGGTGCCGGCGGCATCGCGCACGACCACCGCCTCGACTCGGCTCTCCCCTTCGAAGCGGACCAGCTCGCCGGAGACGACTGCCACGGCCACGCCTTCCGGCGGCGTACCGACGGCCACCACGTGGCCCAAGTCGAGCCCGGCCCGAGCCAACCGGCTGGCGGCTCGGGCGGTGACCAGGCCGGCTAAGTGCGCCCCCGGGGCCACGGGCTGAAGCTCGGCCGCGCCGGTGGCCACAATCACCTCTTCCCGAACGTGAAGATGCCACATCCCCTCGGCAGTCCGGGCCACGACCAGCGGACCGGGGTAGACCCCGACTGCCTCCTGCCCCTCAGTCGCTTCCAAGGTGATGACCTGCTTACCGGCCACAGCGGCCTCGGCGGCGGCGGCCTGGCCGGCCGGGCCGGCCCCGATAACGACCACGTCACAGTGAAGGTTACGGGCCGGCGTTTCAGGCCCCAAGCGATCAACTGAGGGCAGCGGCGGGTAGCCGCTGGCCGGATGGCGCTCGACGACGAGGCCGGGTTGGGCGGCCACCTGGCAGGTGCGGACGTAGGAAACGCCGTCTACCGTCGCCAGGCAGTGAGGGCAGTCGCCGCCCAGGCACAGACAGCCGCCGCCCGTCGGCTGGAGGCCGGCCCGGAGCAACGCGACCAGCAGGCTGTCGCAGGCTTGAAACTCAATAGGTTGTCCATCGACCACTAATTTCATGGGCATAACCTTATTGGTCTAAATTATAGGGAACCTTTTAAGAAAAGAAAAAAAGCCTATTCGCCACCCACTTCGATTTCTCCGATGGAGATCGTCTGCGAGGGATCGTCCGGCCAAACCAGCTCGAGGCGGTAGCGCCCCGAGGGAAGGTCCGGCAGCAGATCCAGCGACCAGCGCGTCCGCAAGATATCGCCGGGCTGCCAGGTAACCGCGGTCGGATTGAGAATTTCGGCCAGAGTCAAGTTAAACCAGGCTTGCCGGGCCTCGCCGGCCTCAGCCAGCAAGCCAATATGCAGAGCCGTGCCGGCCGGCAGAGGGCGCTCGACCTGCCACAGCAACTCGAGATCGAAGGTCTGGCCGGAGGCGAGCGGTCCGGGCGGCAGGGTGGCGTTCAGGAGCGTCAGAGTCTCCGCCAGAGGCTGGGGTGAAAAGTCCGGAGAGGTCTGCCGCACCGGCCAAGGGTCACGTGGCTTGGATTGAACATCGAGTCCGGCGTCTAACGGGGGGAGTTCGAACAGGAGCTCGCCGGCCTCAACCGCGGGCGCGTTGGTGTAAAAACCGATTTGCAGCCCGTATTGACCCGGCGGCAGATCATCGGGCAGGCTGAGCCGGCCGCGGTCGAGCACGATCTCGCCTTCTTGCCACTGGTCGGGAGCGTGGTCGGCTTCGGAAGTTTCACTGCGTCCCTCGGCCCAAATTCGCTGCTGGGCATCGACGACCCGGACAAAAAAGGGTTCATCTTCGCGCTTGCCCAAATATTCCCAGTAGAGTTCAAACTTCAGCGTCTGGCCGGGCTGCACCTCGAGCGTGTCCGGCGCCCATTGCCAGGCCAACAGGGAGGCGATGCCGGTGTAGGTTTGGTCATCGACGTAGTGGTCCACGCCTAAGCTGGGGTAAATCCAGGCGTAATCCAGGCCCTGCAAGGTAATGATCTCCACCGGCTGGAAACGATTCTCGAAGTAGTCGAAAAACGCGTCGTCCGGGAAACGGCGCTGCGTTTGGTTGATGTAGAAGATCACATAGTCACCGGCCAGAGCTTTGCCCTTTTCTTTTGAATAGCTGATCGAGCGGCCGCGATAGAAAGGCGCAAAGGTCGACTCATACCAGCTCGCCACCCGGGTGTCCGGACTTCTAACCTGACGATTGAGAAAATCCGCGGCCTGGTCCAGCCCTTCGCCCCAGCCGATGGTTAGCACCTGAGCCGCGGTGGTAATGCCACCCAAGAGCGGGTTGTAGTAAGTAAAGTAGTAGGGAAAACTCTGAAAGATCAGGTAGCCATTGAGCGGGACGATCAGCACCAGGGCAACCAGCGCGCCGTGACCTGGCCGCGCTATCCGTCCGGCGAACATTTTGACCGGCCGCAGCAGTAAGTCAAACAAGGCCACCAATCCGGCCCCGGCGATCAGGTCGAGCCAGGGATAGACGGGCAAGAAGTAGCGCTCTTGTTTCTTCTCCCCCAAGGTCATGAACAGAGCATAGCCGGCGATGAAGATCAGGATGAGTGGCAAAAAGCGATAGAAGGATCCCAGCCCTTCCGCTTGGGCCGAGTCAGCGGCCGCAGACCGGCGGCGGCCCAGCCACGGCCAGACCGCGAACGCCACCACCAACCCGAGCAGGACCGGCGGCGTTGTCCGGAAAAGCCAACTGACCGGGTAAAAGAGCGGGCCGGGATCGTTAGAGATGACGCCCATAAAAAAGTTTCCCTTGGCATGGCCACCGGTCGCGTATTTGCTGCCGATCAGAAAGACCGTTTCCAGAGCCTGCAGGGGGACAGCCCACATCGCCGGCCAGACCAGCCAGACGGTTACCACCGCGGCGGCAAACCAGACCAGGCCTTCGGTGATCGTTTTGGTGAGCAGCGCTCCCAGAGACTGAGGGCGCCGGACGGTAATCACGCCAAACCACAACCCGACGATGGCCACAAACGGCATCAAGTAGAGGGCCGGGCTTTTGCTCAAGAAGCCCAAGCCGGCGAAGACTCCGGAGAAGATCAGCCACGGGCGACTCTCACGCTGGCCCCAGTAGATCAGGGCGGTCAGGGCCGAGAGAGTCATAAAGGTTGTACTGAGGGCATCGTGGTGGATGACCCGGGAGAGGGCGATGTGAAAGGGATCAAGGGCGATGAGCAAGGCGCCGGTCAGAGCCAGCCAGGGGCCGAACAGCCGCCGGGTCAGGTGGTAGACGGCCACCACCCAGATCGAGACGATCAGGACCGTCCCCAACCGCTCCGGCACAATCAAGCCGGCGTCGAGCGGATTGGTCGAAGCGGCGACCACGTAATCATACAGGGAAATGGAGCGGCCGACCGGCAACCAACTTAGCCAAAAACCGAAGGCCCCGATCCACATCGTGGTCACCCCCGGATGGCCGGTCCGCAGGGTACAGGCCAAGCCTTCGGCCACAAAGTTCCACTGCTCCACTACCGAGTCGCACTGGTAGGCCTCGTTGAGCAGGCCGGCCAGAAAGTTCTTGGAGCGATCGACCCACAGAAACTCATCGGCGGTCAGGAAGCGGCCCAGGTCAAGGACCCGAGGGATAAACGCGGTGAAGAACAGTACGAGGGAGACGATGAAGTTAGATTTTAAGAGACGTATCAGCATCGGTGTCTTTCGTGTTCCTACTTGCGAATGAACGTCCAGGGAACGGTCCAGAAGTCTTGACCGGTCGATAAAGTTAGCCGCTGGCCGGTTTCCGGTTCATACAGACCGGCAATGACTTTATAAGATCCGGGGGGAAAGTCAAACGGAATAGCGATCAAGTACGTATCGACGATTACCTCGCCGGGCAGCCATTGGCTGGTCGGGGCCTGGCCGTTAAGCGGCGGAAGATCGACGCCGGCTAGCCGCTGATTGGTTTCGGCGTCCAGGATCTGGGCGAAGACGGTGTAGTCTTGTTGAGGGGGAGCCAGGGCCTGCCAGGCCAGGTCAAGCTGTAAAGCATCGTCGCCGGGATTAAAGCGATAGCCGGTGAGCGCGATCTGCTCCCCGAAGACGACCTCGCCGGCAGCCGCGAACTGGGCGGGCAGACTGAAACGGCGGAGTTCAATCTGGCCCAGCGGCTGCCCTTCGACGCGTAGAACGTAGGCGCCCCGGGCCAAATCGCCGGGGAGTTCGAGCCGGTGCCGGCTGACAATCAGATTGGCCGTGACCTGAGCGGGCCAGCCGACCGCCTGAACCGAAACGCTCGAGTTGGCCGGATCCAGGCGCGTCAACGAGGCTTGCTCCGCCGCTCCGGCTTCGACAGCGGCGGGCTCTAGCGCCACCACAACCGCACTCTCGAACCCGGTGGGCCAGAGCACGTCCACGGTTAGAGATTCACCAATCTGGCCGTAAGCCGTCGACGGCCGGAAGCCGAGGGGTGACACTGGAATCGAAGACGCCTCGGAGGGCGCCGGCGCGAGTTGCACCGCCGGACCAGGGTAGACCTCAGCGTAGTGAAGCCCGTTCAGGGCGACCCTAAAGATGGGACCGGCCTGGCGATAGTAATCGATAATGCCGGGGGCCGGATCGCCAGCTTGAATCTGCTTGGTGTAGAGAACTACGTAGTCCAGCCGCTCGGCGGTGACAGGCAGCAAGCGCCCTTCAAAAAAGGGGGCAATGGTCGATGCGTAAGGGGCGCCGACCCGGCTGCCGGAGACTTCTCGCTGCAAGAAACGGCCAACTTGATCGAGCCCTTCGCCCCAACCGATTTTGACCCAACTCGGGGCGGTAAACGGTCCGCCCACCAGCGGATTATAATAGGAAAAGTAATACGGCGCGTAGGGCATCAGGATGACCGCGGCCGAAAAAACGAGCAGGCCACTGACAAGCCCCGATTTGCGGTTTTCGGTGACATCAAGTTGGCGCAAGTTGTAAATTGTCGTGCGGAGATTGGGGGTGATCAGCGGCGTCAGCCGCAGCCAGCCTGCCGCAGCCATGGTAGCCAGCGCCGGAAAAACCGGCAGGAGGTAACGAGGGCTGCGTTTATCACCCAGGGTCATGAACAGCGTAAACAGTAGGGCGAAAGCCAGGAGGCCGAGGAGGGGATGGAAAGAAGGGAAGGGTGGAAGGGTGGAAGGTTGGAAGGTTGGAAGGTTGGAAGGTTGGAGGATTGGAGGATTGGAGGGGTGTTCATTGTTAATTGCTAATTG
>CALMIS010000042.1 GCA_937864185.1 uncultured Chloroflexota bacterium
ACCGGCAGCTTTATCGCGGCCAGGCCTTCTGGAGGTTTGCCGGCCGGCCAAAAGGTGCCGGTCACTGACCAGCCGTCTCGCCGCTTCAAGACTCAGGCGCATCCAGGTCATGCTTCCAGCCTAAAGACTGGTAAGGAAGACTATTTGAACGCCCGGTGTTCGCGTCTGGTTTTTGGCATAGAATTAGATCGAAGGGGCAAACCTTACCGGGTCCCCTCAGGCGTAACCAAGAGGAATTTGACCTTTGGAGGCCGGGATGACGGGCAAAAGGCAAATTTCTACCCCCAGTGTCTCGCTTCCCAAAGGCGGGGGAGCCATAAAAGGTATTGGTGAAACGTTCCAGCCCAATCCCTTTACTGGAACAGGGAATATTTCAATTCCTGTTTACACCACGCCGTGCCGAGATTTTGAACCCAAGCTGGGTTTGAACTACAGCTCTGGATCAGGCAACAGTATATTCGGCCTCGGATTCGATTTATCTATTCCTAACATCTCCAGAAAAACTGAAAAAGGACTGCCAAAATACGCGTCCCCAGACGAAGATACGTTCCTCCTTTCGAACGCCGAGGATCTCGTTCCGCGCTTAATAAAGCAGGGCAACCAGTGGGTCCCGGACGAGCAGCCAAGGATGGTTGGCGGTCTCTCTTATCAGGTCAGGCGGTATAGGCCCCGAACTGAGGGGCTATTCGCCCGGATCGAGTTGTGGACAAATCTGGCGACTGGCGAGACCCATTGGGAAGTTATCTCCAAGGAAAACATTAAAAGCGTCTACGGCAAAAATCCGGCTGCCAGGATAGTTGATCCTGCTAACCCCGTCCGGGTCTTCAAATGGCTTCTTGAGGAAACGCAAGATGCCAAGGGTAACCGGATAAGGTATGAGTATAAGGCTGAAGACGAGAAAAATGTACCCAATGATCTAAACGAGCTCGCTCGAATCCACACGGCCAACAAATATATCAAACGCATTCGCTACGGCAACTACTTCGATGGAAACAGTCTCGAGCAGTGGGCTTTTGAAATCGTTTTTGACTATGGTGAGCATGATTTGAGTAACCAGGTTCATAAAGAAATCTCACCCTGGTCAAAACGAAGCGATTCCTTTTCATCCTACCGGGCGGGCTTTGAAATTCGCACCCACCGGCTTTGCCGCCGAGTCTTGATGTTCCACCACTTCGCTGAGCTGGGGGGTGAGCCGTGCCTGGTGCGATCCACCGATTTTGACTATGACGAAACTCCGCTCATGAGTTTTCTGACAGCGATCAGTCAGAAAGGCTACCAGAAAAAAGACAGCGCTTATGACATAGCTCACATCCCCCCGTTGGAATTCAAGTATTCCACCTTCGACCCAACGGCGCATGTTTTCCAGCCCTTACACGTGGAATCTGAGGGAACGATTCCGGGCCTGATTAATCAAGCCGGCTTCCAGATGGTGGATCTCTACGGCGAAGGGATCTGCGGGGTGCTCTACAGCGACAATACCACTATCATCTATTGGCGGGGGAAAGGCAGCGGCACCTTCGATCAACCCCAGACCGTGCCACAGTTTCCGCTGGAAAGAACGCTGACCGACTCCCAGTACGCTTTGATGGACCTGGGGGGAGACGGGAAACTGGACCTGGTTGTGCAGGCCGCCTCTCGCGCCGGTTTCTATCAAAGCAAGCCTGACGGTAGCTGGGAGCCCTTCAGGCGCTTTGAGGCCTACCCTGTCCTCGATCTACGCCGCCCTGAAACTGAGACGGTGGATCTAAATGGCGATGGCTTTGCCGATCTCCTGGTGATGGAGGATGACTACCTTTCCTACTATGCCAGCAGGGCCAAACAGGGCTACCACGATCCCATTCGACTGGCCAAATCCCACGCTGTGGACGCGTTTCCGGCCACGAATCACGCCTCCAGAGAACAGGCCTGGCGCTACGCTGATATGTTCGGTGACGGGCTCAGCCACCGGGTGCGGATCAGGAATGGGATTGTGGAGTGCTGGCCTAATCTGGGCTATGGGCGCTTTGGCCCGCGAGTCCTGTTTAACAATGCACCCCACTTTGGCGAGAACCTGGATCCGGCCCGATTGTTCCTGGCCGATATTGATGGGTCGGGGACGACGGATCTGATCTATGCCTACAAAGATCGCCTCGATGTCTACTTCAACCAGAGCGGCAATTCGTTCAGCGATCCCGTCTCGATTCAACTGCCGCAGGGATTTGACAACCTCGACCAGATGCAGGTGGCCGATGTTCTGGGCAATGGCACCTCCTGCGCCGTACTGACCAAGAATGAAGCCGGCTACCCCGGTGTACGCCATGACTACTACGATTTCACCGGCGGCATCAAACCCCATCTGCTGATCGAACTGACTGACAATATGGGGGCGACGACGCGCGTGAAGTATGCGAGTTCCACCAGGTTTTATCTAGAAGACGAGCAGGCCGGCAAACCTTGGATTAGCCGGCTGCCATTTCCGGTGCATGTCATCGAGAAAACGGAGACGGTGGACCACATCTCCGGCTCAAAGCTGGTAACCACTTACAACTACCACCACGGCTATTTCGATGGGCAGGAGCGGGAATTTAGAGGCTTCGGTTGTGTGGAGCAGCGAGACACGCAGGCTTTTGAACAGTTCTCCCAGCCCGGTCTCGTGGATATACCTTTTGAGGTCGCTCCGGCCGGGCTACACGTCCCGCCTGTCTGGACCAGGACCTGGTACCACACGGGAGCCTATGAGCGGGCAGGGGTGTTATCCAGGCAGTACGAGACCGAGTATTATAACGGCGACCCGCAGGCTCGCTTACTGCCTGACAGTGTGTTTGACGCGGCCTACAGCAGCCTCGATGCCCAAAGCCTGCGGGAAGCTTACCGCGCCCTGCGAGGCCAGCTCTTGCGGCAAGAAGTCTATGCCGAAGACCGCAAGCCGGATCAATCGTCGCATCCTTATACTGTGACCGAGGCGAACTTTAAGGTCAGGCTGCTCCAGCCCCGATTGGGGCAGCAGCGTGCGGTCTTCTTCGTCCATCCTCACGAGACGATTACGTACCATTACGAACGGGTTCCCGACGACCCCCGCATCGAGCACCAGTTTACTCTGGAGGTGGATGAGTTCGGCAGCGTGCTGCAGTCATGCCGGGTCTATTACCCTCGCCGTCCCGCTACCGGCCGGCATGTCTATCCTGAACAGGCCCAGATGAGAGCCGTCGCCACCGTTAATCGGTTCATCAATGAGACCGCTCAATTTTATCTTCTGGGCATTCCCTGTGAGAATCGACGTTTTGAGATTGGAGGTCTGGATCTCAAGGGCAGTCGTTACTTTTGCTCTTTAGATCTGCAAAGCCAGCTCTCGACAGCCCTCCAGCCGGCCAATCTCCTGCGGTTCGAGCAGGCCCTGAGCTACCAGCAACTGCAATCCAGACTACTGACCTGGCAGCGGCACTACTACTGGAATGATAATCAGTCTGATTTCTTGCCACTGGATTCGACGACGGAACGAGCCTTGCTGCATCACTCGGCAGAGGCCGTTTTCTCCGCTCTCCAGGTGCAGGCTGTCTTTGGCGCGCAGGTTACCGGCCCTATGCTCCAAAGCGAAGCCGGATACAAGCTGGCCGATAGCTACTGGTGGAATCCCGGGCTGATTCAGTCCTACGGCAACGACCAAGAATTTTACCTGCCAACCAAATCCGAAGACCCCTTTGGCGCCGAAACCACCGCGCAGTATGACCCCTATCGGGTGGGACTGGTTCAAGTTCGGGATTCGCTCAATAATATGACCCAGGCGGAGCTTGACTACGCCGTTATTCAGCCGAAGCGTATCACCGATCTCAACGACAATGTTTCAGAAGCTCTTTTTGATCCCTTAGGCATGATCCGGGCCACCTCGCTTTACGGCACCGAAGCAGGACAAGCCAAAGGCGATGCGCCCCTATCGCAGTACCAGGCTGTGGCGGCCACCTCGCTGCAGGCCGTCCTCAGCAGCCCAGCCACCTTTCTGCAAAATGCCACCAGCTACTTCTATTACGATTTGTTCGCCTGGAAAGACCGGGGCGAACCGGCCTTTTCGCTGAGTCTGCTGCGCGAAACGCATGGGAGTGAGCTTTCAGGCGCGACAAAAAGCCAGATCCAGTTTCACCTGGCCTATACCGATGGCTTCGGGCGGGAGATCCAGAAAAAGGTGAAGGTGGAACCGGGCCAGGCCTTTGGGCGCGATAGGAGCGGGCAGTTGCTGCGCGACGCTGGGGGCAGACTCGTCGAGGGCTACTGCTCAGACCGCTGGCTGGTTTCCGGGCGAACAGTCTATAACAACAAAGCCAAACCGGTCAAACAGTATGAGCCGTTTTACAGCTCCATCGCGTCCTATGAACCGGAAAAGGAATTGACCGAGTACGGGGTGACCCCCGTCATCCATTACGATCCGCTGTTGCGCGTTGTCCGTACCGATACCCCCAAAGGCTTTTACTCCAAGGTCGAGTTCTCGCCCTGGCTAGAAGTGAGCTGGGACGAGAATGACACGGTAGCAGACTCGCGATTTTACCAGAGCAATCTAAGCAACAACGCGCCTGAGTTCAAAGATGAGAAAGACGCGCTCGCCAAAGCCATGCAGCACGCCAATACGCCCAGGCAGTCGGTGTTGACAAACTTTGGCAGACGGTTCCTACACCTCGAGCAGAACCTGAATGGCCAGCAACTAGTGACCGAGTATGAGCTAGACATCGACGGCAATGAACGGGCGATCATCGATCCGCGCCAGTATAGCCTTAACCAAACGCGGCCTCCGCTGCGGAAGGTCAGAAATTTCGTCTACGCCCTTGACATGGCCGGGGAGAAACTCTCCGCCAATAGCGTGGACGCCGGCCTCAATCTGACCCTGCCTAATGCCATGGCCAAACCGATCCATGCCTGGGATAACCGGGGGTTTCATGTGTCGACCACATACGACCTCCTGCAGCGTCCTCTTGATATCCACGTGCAGGGCAACGGGCTGAACCAGATTGTCGAAAAGATGATCTACGGCGAAGGCCAGCCCAACGATAAGGCTAAAAATCTACGCGGGGAGTTGGTCAGGCACTATGACCAGGCCGGCATCCAGCAGTTCGAGCTGTACGACATCCACGGCGAAGCGCGCCGCAGCCAGCGGCAGCTCAGGGCGGAGTATAAGTTCGAAGCCAACTGGAACAACCCGGCTGCGGTCGCCTTGGAAAACGAACCGCCCTTCGTCACCGAGACCGAATATGACGCCCTGAAACGAATCGTCACCCAGAAGAATGCCGATGAGAGCGTATACAAGCCTCAGTACCACCCGTCGGGGCTGCTCAAGCGCGTTGAGGTGACCTTTAAGAATGATCTTGCTCCGATCGTTTTTGTGGAGTCGATCACCTACAACCCCAAGGGCCAGCGCGAGCGGATCGTGTATGGGAGTGGTGTCGCAACCCAATACATCTACGAACGAGAGACCTTCCGCCTGACCGGGCTCAAGACCTACCGGCAGCGCGATAACAAGCTGCTGCAGGACATTTCATACGTCTACGACCCGGTTGGCAATATCAGCCGCCTCACCGACTACTCCCACGAACGGGTCTTTTACGATCAACACCTGGTCGAGCCGCGCTGCGATTACAGCTACGACGCCCTCTACCAGTTGATCGCGGCGACCGGCCGGGAACATCCGGCCTTGACAAAAGACGACCTGAGCCACGGCGCCTTCAAACAGAGCCGGTTTTTACCCCTGCGCCAACAGGTCGCGCACCCCAACGACGTGCAGAAACTGCAGCCCTACCTTGAGACCTATACCTACGACCCCGCCGGCAACCTGACCGAGATGCGGCACACGGCGGCGCAATCGGCCCGCTCCTGGACGCGCACTTTGGTGCCAGCGGAAACGTCTAACCGGGCCGTTCCCCAGGAGATGCTCCAGGCCGGCGCCAGCCCGGACGACTTTTACGACGCCAACGGCAACCTGGTGGAACTCGAACACCTGCGCGAGATCCGCTGGAACTACCGGGATAACATCGCCGCCGTGGACCTTATCCAGCGCGCCAACGCCCCCCCGGACAGCGAATGCTATGTCTATGACGGCGCCGGGAACCGGGTGCGCAAAGTCGCCGAACGTTACCTCAACCAGGGCGCCGTTCTGGAGATCGAGGACAAGCTTTACCTGGGCGATCTTGAAATCAAGCGCCTCAAGCGCAAAACCAACCAGGGCGTAACCACCATTCTGGAACGACAGACCCTGTATGTTACTGACGATAAACGCCGTATCGCCCTGGCCCATCACTGGACAAAGGATGATCGCCAACAAGAGACCGACCAGGTTGGGAAGCGACGCCTTCACTACCAGTTGAGCAATCACCTGGGCTCCTGCTCATTGGAACTGGACGGCGACGCGGAGATCATCAGCTACGAGGAGTACTTCCCCTACGGCGGGACCTCAATCGTCACCGGCGAGCAAGAGCGGGAGGTGAAGCTGAAAGACTATCGCTATTGCGGCAAGGAGCGAGACGACTCGACCGGTCTGTACTATTTCGGGGCGAGATACTATGCGCCGTGGCTGGGACGGTGGCTGAGTTGCGATCCGGCTGGAGAAGCTGACGGTCCCAATCCCTATATCTATGTACGCAATAGTCCGCTAAATTTGGTAGATCCGGACGGAAAGTTCGTGAATCCTGATCGAATTGCTGGAAGGAAAGATTTGGAGGAGCAATTCAGCGGGTATCTGACTGCCCAGGCGAGAAAGATGGGCATTTCATTTGAGCAGGCTAAGGCAAATTGGGCGAAAATGCCTCTTTCCGAGCAACTACTAGCCCTTGGTCAAAAGATCTTTAACCCAGGTGGTATGGATGATGCCAGCAACAAGTTCATCTACACAAGAGTCGGTTGGATCGATGTCGGTCATTTCTTTACTGTTGCTGGCCACGCCCAGAAGCTTAAAGAGCGTAATTTTTCCCTATTTCGAGTCATGTTCGGTAGCTCAAAGCCAATCTATGGCGAGAGCGCTATGCTGGCATTTGGTGCATCCTATGCCATTGAAACCCATCAATTTGCAACAAAGATGTTGGGAGACACGCCTGGTTGGAAGGTTTTCCATCAGTGGCTCAAACCAAGATTACCCAAAGATGCTCCTAACTGGTTGAAGGAAGGGGGTTGGGGCTGGGATCCCAAACGAATGCAACAAATGGGATGGGCGACAAGCGCATTCACTTATGAAGACCTGATTTCAAACGCGTACGGGGCTATGTTTAGTGAAATCCTAAAACCTGGCCAGGATCCTTTCAAGACCTTCATTAAGCTCATCGAGGGCTTTGATGTTGTTGATCCGAACAGAATATTGATCGGTGGCGAAAAGGCAATTGATGTTTTGAGAAAAGATGTTAACTCGCTTAACCCATTCGCCCTGCGCCGCAGCCGAAATCCTGAGGAATGGCGTACTAATCCAGCCTATAGCTTTATTCCAAGAATTGCTAAGACACAATCTCATGAAAAGCTTTTTCCTAGGTAGTATCGAACATGGGGAGAGAAACGATGAATAGCGAGGCGGAAAATTTAGCCAATACCCGATTATCGGTTTCGCAAATGCTTGCCGAGCAGGGCGAGACCAGAGCAACCCTCGTAACCCGTCTCAACGAAGCCCTCCAGGCCAACCTGGCCGTCCATCTGGCCGGGGGAGCGGAGTCGCCTCTGGCGAAGGTAATTGCGGAACTGGAACTACCTGACTTCGTGGCAATCAAAGACATCACGCTGCGGGAGTTCGCCACCCATGCTTTGCGCGATAGAGTCAGCAAAGACGAAGCGCTGCGTGAGGAGTACGAACAGCTCTTGACCAACCTTCCAGATGACCAAAAGATTGACGACCTTCTCCAGCTCGGCCGGCCGCTCGACGAGCACCCACTTTTCACCGATCTGGTCAGGGAAACCCGGCTGAACAGCGTGCTGGCCCTGACTCCGCTGGGCGAGCAGGCGGAACGCGTTGAGCGCTTTAAAGCAGTTCTGGACCGGTGCGGCGGCCTCCATGCCGGTTTTTGGCAGCGGCTGGCGGAAGAAGCGCTTGCCTCGCCGGAAGAGATTGAAGACATCAAGTTAAGCTTCGATCTGACAGCCCTGGCCCAGGAGAACGTTGAACTGGCCCAAGTCTTGAAAGCGCGCCCTACCCACTGCCTGCGCGATCTCATTCCGCTAGACCAGAAAGGCTGGCTGAACCTCCTCAAGGAACATCGGATCGCGCCGCCGGAGTCTTTTGTAGGGGACCGGGCCCTCGAAGAGTATGCCATTTACCTGGAGTCCGCCGTGGCCGAGGTTTTTCCGACCGAGACGTTTTTTGACCGGCTGCTGGCCCAGGAGGTTGAGGCTTTTCAAGAAGAGTTGGCCTGCGTGGAGCCGTTCCTGCGCGCCAATCCGGGTATTGCGCTGGAGCAGGAGATCCCCTTCAGAAAAGTACACTGGCCCAGCGAAGATCGCCGGGAACGTGCTCGGGTAAAAAGAAGCCTCGAGCGTCTCCGAAAGGGTCTCAGGCTCTACGGCCGGCTGGGCCTGGCTGCGATTGTTAACGATCCCCAGCGAGCGCCCGCTGATAAAGTGGAAGCCCTCAAACGCGAGCTGGCCAAACTTGGCACCTTCCTGCAGAACAATCCGCGACTCGATTTGCGGGACGCTGATTTCCATCGCGGTTATGCCACGGCTGTGACCCACGACGGCGAAGAAGCCCCCCGGTTTAGCTGGGACGGGCTTGCAGAAGCTGACCAAGCCGCCCTCAAGCAGCAGCTTATGGTCTACCAGCGGCTATTTCGCCTGCATCCTCGCTTCAAAACGGCCCAGGTTCTGCTCGAAGACGATCTGGACTCGGCCCACAAGATCATTTTGATGACCGAGAAGCAGTTCGTAGAGCGGTACACCGAGCGGTTATCCAATCCCAGCCCGGCTATTCCCCAAGCCATCTACAGTCAGGCCCTTGGTATTGCTGAGAACACGCTGCACCAGTGGGCCAACGTCAAAGACCTGATTTCATCGCCGGCCTGGCAGAAACAACTGTCAAACAATACGTCGAACGCGCTCCAGCAGTACTATCAATCCTTTCAGAGCTATCAGGACATGTTCGGCAGTCTGAACTTCTACGAATGTGATGATTGCCAGTCGATTTTTGGCCCGGCAGCCTACTTCGTGGATCTGATGCGCTTTATCGACCTCAACATCACGCAAAGTCCAAGCAACCAGATCCCGGCCGAGTTTACGCTCAAGCGGCGGCGACCAGACTTGTGGCAGATCCCGCTCGACTGCGAGCACACGACGACCTTGGTGTCGTATCTTGACATCACAAATGAGATCCTGGCAGCACAGCTCGGCGCGAGCACGACCAACCCGGAGATACCGTACAAAAAGCTACTTGAAGCGGTCCATCCCTTCAGCCTACCATTTAACAGGCCGCTGGAGGAAATGAGAATCTACCTTAGCCATTTCCGGAAAACGCTCTCGGAGATCTATAAGGTGTTGGGGGCGTCAGAGGCCGCGGTGGCCGCCGAGTACCTGAGCCTGTCCAAGGAAGAACAGGGACTGCTGAGAACCTACGGGTTAGGTCAGAATGACCTGGCAAAGATCTATGGGATCGATAGTCAGAAGCTCTACTCCAGTGCCGCTGGTGGACTGGCCCGGGTCAAGACGTTCATGCAGCACACCGGCTTGTCCAGAACAGAGCTGGACGAGTTGCTCTGCCAGGATCTTAGCCAGGCCGAGAGGGCCAGTAATGTCCAGGCCCGCTTTTTTATCAATAAGGTCAACGATGGACTGGGTCCCTTGTCAGTTGTGACTGACACCGAGACTGACCAGTTCGGCAGCACAGTCCTCTTGGAGAAGATCGCCAATTTCTCGGAGCGAAAACTCAACAACATTCATCGCTTCATCCGGCTCGCGACGAAGCTCGGCTGGACGTTTGCCGATCTGGACTGGGTGTTGTGGTCGGTCGGTGGGGGGAGCGACCCGGCCGAGATCGGCAGCGCGCTCACAGCGCTAGCCAAGATCAAGGAGTGGCAGGATACGTACGACCTGCCGCTGGATGTCCTGTGTAGCTTCTGGTATCGCGTCAAGGCAATCGGCCAGGGCGAGACTCCGAAGTCCGCCCCGCTCGACTTGTTCAACCGGCTGTTCAACCACCCCGATATCCTGAAAGGGGGCACGCCGTATGATCCGGCGCAGCCAACGACCTGGCAGCTAAACAGCGCCGCTGATGGGAACCGCAACCGCCTGCTGGCTGCCCTCGAGATCACCGATGAGGAGTTGGACCTGATCGTCGAGCAGGTCAACAGTCCGGCCGCGACCACGCTCGACTTGAGCCACGAGAATCTTTCGCGGCTGTACCGCTTCAGCCGTATCCCAAAGGCACTCGACTTAGACGTCAAGGAATTCATCTGGCTCCTGGGCCTGATGCAGCGAGACGGACTGATCGCTACCGCTGAGATCGACAGCCTGCCAGATTTCGAGAAGCTGGTTAAGGTCACCGGCTGGCTTGAGACAGTGGACCTGAGCATCTATGAGCTGCACTATCTGTTGACCGAAAGCGTGAACCCTTACGTCGACGCCGGCTATACCGACCCGGCGGTCCGGCTGCTGACCGAGGAGCTTGCCCAGGAGTTCAGAAACGCACTGATCAAAAGCGCGGTATTTACCGCCATCGACGGTGTCGATCAAAGCCAGGCGGCGAAGCTCTATGCTCACCTGGTGACAAACGGCTTTTTGGTGAAAGAGAAGACTGGAGCGCGTTTGGCCGATACATTTACACCCGAGGCGCAAGGGTTCACCCTCGGCCTACCGCCGGCGCTTGTGCCGGCGAGCGCGCAACCAGCCACATTTGAGAAACAAGTCATCGAGCTTCTGAAGGGATACGACGAGAAAAAGATCGCTCTCAAGCGGCTGGCCGTGTTCTTCAACGTTGAGCCCGATCTGTTAAAGAGCGTGATCACCTTCGCGGCCCAGACACTCGAAGGTACAGCTCTGCTCAGCCTCCTCTCAACGCCAATTGGGCAAACTCAGGCCATCCCACAGCAGATCTTGGCCTTCCTCCGGCCCGTCCATGTGCGCCTGTCGCTAGCCGCCGCGGTTTCGCTGAGCACGGCAGAGGTAAATAGTATCGTTTTCCACCCGGAATACTACAACATTGGCGATATCAAGGCGCTCACGATCGCGGATATCGAAACGCTCTATACGTTTAAGCAATTGACAAAGGATTTCAATGACACATCCGAGGCCGTGATCGACTACTTCAAGCCGGGTAATAGATCAGAAAAAATCAAGCGCTTAGCGAAGCTGACCCGCTGGGATACAGAAGAAGTCAAGTTGCTGTTTGACCGGTTTTGGCCGGTCCCGGACACAAATTACAGCCATGTCCCTGCTATCCACCAATTAGAAAAGTGCTTCAACATTAGCCTGTATATGGGCTTGGGCATTAGTCCGCTGCTGGAGTGGGTTAAGGTGGCGAACGGCGCCTGGGCTGACTGCATTGCGGGAGCCAAGTCAGCCCTGGAGATCCTCAAGGCTAAATACAGCGAGACCGAGTGGAAAAAGAAGTACGAGCCGCTGGCCGACAAGGTCCGCACATTAAAGCGCGACGCGCTGGCGTCTTACGCCATCTGGAATATCGACCGAAACTGGTCCGCGGCTGTCCCCCGGATGGAAAAGCTGCGCGACCTGTACGCCTACCTGCTGATCGACGTAGAGATGACCAGCTGCGCTACGACGTCCCGGATCGCTCAGGGGATCGCGACGCTGCAGCTCTATATCCAGCGGTGCCAGATGAATCTGGAGCCGGGCGTCGAGCCGGAAAGTGTACCGACGAAGCAGTGGGAGTGGATGAAGAACTACCGGGTTTGGGAGGCCAACCGCAAAGTTTTCCTCTACCCGGAGAACTACATCGAGCCCGAGTTGCGCGACGATAAGTCGCCGATTTTTAAGGAGCTCGAGGATGAGCTGCTGCAAGGCGAGATGACCGATGAGAATGTTGAGAAGGCGTACCACAACTATCTGAACAAATTCGCGGAGCTGGCCAACCTGAAGATCGCCGGCAGCTACCACGACACCGCCACCGATACCCTCTACCTATTAGGCCGCACGAATACGCAGCCGTACACCTATTACTACCGCGTCTACAAAAAGCAGACCACCTGGACCGCTTGGGAGCGGGTCAATCTCAGCATTAAGGCTGAGGTAGTTTCGCCGGTCTTTGCGTTTGAGCGACTGTTTATTTTCTGGGTGGAGCTTAGCACGACGAAGGAGTCCAAAATCGAGGGGGGAAATTCCAAGGACCCTGTCGAGAAACACAAAGCGACAATCAAATATTCGTTTTACGATTTCAACAAGAGCTGGATGCAACCACAGACACTCGCGGAAGTGGGCGAGTACGAGGGGATGTTGACCTATTTCGATCCCAAAAACGCCTATATCGATGAATTCCTGCGACAGTACTGGCAGTCCGTTTATCCCGCTTCGGACAAAAATGACACAGATGCCATCAATCTCCGGTATGGAGGGGTCTTGGTCTGGCATCATAATGGGCAGATCAAGCCATTTGGGATCCAAGGGTTCTGGAACGGAAAATTGCACATTAATCTTGCCCTTACCCCCTTGGCGCCACCATTGACTCCTGGCCTGGTGAAGGCGCTAAGGCCCTCTTCGACAAAACTGTTGTTCATTTCCGTTGTGAGACCGGCGGTAGACAGTTCGAACCTTTTTAGTGAAGCCAGCTTCTTGTCCTCCGATATTGATGTTGGTCCGTTTCAGGAGGTCGAAATTTTAGGGAATATATCCGATCAAGCTGTCATCAGGGTTGTCAACAATAGCCAGGAGCCAAACCGGTTCATCTTCGATCAAGGAGACGAGATCTTCCTCGTTGAGTTTCAAGGCTGGACTCCATTCTGGCAAGCCGGAGTCGGATTCACTCGCGCCTCGACTTATCCGATCCATAATCTGAGCCGACGGGTGTTGCTTAAAGGGATCAAGGGGTTACTATGCGTACAATCCCAGCAAAACAACACGGAGTTGGATTTTAGCCGACTGCAACCGCACCCCTATACGATAAGCGCTACACTGCCTTACTCTGGCTCTGCGCTCGATTTCACCGGTGCATACGGCCACTACTACTGGGAAGTCTTCTTCCACACCCCCTTCCTGGTAGCCGACAGCCTCAACACCGACCAGAAGTTCAGCGAGGCGCAAAAGTGGTATCACTACCTTTACAACCCCACCATCCAGCAGCCCGAGCAGGGTGAGATCCTGAAAAAACCAAGCGACATCGTCTGGCGCTTCCTGCCTTTCCGTGACCTGATGCTGGAAAGTCTGCAAGATATGCTTACTAACCAAGCGGCGTTGGCTGAGTACCACCAGCATCCCTTCAAGCCCCATGCGATTGCCCGGCTGAGGTGGAGCGCTTACCAAAAGGCAATCGTAATGAGGTATATTGATAACTTACTTGATTGGGGTGACTACCTCTTCGCGCAGGACACGCGAGAGGCAATCAGCGAGGCGACCCAGCTCTATATCCTGGCCTACAACTTGCTCGGACCCCGACCCGAAAAGCTGGGTGCGCCCAAGCCATCGCGGACATCGACCTATGAAGATATTGAGCAGAAGTACAAGCAGGGCAGCCTAGTCCCCGAGTTCCTGATCGAGCTTGAGAACTCACCGATTGCAGCAGGGTCAGGGAGCGGCGTTTCTGGCTTGAATAACGCCTTCTGTTTCTACTTCTGCGTCCCAGAGAACGAGGACCTCGTCAAATACTGGGATCGAGTGGAGAGTAGCCTGAACAAGATCCGCACTTGTCTGAATATCAAGGGCATGGCACGCCAGCTGGCGCTCTACTCGCCGGCGATCAGCCCTATGGCGCTGGTACAGGCGGCCGCTGCCGGCAGAGATATCAGCTCCGTCCTGACCGAGATCGCCCGGTCTGTGCCGCTGTACCGCTTCACCTTCATGCTTGAAAAGGCGAAAAGTCTTTGCGCCACGGTTCAGCAATTGGGCTCGGCTCTGTTAAGCGCCCTGGAAAAGCGAGATGCCGAGGGATTGGCTCTGCTGCGCTCAACGCACGAAAAGACCATTTTGCGGCTGACCACAACCGTCAGGGAGGATCAGCGCGACGAGGCAGCCGCGAGCCAGGCTGCCCTGCTCGAGAGCAAGGCCAGCGCGACCACGAGGAAAAAGCATTACAGAGATCTTATCCAGAAAGGCTTGTCCAGCTATGAGGAAAAATACCTCACGTCCATGTTTATGGCCTGGTTCCTTGAGCAATCGAGTAGTACCTGGAACTCTCTTGCCTCCTTGGCACGGATGATGCCGCAGTTAGGCTCGCCATTTGCCATGACCTTTGGCGGCAGGGAAATCGGCGCAGCCCTTTCGGCGGTAGCTAACTATTACGCGGAACAAGCGCGTAAAGAACACTTGTCCGGTTCAATGAGTTCAGCTATGGGCGTCTTTGATCGCCGCAACCAGGACTGGGCGCTTCAGGAACAGCTAGCCGACCACGATCTGGACCAGATTGACAAGCAGCTTGCCGCCGCCAAGCTGCGTGAACAGATTGCGAAAAGCGAGCTTGAAATTCACGAGAAGAATATCGCCCAGACGGATGAGCTCTACGAATTCCTGAGAGACAAATTTAGCAGCAAAGACCTGTATCAGTGGCTGGCGAATCAATTGTCGGGGCTCTATTTCCAAACTTATAAACTGGCCTACGATCTGGCCAAGTCAGCTGAGAAAGCCTACCAGTACGAGCGAGATACCGAGGAGATTTACATCAACTTCGGCCATTGGGACAGCCTGAAAAAGGGACTGCTGGCCGGTGAGCGGCTTATGCTCGAGCTGAGCCAGCTAGAAAAGGTTTATCTGGATAATAACACTCGCCCCTTCGAGATAGAAAAAACGATCTCGCTGGCCCAGCTCAATCCGCTGGCCCTGATTAAGCTGAAGACAAACGGGATCTGCCAATTCCAACTCAAAGAGGGGTTGTTTGATTACGATTTCCCGGGACATTACTGCCGGAAAATCAAGACCATCGCCCTTTCTATTCCGGCGATTGTAGGGCCATACGAAACTATCAAAGCCACCCTCACCCAAACAAGTCATAGGACCCTGTTGGAACCCGATACGACAGCGCTCAACAAAGCAAATAACACTCTAGAGCTAGACACCGGGTGCGAAAGTGTCAGATCTAACTGGATCAAGAACCAGCAGATCGCGATTTCGCGTGGTGTCAACGACAGTGGCATGTTTGAGTTGAATTTCCGCGATGAGCGCTACCTGCCGTTTGAAGGCACCGGTGCCGTATCGGACTGGGAACTGGAGATGCCAAAAGCGACCAACCGCATAGACTTTGACAGCATCTCTGACGTGATCATTCACCTCAAATACACGGCGCATTTTGATGGTGTTTTGCGGACAAAGATCCAAGGGTTGCTCACCAAGACCGAGGGCTGCCGGATTCTCAGCCTTAAGCACGAGTTCTCTACCGCCTGGCACCGCTTTATGAATCCGGAAACGGGCAAGACGGAACACGAGTTGAAGTTAAATATTTCAGAAAAGCTCTTTCCACCCAATGCAACCCATTACAAAATAAAGGGCCTATATCTTAAGGTTGATCTGGCCTCGGGAATACTTCCACTCGGAAATGATCTAAAACTGACCATAACGCCAGCAAAAGCCAACAAGATTCAAGTTGCCTTCAAAGAAGAAGATACAACTGGGGAGAAACAACTTGGTGGGGCCAGTGCCTTAGGTGAGTGGGGCATCACTGTGGATCGGAAAGACGGCATCCCGGTCGAACTGCAAAGAATGAAGGATGGTAATGTTGAAATCGAAAACATTCTTGGAAATAATTGCTACTACCTGGACTCCGAAAAAGTTAAGAATCTAGGCCTGCTCCTTTTGTATGAAGCCGATATCCAGTGGCCGGGTGGAGGAAATTAATAGCGGCAAGCGGAATCGTCTTGATCAGGCTGCCGTCAGCGGCACTAACCACCTTCAGATTGTCCTCAACCCGGCAGCTGACCCACAGCTGATCGAGATTATCCAGGGCCAGGCTGGTCGGTGTTTGGCAGATAGGGATCTCGCGAACAAGGTTCAGGCTGTCGGCATCGATCGTGGTCAGGCTATTGTTGTCAGGATTGACGAGCCAAACCTGCCGGCGAGCGACTTCAACCAATATCGGGCCACTTTGCGTTGGCCGGCCTGGCCCTGGACCCGCAAAATGGCCGACCATAACTCTGATGCTCTACCGCTGACCTGAACCCAGACTCCCGGGCTGAGCTAGCCTGACTCCCTTCTGCTCCGAGGCTGTACGGGCCGGACTCGCCGGTTGATGGCCTGAGGCTCGGCCTACTTCTGAGAGCAGAATCAAAAAGCCGCCTCGAGGGCCAGAGGCGGCTTTTTGAATTTCGGGCGTTAGTTTGAACCAAACAGACGATCGATACCGATCAAGCTGATAGATTGAGTTCGGCCAAAACCCGGTTGACCCCTTTTTCTTTCATCGCTTGGAGTGAAACAGTTTTAGTCTGACCTCTGTTAAAGGCCATGCTCCGCTCAATTATTTTGGCCCCAAAGACCTCGTGGCAAAGTTGTTCCCTTGATACATCCATTTATTGATCTTGTGCGTCAAACCTTTTGAAAGGTGAGGTTGGACAAACTGCTTTGCCTTTGGCAACTTGGTCGCCCTCGGTCCTTACGAAAAGGAGACGCCTATGGTCTAAGGAAGAGAGTTCAGGCCGGCGCTTGCTGCCGGAATTTGAGGCCGCCATTCCAAAACAATTAAGTGATCAAGATAAAAGAAAAAAGGAGAAGCAACCATGTATAATCATCGCCTTCAAGCCAAACTAGGCCGGGGGCTGTTACGGCTGCTGCTGTTGCTGGCCTTGGGCGCGCCACTGCTTGGGGTGGCGCCGCTGTGGGCAGCCGCCAGTCAGGACGATGGGGCGGCGGCCCCCCGGCCGGTCGATCCGCGACAAATTGTCCCGGTCGAGGCCACGGCCGAACCTCTACCCACCGCTGAGCCAACCACCGAACCAACCACCGCGCCCAGCCCCACTGTGGAAGCCACCAGCGAACCACTCCCGACCGCCGAACCAACCAGCGAGCCTTTACCCACCGCTGAGCCAACCACCGAACCAACTGCCGCGCCCAGCCCCACTGAGGAAGCCACCAGCGAACCACGCCCGACCACCGAACCAACCGACGAACCAACCACCGAGCCCACAACGGCAGCGACGCCGACCGCCCCTCCCACCCTGACGCCCACGCCGGTTATGCCCCCCACCCCAATGCCTCCCCCCGTGCTCACGCCAACCATTCAGGTTTGGTTGGTGGATTTTGCCGTTGACCCAGCCTTACAAATTATCCGTGATCGCCTCAAGCCTAACCAAGACCCATTTGGCCGTGACTCCCATCAAAAAATGGAACAATTTGCCGCGCCTTGTGACAACAGAAAAGCTACGGATGCCAAGCACGAGGCAGAGTGGAAAGATTGCCAGCCGGATGGTCAGACCGAAAAGAACTGGCCGCTTGCTTACGTTAAAGGCAGCCAGATCACGCTTAAGGAAGTCCGTTTTAAGGTTAGTGGGGCCCAAGGCCTAAAGAACGTCAAGGTCAGCGGTACGGCCAAACTGGGCGACAAGACCCTGACCTTTACGACCAACCAGGCGGTTGCTCAACAGGGTGACGAGATCGTGGCCACGACCCTGACCTCCGGCAATCTGCCCGATACCGTGAACTCTTTCAAGCCCATGACCATCAACTGGCAAATCGAAGTCAACGACCAGAAGCTGGCCGGGGGCCAAAGCAGCCATCCGCTGTATCTGTTGTGGAAAAAGCCTGCGTTCCCGTTATATTTAACCATCGTCGATTTTACGACCGAGCAGGCCAAGGGTAAGGACTTAAAAGAAGAGTTGGAAGTGGTTGAAGCTATTTGGCCGGAGTTTACAGACAGAGAGGTGAAGCGTCGGGAACTCAACCCGGCCACGGGCGAAATCAGCGTCAGCCAGGTGCAACTTCAGTATTGGTTCGAATGGACGGTTATGACGGCATTGGAACGCCAGAGCCTCCTGGTGGCTGAACTTTGCAATGGCGGAACCGCCGAATTACTTTACAAAACCAAAGCCATGTGCGGGGTGTGGGCCGGTTTCATGGTCGACGCGCTCAAGACGCAGGGGGTTAGTGGGGCCACCAACGTTAGCGCCGGCAGCCTACCGGATTTTCCCCGCGGTCCGCTTAAGGACCCCAAGAACAAAGATACCTTCGTGTCCTATTTAATGCTGATCAGGCAGTGGAGAATTCCCAACGGGGTCTGCAACCTGGATGCCGGCAAAACCACCTACGATGTCTTAAACGCCACCCGCATCCTGCTCGCAAATGGCACCGCCAACCAGGTGGTAATTGGCCAACAAGCTTTTCAAGATCAGCCCGGTCTCCCGGGTCAAGGGGGGATAAAGAATCCGCCCGGTTGGTTTCAATTGGGCGACCATAACATGGTCAAATTTGAATATATGAATAAGGACGGTAAGCTTGAGTCCAAATTATACGATCCGTCTTATGGCACAGGGCCGTTTAAGGATATCAAAGCTTGGGCCGCCGCCTCGCTGGCCGGCTATGCTAAGGTTGAGGTGACAAAATTCGACCCCCAGACAGGTAAGCAGACCCTTGAGATTAGCGCTTGCGCCGGCATCCCGTGAACAGCGGGAATACGGCTAACGCGACAGCAGGAGGCATAAGGTCATCTTTGTAAAAAGAAGATACGCCCCTTGGCGAACGAGAGCGACCGGCTATTTGAATAGCGGCTGACTGATTTTTCCAAGCCGCGTTTGAATGACCGCGGGCGCGACCCAAATTATAGACCGACCTTCCAGCCTGACTCGGCCAGGGCGAGAGCCAACCTGTTGCCTGGCTAGAAAACAGAATCAAAAAAGCCGCCTCGAGGGCTAGGGGCGGCTTTTTGAATTTCGGACGTTAGTTTGAACCAAACAAACGATCGATACCGATCAAGCTGATACATTGAGTTCGGCCAAAACCCGGTCGACCCCTTTTTCTTTAATCTCTCGGAGCGAAACGGTTTTGGTCTGACCTGGTTCAAAAGCGCTCATCCGCTGCAGCGATTTGGCCACAAAGGCCTCGTGGCGAAGTTGTTCAAGTTGGTCGAGCATCTCCTGATAGGTGGCGTAGTCCTGCACGACAGCCACCGGCTTGCCGTCACTGGTCAGCACCA
Organism: uncultured Chloroflexota bacterium; assembly: GCA_937864185.1. GTDB lineage: Bacteria > Chloroflexota > Anaerolineae > 4572-78 > J111 > JAGRBY01. Next base: position 19,196 of record CALMIS010000042.1, read on the forward strand.
CCGGCAACGAGGATTCCTCCAGATCAGCCAGAATTTCCTGAACTTTCTGGGTTTCAGTCACGGCTATCGTTTTCTCGACCATCGTTCCTCCCGTTTTGTGAAAATTATAGCACAGCCTGTCAAG
>CALMIS010000043.1 GCA_937864185.1 uncultured Chloroflexota bacterium
GCCTAGCAAGCTTCTGTAGTGGACTATTTTTGTTTTTAAGTGACAGTAGTTGAAATCTTACTCTCTAACCTTTTTCCGACCTTTCTCCGATGCCGTTATAATCAAATCTTGGTAGATTGCATGTTGTATGGCTTACCAGGCAGATAAAGGCTTTCCAAATTTTGGTAACGTCCTCAAGAAAGTTGATTAAGATATGCCTCAACAAATAGAGTCAGGATCCACCATATGTCCGTATCTTGGTCTAGCGAATGATCAAGCCTCACATTTTTCTTATCCTGAAACCACTCATCGTTGCTACGCTAGCGGACAAGAAAGCTCTATCTCGCTCGAGCACCAATCCGCCTTCTGTCTGACCTATGAGCATCCGACTTGCTCACGCTTTATTAAATTGTCAACCTCGTTGCCGTCGGCACCGACACCAGTCAATTCCAAACCGATGCTTCACAGCCAAACCAGGTTTTGGTCGCAACACCACATATTTTGGTTCTCCATGGGCGTTGTAGCTGTTATATTGCTCATTGCCGGTGTACTTAATTATACCAACATTCAATCTCCTCCACTAAAGACACTCGTCGCTGTTACCTCAAGTCAACCAGAGGCTGTTCCTGTAGTTAGCGCACTGAAGACACCTACACCTCCTGACAATAGCGATGACAGGGTCTCCTCATCAGTGTCGGGGGTTGAGGCTTTACTCGTTACACCAACACCCACAAGCACTCCGCTACCCGGACGCAAACTTTACTTGCTTTCGCCGGATACTGGCGACGCTGGCTGGGTTGCAAGCGGTGAAGAACGAGGCAACCATTTTAGCGACTCGTATCTATATGCAGGCGTATTTGAGGATCAAATCTATGTCAGCGCGATCCAATTTGACTTAAGATCGATTCCTCGTGGAGCGCCAATCCATGAAGCTTCACTTCAATTGACCGGTTTACGAGATGATCGTCTCAGTAGAAACCAGGACCAATCCGGCACCGGAGTGTGGACTGTGCGCTTACTGACCTCCGATATTGATGAAAACTGGCGCAGACATAACTATCAGGCGGTATTTAATGCATCTACCCTACAAAGCTTGAGTCCTATTCTAAGCGATCGAGATTTACGTGTAGGAAAAGTAAATATATTCAAGTTTTCATCTGATCAGATTCGAGAATTAGAGACACGGATTATTGAAGATGAAAACCCAAAAATCTCGATACGAATCGACGGTCCTTTGGTTGGTCCTGACAATCTGTTTGCTTGGGACACTGGTTATGGACCACAAACCCTGAAAAACGAAGTAGTACTTCAAATTGAGGTTGGTCCTTCCCCAGCCACGCCACCATCTTACAAATATGTTGTGGTAACTAGTACTCCTACGCCGGCCAGTATTGTCACGGCTGCTGCTATAGCCTTGAATTTAACAGCTGAGGCCACTCGTGTGGGGACCGCTACCCGGGTACCTTCTAATATGGTAACTGCTACTCCTATTCCCGATTATCTTGTGGTTGTACCGACGACTACTCCCGAAAATAATGCTACCGCTCAAGTTATGTCTGCCATATCTACCGCGGAGGCAATTGTGTATGGTACGCCTACTCCAATTTCCACCAATGCCGTTACTGCGACACCTGAACCCACAGAAAGTCCAACGCCTTCAAGCACACCAATTGATTATTATATCATCACCGCTACTCCTACCCCAGAGTCGGTCTTCATAGCCGCCACTCTATCGGCTGAAGCCACAGGGCAGGCGAAAAGATATGGAACCCCTACACCGCTTCCCGAAAGTTGGGTTACACCGGTTGTTGTGACCTCAACTCCAACTCCAGTAAATTCCGCTACTGCACAAGCTATAGCTGCATTATCCACGGCTCAGGCCTTCACGACGGGGACGCCTACTCCTACACCATCCAACATTGTCACCGCTACACCTACTCCTGTCTTTGTTTCAATTCCTTTTTTACTACCCACTGTCCCAGTTAAGCTTAGCCCCACTCCCCAGTTAATTCCAACAGCACTTCTTGGCAAAATCCTGTTTAAGTCAGATCGAATTCAAGAGTTTAGACGAGATTACTCGGTTATTGATCCGAAAATTGGGCAGCAAAGTAGTGTAAATTTATATGATGAAAAGGACCCAAACATATTAGAAGAGTATGTCTATGTCTATGATCCAAAAGCGGGGTCCGTGGGTCTTCTAACAGATACTTGGCCTTACTATGTCGCTCTTACTCGTGATACTTGGTCAGCTGATAAACGTTTTAGGGCTTTTACGAAAGATGCAATTCGTTATCGAAACATCAAAGATGGAACAGGAGAAACAGCCAGTGAAAGGAATGATGCCCCAGCTGTTTATCTCTACGACTTTTTATATGGAGTGGAAAAGCAACTTACCAACTTTGGTCAAGGAATTGCTTACGGTGGGGTGTGGTCTCCGACCAGTGCGCAAATTGCATTTACATCGAATGATAGCGGCGATGACGAAATCTGGGTCATCGATAACAAGGATGACGGTACATTTAACTTGAAACAGTTGACCGCAAGCAACGAAGAATATAACGCTCGGGAAATTGGTAAAGACACGTTTATAGCGGAGATCAACAAATATCCCTCTTGGTCACCAGACGGTAGCCAAATTGTCTTTACATCTAACCGCACTGGCAATCAGCAACTTTGGATAATGAATAGCGATGGTAGTGATCAACGTCTGCTCATGGGTTGGGATAACTGGACTCCTTACAATGACTGGGCACCAGTTTGGATCAAATATTTAGATCCAGCACCCCTTGAGTAAGAATTATTGGGAGAAGGATATTTATGGAAATAGGTCAGTACTTTAAAGGTATTAAAAGATGGTGGTGGTTAATTTTTTTGTGCACGACTTTGGCTGCAGCGGCCAGTTATCTTGCAAGCGTTCAACAGCCCCGCATCTATAAAACGACCACGACCCTCCTTGTGGGGCAAGTAACCCAAAAAACTGAAATAAGTGGCGGTGATTTTGCTTTAGCAGAACAATTAGCCGAGTCATATGCCCAAATGACCAGTCGGCAACCTGTGTTACAGGGAACTGTTGAAAGCTTGGGTTTAGAATTGAGTTGGCAAGATTTGAAATCTCGGGTTTATGCTTACTCGATACCACGAACCCAACTCCTAGCGATTGATGTTCAGGATATCTCGCCACAGCGTGCAGTGGCTATTGCTGATAAAGTTGCCTATCAACTAATCTTACAGAGCCCAACTTCTCCCAAGAACCAACGCCGTCAGGAACGTGGCGAATTCATTAGAGACCAGCTCGATGAATTAGAGCGAAGAATTCAAACTGCTCAGGATCGAATTACCGAACAAAAAGCTGAGTTAGAAACGGCACTCAGCGCTCGCCAAATTGCGAATTTACAAGCAGAGATCACTTCTCTAGAAAACTCAATAAATGATTGGCAGACTAACTATAATGATCTATTGAGTTTTCTTGACGGCGGCGATACGCCTAATCAATTGACCGTTATCGAGCCTGCCCAGTTACCAACCACCCCCATTAGCCCTAACATATCTATGAACGTTATGGTGGCAGCAGCGGTTGGCTTTAGCTTGGCCGTCGGTGCAGCCTTATTACTAGAATATATCGATAACACTGTGAAAACAGCCGACGACTTTGGAACTTTATCTACACCTTTGGCAAATTTAGGAGTGATTAGACACATTGAAGGCCTAGACTATAAAGATAAGCTGGTCAGCATGCAAGATCTTTTTTCACCTGTGACGGAGGCCTATCGCCAGATTCGAACGAATCTCCAATATACGGCTGTTGATCAGCCCGCCAAAACCGTTATGGTTACTAGTGCCAGTGCGGGCGAAGGAAAAACTACGACTGCCGCTAATCTGGCAATTGTTATGGCACAAGCCGAACTCAAGACAATTATCGTCGACGCCGATCTAAGAAAGCCAACTCTTCATCATATATTTCAAATTTCCAATCTGACTGGGCTCACCGACTTGCTTAGTTCAAATCATGCTGAATTTGGCGATCAGGTGAAAGAAACTGGCATCGAAAATCTACGGGTAATTACCAGTGGAGCCCTTCCTCCTAATCCGTCGGAAATACTTGGATCGCAGCGAATGATGAAACTACTTCAAAACTTAAAAGAGAACGCTGATGTAATCATTCTCGATGTTCCACCAGTCTTGGCGGTAACAGATCCAATCGTAATGTCGACAAAGGTTGATGGTGTAGTATTCATTACAAAGGCAAACCGTACTCGCAGAGACTCGATCAATCAAGCTAAGCAGAGATTAGATCAAGTTGGCGCAAAAATATTAGGGGCGGTACTGAACGAGGCTTCTGGTAAAGCCAGTCATTACCATCAGTACTATTCTCGAAGCCAGCAACAACAAGCCAGTCATTTATCGGGAGCAGCAGCTCTTCGTCGGTGGTGGCAACGTTTGCTTTTTGTCTCTAAATGACAGTGAGTAGTTCGACAATGTCACATTAACATAAAGCATAAAATGTGGTAAAACATCACAGTATGTGCCAAATAATGAACCCGTAACCGAAATAGCCCTTGGGGGTTACCGGTAGAAGAAGTCGAACATCTGGGTGAACGGCTGAGTGAATTCTATCAAGAGTTTCGACCATATCTCCGAACTCAGACGCGAGATACCAGCGACTATGGCTTAAGTTATCTCAGCGGTCTGCTGCGACTAGAAACAGAACGAACGCTGGCCAACATCAGTCGCAAAACGAACAACAGCGAACAAAATATCTACCATTTTATGAGCAATTCGCCCAGGTCTGGCCCCGGTTTGGTGAACGCTATTCAGGCAAAAGTTAAGAAGCGACCTGAACTTCAAAAGGGCACAATGTTACTGATCGACGAGAGTGCCGATGAGAAAGCCGGTGAGCAAAGTGCCGGGGCGGGTCGACAACACAATGGTCGGCTTGGTAAAATCGAACTGAGCCAGGTCGGGGTCTTTCTGAGCCTAGCCACCCCGACCCTCAGCACCTGGCTTGATGGTGAATTGTTCATTCCCGTCGCCTGGTTTAGACCTGAGCGGGCCAAACAACGGGCCAAAGCGGAAATCCCACCTGAGCGCACCTTTCAAACCAAACCTGAGTTGGCCTGGTTAATGATCCAACGGGCCGTCGCCAACGGGTTAGCCTTTGAAGCGGTCGGCATGGATACCCTGTATGGACACAGCCAAAAGCTCCGAGCCGACCTGGGGCAAGCCGGGATTGAATACTATGCCGATATCCCGACTGACACCTAGGTCTATTTGTGTCGACCGCGACTGGTTTATCGCAAAACCAAACGAGGTCAACGGGCCAAACGTCCGGTCGTGCAAGGGCGGGCTTATGACGTTCGGTCGTTGCACGCGTCACCTCAGCTCCGCTATCAGCGTTTAACCGTTCGTCCCGGCGAACAAGGCTACTTGACGGCTGATTTTGTCCGCCTGCCGGTCTGGATCATCTATCAGCAGACCGTCCGCCCCGAGTGGTTACTGATCCGCTTGGATGACAGCCGGGTCACTTACACCTTGAGTAATGCCGCCTGGCAAACCCCTTTAGAAACAATGGCTTGGCGCAAATCGTTGCGTCACTTTGCTGAATGCAGTAACCAGGCTAGTAAATCTGATTTGGGCTGGGATGAATTCCAGGCCATCAAATATCGGGCCTGGCAACATCAGTTAGCTTTGACCCTATTAGCCGGTTGGTTCATTACTGAAATTCGCTTGGACTGGGCTGCCCGCTATCAACATCAGCCAGTTTTGTTGGCTCATTATCAAGTTGACCTTCTCCTGTTTTGTCTGTAGCCAACGTCCAAGAATTATTGCGGGCGGCTATGCCTTTGCCCCACTTATCACCGACTGAAGCTGCTCTTTTAGTTGTTAAACATCTCGATAATCGTATCCGTTCTCGCAAGTCTCGTTTGCGTAACAAATCCAGTCCCTAATGTGACATTGTCGAAGTAGTTAAAAGATATGGGTTTTAACTACTGTCAGTTTTGCTAGACATAAAACTGTACTTTACCAAAGTTAAGA
>CALMIS010000044.1 GCA_937864185.1 uncultured Chloroflexota bacterium
TGTATCAGCCCGCTGGCCATTGATGCTGTCACACAAAATGCGGAAGAGCCACTTTGATTCATTTGAACGCGTTGTGCTGGCTTGTTAAGTCCTCATCCTGTCAAACCGACAGGGTATATGTTAGTGAATTGGCGTGATTGAATATAAATTTGGCGCGATACGATAGTGGTTAAGGTGCTTAATGGATTTATACTGTGATGGTCAAATCAAACTTCACAGGAGTAAGTCAAGGAGAAACAATGCCAACCCAGCAAAAATATATTAATCTAACAAATAACCTTAAGATGTCAATGGTTGGATTCGGCACCTACCTCATTCAAGATGAAGACGCGCAATCCCTGGTACACCAAGCCATCCGTTCAGGCTACCGACATGTCGATACGGCGGAAGCCTATGGTAATGAGAATGGTGTAGGCTTAGGAATCAAAACAGCGTTAGGCGAGTTGGGGATTTCAAGAGAGGAGATATGTGTCACAACAAAGCTTTGGCCCGGTAATGAAGCCTGGGGGCAAGCTCCGAAAACATACGCGTCGACCATTGAGTCATTGCAGGCCAGTTTAGCAAAGCTCCAGCTAGATTACATTGACCTGTATTTGATTCATGCCCCCTTCCACCAGACACAACGACTTGAACAATGGAAAGCCTTGGTTGAACTTCAGCGGCAAGGTAAGGTACGAGCCATTGGCGTGAGTAATTTTAACGAGGCACATATTGAAGAAATCAAGGCCGTCGGACTCCCCCTACCCGATGCCAACCAAATCGAGCTTCATCCATGGTCGCAAAAACCAGATTTAGTTTCTTACCTGGCCGAAAATGACATTTCTATTATCGCTTATAGTAGCCTCGTACCACTTTCAAACTGGCGAGATGTCGAAGGTCAGGCGAGCGCCAAAACAGAGCAGATGAAAGCTGACGGGGCCGACTCGGATTCGCCGTTTAAGGTAATGGCGAAAAAATATGGTGTTTCAGAGGCACAAGTCCTCCTCCGATGGGGCATCCAGAAGGGCTATGCCGTCCTGCCTAAAAGTACCAATGCGGAAAGGATTCGGCAGAACATCGATTTGTTCGGCTTCGAAATCGATGATGAGGATATGGCGGCCATGGCAAAGATGGACAGAGGAGAAGGTGTGGCCTGGAGTTCAGGGGATCCAACAAAGGAGGCTTGATTGAACGAAGGTACACCAGCTTCTTGCAAAGGTCGAAATAGTAATTTTTCAGGAGCGCGATGACTAAACTTCACAGCCAAAAATATAATTTGGAAAAAGGTTGGCGGGCCTCATTGAAAGACCTGAATATCTCAGATCAGGATGTGTTGCGGCATGCGCAACTACCTTTGGATTTGCTACTTCGTAAAACACCTACCGTAACGGCTGATGAATATTTTCGCTTCTGGGATGCACTGGCTTATGTCACCAAAAATGAGCCAGCCTTTGCTTTGCGATTGGTCCAAACGATCAACGCTAGAACTATCGACCCGGCTATTATTGTTTTTTTGAGTAGCAGTAACTTGAATATAGCTCTCAAACGCATTGCCCACTACAAACCGATTGTGGCTCCAGTACATATGAATGTTGAGCAGAATGATCGGCAAACTATCTTAACTTTTGCCGGGTTACCACAAAACGGTTCTCTGCCTACGCTCTTTGTTGCTTTTGAACTTGTATTTTGGGTTCAGCTTGCTCGCATCGCTACCCGTGAGCAAGTTAATCCGGAGACTGTTCATAGTAGCCTAGATTTACCTAAATTGGATGTATTCGAGGCGTTTTTGGAGACACGTATCAGGCGTGATGAGGTCAACAGGGTGACATTCTCCGCAGTAGATGCACAGAAGCCATTTCTGACTGCAAATCACGCGATGTGGGCTATCTTAGAGCCCGCATTCGACAAACGAATGGAAGACTTGGTTCAAGATGCTTCATTTCGGGATCGAGTCCGAGCAAGCCTGCTTGAAATGTTAGCCAGTGGCCAATACTCAATGACGTATGTTGCTTCGAAATTAGCCATTAGCAACCGAACCTTACAACGCCGATTGAGGGAAGAAGGAACAACTTTTCAGGAAGTACTGGATGAACTGCGAGAAGAATTGGCGCGTCATTACCTTTCCGCAACTGACTATACTAATGCTGAGATCTCCTTTTTGCTGGGGTATGAAGAGCCTAATTCGTTTTTTCGGGCGTTCCGTGCCTGGACGGGACAAACTCCTGAAATTGTTCGTGCTTATAGATAGTAAATTTTTGCGGAAGGTGCGTGTATGACCTTATTTTTGCCCATGGTAACAACCACCACGCTGGTAGGTACTGGAAATAAGTCTGAGTAGATAATGTACTCAGTCAGCTCTCGATCTTTTACAAGTAGACGATAGAAAGCGGTCCACCACGCACAATCCTGGTTAGCGGCTCTGATCCAGAGCGCCCAGGCCATACCAAAACGAGGCGACCCAAGCCCTGGCCGGTGAGATTTTGCTAACCAGAACTATAGTTCCTTGCCAGGGGACAACACATTATAAAGACCTGCCCATGCCAACATAACTGCCCCCACAGAAGTCCCCGTTATAGAGTAAGGGATTGCAGCTATGATTCCGGCTGTTACCCCTTTAGCAATTGCTGCACCCCACATCTCATGTGCCAAGTACCGTTGATTAAGAGTAACAGACACACCACAAGAAACACCTGCAGCTACGGCGAGCAAAAGAATTATAGGCAAACCTATAACTGTCGCTGTAGCAGTAATTTCACCAAAGCTCCAAATGTTGTCTAAGATTATAATAATGAGACTACTGAGGGGATGATATGGAGATTCTGGAAATATAGATTGATTATTCACTCGATTTGTCCTTTTTAGTGGATCGACTCTCCGGTCGAAGGTGGTACCAGTTGACCAAAAGCGAAAGCCCAAACGGCCTCACACAGCCGGACCGAGGCCCCCCCCCGGCCAAAAGTCGCCCCGAGGTTGAACTACTTTAGTCCTTCATCACCGAACCTCTCCCGCAGTTGCTTAATGAGCGGGCTTCTTGCTCGGCACTGAGTGGAGCCTTAGCAAGGCTGAACACATCCCCGGCTACTGTCTCAAAGGTGCAGACTGCCCCTTCATCGCCTGGTGTGGTAGCCACCAACTTCACCTGGACGGCCTCCACCACCCTCAGACTCAGGCGGCAACGGAAGAGGGTCTGGACGTTTCCCGGTTGGGCGTCAAGAAATGCGGC
>CALMIS010000045.1 GCA_937864185.1 uncultured Chloroflexota bacterium
GTAGCTATTTCAATAACCTTAGCAAGAACGAGCAAGAATACCTACGCGAGGCCCTGCTGCTGGCCTTCCGCGACGGCAAGGACGTGCCGCCGGAGCGGGCCACCCAGGCCGATTTGGCCGGCTTGCGCCCGTTTCACTGGCCGCTGGAATTTCCTGAAGTCTTATTGGCCGAAGGACGCGGTGGTTTTGACGCCTTTGTTGGGAATCCACCGTTTATTGGGGGACAGCGGATTAGTGGTTTGCTTGGTAGTAAATACTTGCAGTATCTCAAAGTGTACTGGAGTCACGCTCGTGGTTCAGCAGATTATAGCGCTTATTGCTTTCTACGGGGTTTTGCAGATCTGCGACAAGGAGGCACTTTGGGACTGATCGCAACCAATACCATAGCCCAAGGAAGTACACGTGAGTTGGGTCTGGATTACATGAGTCGCCAAGGCGGAACAATTTATTTTGCGATTAATAATCAGCCGTGGCCTGGTGTGGCTGCGGTAATTGTCAATGTGGTCCACATCTGCAAAAAAGATTTTCGGGGGAACAAAGTGTTAGATGGACGAATAGTTAAGCAAATAACCCCCCTACTGGATGACATACCTATGCTTGGTCTACCTCACAGATTAATATCTAATTCGAACAAAAGTTTTCAAGGATCAAATATTTTAGGATTGGGTTTCACTATGTCACCAAAAAAAGCCCAATCAATTATTTCAAAGGATGTTCGAAATGCCGATGTAGTGTTACCTTTCTTAAATGGTAAGGATTTGAATAACAGACCCGACCAATCACCAAGTCGTTGGATAATTAATTTTTTCGACTGGCCACTGAGCCAAGCAGAAACTTACGAGACCTGCTTTCAGATTATAAGAGAAAAAGTAAAGCCAGAACGAGAACGGAATAAGTATAGTAAAGCTGCACGTGAAAAATGGTGGCTGTACGAGCGCAGCCGCCTTGAACTTTACCACACGATTACTTCCCTACGGCGAGTGTTAGTACTTACAATTGTTAGTAAAACTGTAGCTTTTGCTTTTGTATCTCCAAGATGGGTCTATGCCCATCGCTTGGTTGTCTTTGCTTTTGAAGATGCAAAACATTTCGCTCTATTACAATCCTCATTTCACTACCATTGGGCATGGCAATATAGCTCAACCCTGAAGCAAGACTTAAACTATTCTCCAACAGATGTCTTTCAGACTTTTCCTTTACCTGATCCTACATCTCAGCAGAAAATAATATTAGAAAGTATTGGTGAAACCTACCACGAATACCGCCGCCAATTGATGCTCGATCGGCAGGAAGGACTAACTGCCACCTACAACCGCTTCCATGACCCCAACGAAACGGCGGCGGATATCGCCCGGCTGCGGGAATTGCACGTAGAGATGGACCACGCCGTCGCCGCGGCCTACGGCTGGGATGATTTGGACCTCGGCCACGATTTCCACGAGACGGCGCAGGGTCTGCGCTACACCCTCAGCGAGGCGGCTCGGCGGGAGGTGTTGGGCCGGTTGTTGGAGCTCAATCACCGGCGGCATGAGGAAGAGGTGCTGGCGGGGCTGCATGAGAAGAAAAAAAGCTCGCGCCAAGGCGCAAAGACGCAAAAGGAAAAAAGAAAAAGCAAAAAGGATGGAGGACAGCTAAAACTTTTTTAAAACTTGGCGTCCTTCGCGGCTTAGCGTGAGATAGCAAGGTCTCTGAAGGGAGTCTTTACTTTCGGCGGCGGCGGTTAGGGGCAAAGACTCGGGTATGGTCAGCTTCACTCAGGACCAGGTTCTCAACCTGAGCCATACGAGTGATAATTTGCTCGACTTCAGGGGGGGTGACCAGGCGACGAAGCCATAGCGCGCGCAGGATTTGGGGTAAGTCTAAAGTCTCGATGGCTTGCTGTTGGCAGAAACGAACAGCCCGCTGGTCGTTACTCAGTAACAAAACCTGCCGGCTTTGGGCCAGAGCAATGGCTTCCCGCTCACCCAGGTTTAATTTGCGGGGATAAGCTTCAAGGACTAACTGTTCTTGCGGGGAAAGCTCGGTGACGGCAATTTGGTCGTGACTGATGGCCTGCAATACCGGAGCCAGATAGGTCCGCCCCCGGTCCAGGCCGAGGCTCAATTCGCGGTGGACTGTGGGCGGAATATGAATCTTTTGATGTTGAAAGAGACGGAGTAGGAGGGGTAAGGCTTCCGCCGCCGCAAACGAGCTGAGGATGTTGGTATCGCTAATAACGATCACAAGATGCCCCGGCGCTCGAGATCCTCAAGCTGGGCATCCATTTCCTCAACCGTTTTGCTGCTGTAAATCATAATCGGGATACCGCGCTCTTTGAGAATATCTTGAATATCCCAACGAGTCACGCCGGCCAGTTCGGCGGCCCGGCCCAGGCTGCACTTATCGGCCAGGAACAGGTCGATGGCCTCTTCGAGGGTCGCCTGCTCCGGCAGCGGCTCCTCCTCTTGCAAAAGCTGGTTGAGTTGCTCTTGCAGCCACAGCAGGTCAGCCGGCGGTAGGGTTTGAGCCAATTCCAGAATTTTTTGGGGCGTAATCGGTTCAGAAATGTTTGCCATAAATTTTTCCTTAATAATAGCAATGCGTTTCAACGTTTATCTACATCTGGGAAAGATGTGCTCAGAACAAAGGACATTATACCACCAGTAGAGAAACTTGCCGTCTTCGGTGGCTGAGTTAAGGATGTGACCCTTATTTAAGACTTAAGGCGGTAAGCGACAAAGTACAAGGATTGCGATAACAACAAGCAATACAAATATCCTAACAGAGGCCTGAAAATGAAAAACTCACAAGACTTCAACCAAATAGAGACCATTAGAGAACTGATCTTGACCATTGCCAGGTTAATGAAGGAAAGACAAAAGGAGTGGCTATCGTGGAACGTTGTGGCTAGAGAACTAAAAGGTTCCGACGGGCATGTAGAATTCTTAAGTGGCCTGGCGCAGTTGCCGGACTATAGAAAATATTTCTCAGTCTTCCGAAATAAGGTCACCCTCTCCGTGCAAGGCCAGCAATTTGCGGCAAACATGTCAAAACAGCCCCCAACTTTTATCAAGGAGATTGCCGATGCTGTAACCAAATATGCCAGCACTTTGTGGCCACTAAAGCTTGAGGTAACCGGCATCGCTACCATCGCGGCTGCTGGTCAGCGCTTTGTCCATGCGGTCCATATCGAAACCATGGACGATGTTATAGCTTCAGAGACTCCGGTTGACTTGGTGCCAAAATCCGAAAGCACGTTCTATGGAAGCAAATATCGGGGCAAGATTGTTGGGCGCGAACCCGACGGGAGTATCTTGTATATTGCTTTTGAGTCCAAAATCGTCCCAGCCTGTTTACCGGCGTACATAAGAATTGATCGTGGCTATTTGCTTGGTGAACTTGCTGACCAACTGAATAGCCTTAGTGGTTGTCCTCAACTCGTGGCGCAGATATTTGACGGAAAGAATGCAGAAGCAGTCTCGGTCGTGTCACATCAAGACTCCTTGAACGTTGCTGACAGGTTGGCCAAGCTCGCCACGCCTTGGACCCGTTTCTTGTGGGGGCCACCCGGTGCAGGTAAAACCTTTGCCCTGGGTCGGATGATAATTCAATTGCTTCGCGACGAGTCTGCCGGTCGGATCTTATTAATAGCCCCCTCGAATCGCGCCGTTGACGTAGCCGTCGAACAACTCGTCGCTCAGTTGGAAGATTCCGATATCCGGCACGTTTTGGACGGACGAAGAATTCTTCGGTTTGGGTATCCGCGCAAGACTACGGTGCTTCAGCGCCCGGAATTACTTGGTCCCTCGGTTCTCGATAAACTTACTTTGAAGATAAAAAAGCTCTCAACCCAGATCGAGAAAGCTGAGCGCAATCAAGACTCGGAAGATAAGATTGCTGTCTTGAAAGCAGAACGTCTTGAAGCGCAAGAAGAGGTTAAGAAGGCCGTACATGAGCATGTTAAGCAAAGTCTGGTCGTCGCCACCACAACCACAATGGCCTACATGAAATCCAGTCCGATCTTAGACGTAGCGTGGGATACGGTTTTGATTGACGAAGTTACTATGGTTCCCCCAGCTATGTGCACGTTTCTGGGGTCTCTGGCCAAGAAACGGTTGTTACTGGCTGGTGATCCTCGTCAGCTAGGCCCGGTCTATGAAGAAAACCGCAGGTCAACGGCAGAAACCAAGCACTGGATGGGGCGCGATATCTTTGAGGTCAGTGGGGTATCGAGTGGCGACGGTAATTCTCGTGAAATCAAGGTGGCTGATTTTCGCCTAACACGTATCACCAGCCAGAGAAGATGTGCCACAAAGATATGGGCGGCAGTCAAACACCTTTACCCCGAGGTCAAAAATGCCGTAAATCAGCAAAGGTTGGATGGCCTCGTTGACTTATCACCTCTACCAGGAAAGTCAGTCGTTCTCCTCGATACTTCAGAAGGCGCCGGGGATGCCCGCTGTGAGCAAGAACACCAGAGTTGGAGAAATAAACATACAGCCGCGCTTGCTATGCAGATTGTCAGCAAAATGCTCGCTGAAGCAAACCGGGAAATCACGATAGCCATAATTTCAGCCTACCGGGCACAAACCCGGCTATTACAGCAGTTAATAAGAACAGCCCGCAAGAAAAATTCCAAATATAAGTTGGTCGAGGCCGGAACAGTCCATCAGTTCCAGGGTAGTGACGCCGATATTGTCATTTTCGATCTGGTGGATGGACCGACGCGGAGTAAACCTGGCAAATTGCTACAGGGAGACGCAGGAATTCGGCTGGTCAATGTGGCGGTTACCCGGGCTCGTGGCAAAGTCGTCATCCTGGCCAACAAAACTTGGTTTCAAAAAGCCGGATCGAAAATTGATAACCCCCTTCTTTGGAGCCTCATTGTAGACAGACCCAGAACGGAGTGCCTCAGGGTCTCATTGCCCGTTCTCAAAGAACGCCCAAAACCTCGTGAGCAAAAGGAAACGAAAAATAAAAGCGTTAAACAAAAGAACGTTGATGAACAGACAAAGGCAAGAACCAAGCGGCAAAGCATTGACCTTAGTCAAGTCAAACCGCAAAAACTTGACTTGAGCCAGAAAGATTTCAGCGGTGCAAACTTAAGTGGTGAAAATTTAAGCGGGATTGACTTGAACTTTGCCATTTTATGCAAGGCAAATCTAAGTCAGGCCACCTTAAGTAAAGCCAAGTTGTGTGGTGTAAATCTTCAAAACGCCGACCTACGCGGTGCTTCTCTGAATTTAGTCGATTTACGCGGCGCCGACCTGCGCTGGGCTGACTTGCGGGGCGCAAACCTACGCGGAGTTCACCATTTAGATACCGCTAATCTAAAAGGCGCGAGATGCGATAGCTTAACAGAGTGGCCTCCAAATTTCCAGCCGCGCTCCGCAGGAGTGATTATCGAGGACAGATAGCTGTCGCCGATCTTAATTGATTTGGCAGGCGGCTACGCCAAAATCTCGGGAAGGAAAATTAATGACCGACAAACTTGCCCAAACCATCCCCACCCCGCTCGAACTGCGGGCCATGCTCGAAGCCATGGTCCGGGCTGACCTGCTCGGGCCGGCGGGTGGTCCAAATGAGATCGTTGACGAGCGCAACGTCCGGGATCGCTACATTGTGGGCCGGCTGGCGCCGCGCGGCCAGCGCCTGCTGCCGGATGAGCAAGACGAGCTGGCCCTCGGCGGGGCCGGCGGTGACGACCAGGACGGCAAGGCGGAACTGGGCCTGTCCCAGACGGCCACCATTTACCCCTCTTCCATCGGTCTGACCTTTTCCGTGGCTGGAACGGCTGAGGCCATTCAGATTATGGCTCGCTACGGGCAGTACCAACGGTTGGCGGCTGAAAGCGTGCCTGACTACAAAGGCCAGTCGCCGCTGGTCTGGCAGCGCCGCCCGGTCGAGGCTACTTCCGCCCCAATTTCCCTCAAACCGGGCGATCTCGGCCCCTGGAGGCCCGACCCCAATAATGCCGATGTTTACGTGCGCGGCCTGTGCCGCCGGCGCGACGCCTGCTGGACCATCACCCTCTTTCTGGTCAACGCTCAGCCCGAACCCAAAACCCGGATCGACGAAGCCTGGCTCTTCCAACCCGAGCTGCGGGTCACGGCCCCGGATAACGCCCCCATCTTTGTCAAGCGCCAGCTTCCCCCGGAGCTAAGCGCCGCCGAACCGGAGGACCGGGCCATGAACCTGCTCTACCGGCGCCAGGTCGAGTTCGCCGTAGGGCACAACGTCGCCGTCCACGCCGAGCTAGCCTCGGATGGCTGGGATCGAGCCGTGGCCGTGCGCACCGAAGTCATCCCCAGCTACGAAGTCGAGCGGATGGATCCGCCCTCGGTCGAGGATGTGCCCCAACTCGGTCAGGCCGTGCTCGATATGAAAACCCTGGCCGAAACCGAGCAGGGTCACTTTACCGCGGCCATCGCGCCGCTGGCCGACGCCTATGAAGCCTGGATTGCCGAGCAAGAGGCTCAGCTCAGCCAGGCCCCGAGCGATCTACAGCCCTACACCACCGAGGCCGGTCAGGCCCTCACCCATTGCCGCGAGGCCTTGGCCCGGATGCGGACCGGGCTGGCTTTACTCGATCGCGATCCCCAAGCCGCCGAGGCCTTTCGCTTTGCCAACCGGGCTATGTATCTTCAGCGTATTCATTCGATCTATGCCCGCCAGGTCCGCCAGGGGCAGGAGCCGGATCTGGCCCATATCGACCGGCCCCAAGAGCGGAGTTGGCGGCCCTTCCAATTGGCCTTTGTCTTGCTCAATTTGCCCGGCCTGGTCGACCCGACCGACCCGGCCCGCAGCGATCCGACCAACGCCCTGGCCGACCTGCTCTGGTTCCCGACCGGCGGCGGCAAAACCGAGGCTTACCTCGGCATCGCCGCCTTTGCCATGGCCATCCGGCGCTTGCAGCCGGAGCTTGGCGGTCTCTCCGGCCAGGCCGGGGTCACGGTCCTCATGCGCTACACCCTGCGCCTGCTCACCTTGCAGCAGTTTCAGCGGGCCGCCGCTTTGATTTGCGCCTGCGAAACCATTCGCCGGGACAAGCCGGCCAAGTGGGGGGCCGAACCCTTCCGGATCGGGTTGTGGGTTGGCCAGCGCAGTACGCCCAACTGGACCAAGGAGGCGGCCGAGGCCATCAAGAAAGATCACGACCTGGGCTGGGGCAGCGGCCTCGGCGCCGGGGGCACGCCCTACCAGTTGACCAACTGCCCCTGGTGCGGCCAGCCGATCAATCCCGGCAAGAACATCGTCGTCGAGACGGTCGAGCAGGGCCGGGGGCGCACCTTTCAATATTGCAGCGATAAGCTGGGCCAGTGCCCCTTCAGCCGCCGCCAGGCGCCTGATGAAGGGCTGCCCATTGTCGTGGTCGATGAAGAGATCTACCGCCGCCTGCCTACGCTATTGATTGCCACCGTCGATAAGTTTGCCCAGATGCCCTGGAAAGGCGAAACCCAGATGCTCTTTGGCCGGGTCAACGGCTACTGCCCCCGCCACGGCTACCGCTCCCCGGACCTCGAAGACGCCGACCGCCATCCCAAAAAAGGCCCCTTCCCCGCTTGCAAAACCCAACCCGCCGGGCCGCTGCGCCCGCCGGACCTGATCATTCAGGACGAGCTCCATCTTATCAGCGGCCCGCTTGGCACCCTGGTCGGCTTGTACGAGGCCGCGGTCGACCGGCTCTGCACCTGGGAGATCGACGGCCAGCCGGTGCGTCCGCAGGTTATCGCCTCGACGGCCACCATCCGGCGGGCCCGCAACCAGGTCAACAGCCTCTTCCTGCGGCAGGTCAAGATCTTTCCGCCCGCGGCGCTCAACGCCGAGGACAACTTCTTCTCCTGCCGCCGCCCCTCCAGCAACGAAGCCCCCGGCCGGCGCTATTTGGGCGTCTGCGCCTCGGGCACCCGGCTCAAGCTGGTCTTAATCCGGGTCTACGTGGCCTACCTGGCCGCTGCCCAAAAGTTGTTCGAAGAATACGGCCACCACGCCGATCCATGGATGACCCTGGTCGGCTACTTCAACTCGATGCGGGAGTTGGGCGGGATGCGCCGGGTAGTCGACGATGCGGTCCGCACCCGCCTGCAAAAGATGGTCGCTCGGGGCCTGGCCAACCGCTTCATTGAACCTTTCAGCGTCGATGAACTGACCTCGCGCAAGAGCGCAGCCGACATCCCCCGCCTGCTGGATAAGTTGGAAGCGGAATTTGATCCCCAGGCCAAAACTAAGGCCAAAGCAGGCCAGACCCAGGACTGGGCCAATCGCCCCTTCGATGTGATCCTGGCCACCAATATGATCTCGGTCGGGGTCGACGTCAGCCGTCTGGGTCTGATGGTCGTGGCCGGCCAGCCCAAAGCCACGGCCGAGTATATCCAGGCCACCAGCCGGGTCGGGCGCGCCTTTCCTGGCCTGGTCTGTACCGTCTATAACTGGTCCCGGCCGCGCGACCTCAGCCACTACGAACGCTTTGAGCATTATCACGCCACCTTTTACCAGCAGGTTGAAGCGCTGTCGGTGACGCCCTTCTCGGCCCGCGCCCTGGATCGCGGCCTGACCGGTGTCTTGGTCGCCTATTTGCGGCTGTTGGGCGAGGCGTTCAATGCCAATGACCGGGCCGGCCACCTGGAGCGGCCGCATCCCTATCTGGATATCGCCCTGCAAGAGATCAGCCACCGGGCCGGCCTGATCAGCGAAAGCAATCAAGTGGAGACCCAGGTCCGGCAAATGCTCACGGCGCGGCTGGATCAATGGCTGGCCAAGGCGGCTGCGACTCGAGGCGGAGCCGCCATCCTGGGCTATCAAAGCCGCCGTGATGGGCTCACCCTGGGGCTGCTCAAACAAGCCAGCGAGGGGGATTGGGACCCGTTCACCTGTCTCAACTCCTTGCGCGATGTTGAACCCAACGTAGCCTTGATCCTACAGGATCAGGGCATGGATATGAGGGATAGTTCATAGTTCTTGGTTCAGAGTTCCTAGTTGTTTTGGCCAAACTCCGAACTCTGAACTTTGAACTTTGAACTATAAACTTTGAACGATGAACCATAAAACTCGTGTAGGCGAAATTCGCCCCAGCCAATTGATGTTCACCTACGGCGTCGGCGCCATCATCGACCTGCCCAAACTGTCGGTTATTGTCACCGGCCTGGAGGATTGGACGGTCGATCCGATGGTTAACAAGACCATCGTCGAGGACCGCCTGCTGATGGCCGTGCGCTATGAGCTGCCGGAGGTCAAAAAGCTACTCGGCCCGCCCATCGTGCGCGACACCGGCCTGCCGGCCGATCCCTTTGAGCCGTCCGCCAAGATGGGCGTCTCCGTGGCGACTTTTCCCCGCTGGATGGTCTGCCCGCGCTGCCACCTGTTGGCTCCGCTCAGTAGCGATCTGTTCACGCTGAAGGAACACCCCTACCATCCGGATCGGACCGTTTACCGCCACGAAAACTGTGATCAGGGCAAAAGCCCGGAGGTCGTCCCGGCCCGCTTTTTGGTCGCCTGCGAGTCAGGCCATCTCGATGATTTCCCCTGGCCGGAGTTTGCTCACAAAGGCGAGATCTGCTCCGGTTCCAGGCTCAGGCTCAAGGAGTATGGCCCCGGCGGCGAAGCCCGCGATCTGGAAGTGGCCTGCGACACCTGCGGCGCTCGGCGGCGCCTGTCCGATGCCTTTGGCGAAGAAAACCGGGAGAAACTGCCCCGCTGCAGCGCTCGCCGCCCCCACTTGCGGGACTACGATCCTGACGGCTGTGAGCACAAAGTCCGGCCGATAATCCTGGGCGCGTCCAACACCTGGTTTCCGGTCGTCCTCAGTACGGTGGCCATTCCGGTTGAGAGCGGCCGGCTGCCTCAGTTGGTAGAAGAGCACTGGGCTCAACTCCAGGCTGTGACCGCGCCGAACATCTTGCAGTTTCTGCGCAGCACCGGCCAGTTGGGCGACCTGAGCGCTTTTGGCGACGGCGAGATCTGGCAGGCCATCGAGACTCGCCGGGCACAGGATGCCGGCGAGGCGGCGGCCCCCAGCGAGGCGCCCGACCTCAAGACGCCCGAATGGCAGGTCTTTACCCGGCACGACCCCCACCTGAACAATGAAGATTTTCGCCTGACGCCGGTGGCTGTGCCGCCCAGCTTCCGTCAGGTCATCGACCAGGTCGTTTTAGTCGAGCGGCTGCGCGAAGTCCGAGCCATGATCGGCTTCACCCGGATCGACGCCATGGGCGAACTGACCGACCCGGACCTAAACCTCCAGATCGATCGCTCGCCGCTGTCCCGGCAGCCGTCCACCTGGGTGCCGGCCGATGAAGTCCGGGGGGAGGGCATCTTTATCCAGTTTAGTGAAGCCCGGATCAACGCCTGGTTGGCCCGCCCGGCGATCCATCAGCGCGGGCTGGCCTTTTTCGAGTCGCACAAAAAATGGCGGCAAGCGCGCCGGATCGAACCGCCGGAAAAAGGCTTTCCCGGCATGCGCTATGTCCTGATCCATACCTTTGCCCACGCCCTAATGCGACAGTTGTCGCTGGAGTGTGGGTACGCCGCAGCCAGTATCCGCGAGCGTCTGTACGTTCGGCCGCCGGAGAGCGAGGGCGGGCCGATGGCCGGGCTACTGATCTACACCTCGGCCCCGGACAGCGAGGGGACGTTGGGCGGGCTGGTCAGTCTGGGACAGCCGGCTACCCTAGAACGGCACATTGCCCAGGCCTTGGAAGCGGCTCGCCTGTGCGCCAGTGACCCGCTCTGCGCTGAGCGGCAGCCCAGCCAGACCGGGCAAACGCTTCACGCGGCCGCCTGTCACGCCTGCCTCTTCGCCCCGGAAACCTCCTGCGAGCGAGGCAACAAATACTTGGACCGCTCCACCCTGGTCCGGACCGTGGAGATCGATGACTTGGCCTTTTTTGAGTAAGGCGCTTGCCCAGCGGCGAGCGCACAACCTTACAGTCAGTCGATCTAATTTTGGGCTCATGCCAAGACACCAAGGCGCAAAAAACAAGAAAAACTTGGCGATCTTGGCGACTTTGCGAGAGAATTTGGATCTACTGAGATTAGAAGCTATCGAACAATGTCACCCAACCCGGCATTTGTCTCAGAAATCTATCACCTGGCCACCGACCTGCCGCCCGAAGTGGTCGAGAAGCTGGCTGCCTGCCTTCGCCAACTCTCCCCCGCCAGTTGGCTAGATATCCGCGCCCAGACCGGCCAGGTCGTGTCCCAACCGGGCGTGCGCCAGCGAGTCAGGCATTTCCTTGATTTTTGGCAGAGCCACGCCGCTAACATTGAACCGGCCAGTGTGGCTTTAGCCCTCGAGGCCGCTGCCCACGCCGCGGCGCAGCAGCGCCAGATCCAAAGCCTGGAACTGGTCTGGACCGGGCCGGACAGCCAGGTCATCCCCCTGCGGCGCACCGATCAAGCCCTGCTGCAGCTCATCCACGAGGCCGGACAACAACTGCACCTGGTCAGCTTTGCCGTTTACAAACCCAAAGCCATTACCCAGGCCCTGGTCCGGGCTGCCCAGCGCGGCGTCACCATCGCCATCTACCTGGAAACGCCGGACGCCAGCGAGGGCAAGATCACCTTCGACACCATTAAATCGTTGGGGCACGAGATCGCTCGCCACGCCCGCCTTTACATCTGGCCCCTGGCGCAGCGGCCCCAATCCGAAAATGGCAAACACGGTTCCCTCCACGCCAAAATCGCCGTCGCGGACGGCCAGACCATGCTCATTTCCAGCGCCAACCTGACCGAGTACGCCATGACCCTGAATATGGAACTCGGCGTACTGATCCGGGGCGGTCCGCAGCCCGGGCAAGTCCAGGCGCATCTGACCCGGCTGGTCGAGCGAGGCGTGTTTCAACCCTTGTAAAGAAACCAATAAATTTTTGAGTCCAGGAGACAAACCCATGACAACCTACATTGAGTACCAACTGGAAGACGGGACGAAGGTTCTCGTCGAAGTCGAAGAGGGCAAAG
>CALMIS010000046.1 GCA_937864185.1 uncultured Chloroflexota bacterium
AGCTTCTACCACCTACCGAAGCAGAACCGGGGCAAGAACATGACGACAAATACAGCAGCTACCCCTACAGGTCAAAGCGCCTGGCCGCTAGCCACCAAGTTAACCCTACTTGCCACCATGCTAATTGTAATTGGCGTTTTGGTTGTAACTTTCTTTGCCATTTACCGAGAACAACAAGCGGCCAAGCGCGAGTTTCAAGCTCAGGCTGAACTTATGCTTGATACTCTTGCTGCGACAGCCGCGGACTCGTTATATCAGGCCAACAAACAGCGTCTATCCGATTTAGCAGTTCTAATGACCAGCAAAACCCCGGCCCGGTCCGTCCGATTCTATGATGCCCGAGGCCAGCTCCTGGCCGCCTCGGCCAAAGTTAAAGGCCTAAATAATAATGAGGCAGAGGATTTTGGTTCGCAGTTAGTAAGAAGTGACTCGTTATTTGTGGATTGGGGACCGGACAGCCTGCGGATTGGCCGACCGATAATGATTGGACCCGAGAAGCTGGGCGCAATTACTTTAACGCTGTCTACGCAAGACTTAGGCAAGGAGACAGGGCTGGCCCTGGAACAAGGACTCCTGTTGGCTGTTACGACTGCGCTGGTCGGTCTTTTGTTTGCCGGCATCATCAACCGCTCTGTGACGCGACCACTACAAAGTCTAATGTCCGGAATCGAGCGCCTGACCCGGGGTGATTTTGATCAGGTAATTGAAGTCGGTACCCGAGACGAGTTCAGCCGCCTGGGAGCCTCGCTAGACCAAATGCGGCTTGAACTCCAATCGCTCCACCTCAGCCTGGCCCACCAGGTCGCCGAGCGCGACCTTGCCCTTGAACAAAGCGAGGCCCGCTTTCAAAAGGTTGTTGCTTCTTTGAGCCACCACATCTATGTGTCCGTTATCACGCCGCAGGGCGAACACTTGAACCGATATATTTCACCCAATGTCCAAGCCTTAACCGGTTACCGGATGCAAGAGATTTTGGCCGATGCCGATTTCTGGCGCAATACCCTGATCTATCCCGATGATTTAGGGCAGGCCACGGAGCAGTTGGAAATATTCAAGCAGGGTCAAGATAGCGTCATTGAATACCGGCTCATCCGGGCCAATGGCAACATTATTTGGGTCCGTGACAGTGGCCGGGTTGAGCGTGACCCGAAGACGGGGGAGATCACTATCTACGGTTTAGTCAGCGACGTAACCCCGCGTAAACAGGCCGAAAAAGCGCTTCAGGAACAGAAACGTTTTCTTCGCCAAATTATTGACATCTACCCTCTCTACATCTTTGTCCGTGACCTCGATGGCTGTTTTACTTTAGTCAACCAGGCTATGGCCGAAGCGTACGGGACCACAGTCGATGAGATGATTGGCAAAACTGACGCCGATTTTAATTTAGACTTAGCCCGAGTTGAGCGAATCCGCCTCTCTGATCGAGCGGTCCTGGCCCAGTCGGAAACCAAGCTCATTCCTGAAGAAAAGATTGTTGATGCTGAAGGAAATACTCAGTGGCTACAGATTGTTAAGTGTCCGGTGATAGACTCAGACGGAGTCGCCAGGCAGGTGTTGGGCGTGGCCACAGACATTACCGCCCGCAAGCAGGCAGAGGAAGCCCTCACCTACGCTCGCGATCAAGCGCTTGAAACAAGCCGGCTCAAAACCGAACTGCTGGCCAAAGTCAGCCACGAGCTCCGGACCCCGATTGGAGCCATTATGGGTTACACAGAATTGCTCCAAAGCGGCACATTTGGGCCATTTTCTGAGCAACAGTTTAATATTGCCGATGAGATTTTGAGTAGCGCCAAATATTTAGCCGAGTTGGTCGGGGAACTATTGGTTCAGGCTCAACTGGAGAGCGAGAATATCAAGCTGACCGTCCAACCTTTTGCGGTTAAGGAGCTGGTCGACCGAGCCCGATCCAAGCTAAACCTCCAGGCCGAGAGTAAAGGTCTAAAACTAAATTTCCACGTCGATGAGAGTGTTCCTCCCCTACTTACCGGTGACTTACAGCGTTTGCAGCAAATTCTGCTTAATCTGGTTGATAACGCGATTAAATTTAGCGATACCGGCACGATCGATGTCAGTATCTACTGCCCGGATGCCCAGCATTGGGCAATTAAGGTGGCAGATAGCGGGGCCGGTATCCCAGAGGAAGCACAGGAGTACATTTTCGAACCATTTCGCCAGGTAGATGGCTCGGTGACGCGCCGGCATAGTGGGGCCGGCCTTGGCCTGTCAATTGTCAGCCAATTGGTTAAGCTCATGGGCGGAGAAATCAAACTAAAGAGTAAAGCTAATCAAGGGAGTACCTTCACCGTTGAACTACCGACCACGGCCGTTACTACCCCCACGCCGTAGAATCAGTTTAAGGACTCCGGTCATAGTTACCCAACAGTAAGATTGTCTGTTTGTCAACAAGTGGCTAATATTAAGCAGCAACAATTTTTACTTTATCAGCAGGAGAAACTTACGTGTCTAAGCATTTAGCATTAATTATTGAGGATGATGATAAACTTGCAAACATCTTTTCGTTGGCGTTAGATGCAGCCGATTTTAAGACGGATGTGGCCCGCGATGGAGAGACAGCCTTAGCTAAACTCGCCGCCACCACCCCGGACTTGGTCGTACTTGATCTCCACTTACCCCAAGTTTCAGGCGAGGACATCCTTAAACAGATTCGCGCTGACGAGCGCCTGGCCCGCACCAAAGTGATGATTGCCACAGCCGATGCCTTGATGGCCGAAAGTCTTCGCCGCAAGGCCGACCTGGTTCTCCTAAAACCGGTCAGTGTGAACCAACTGACCCAGCTTGCTCTTCGACTGCGCCCGCCTAAAGCTGCGGATAGCCCGGCTCTGGACAACCAATAACCCCAGAGCTGACTCTAATATCTGGCAAAAGCAGACCAGGCTTATGCGACTAAGCTGCATCTTCCGCCTATATCTTCTCGTTGTTTCTTACTTTAACTCAGCTTACTCCGCCGGCGAACCGGCACAGCGAAAGCCGATGTTATCATAGTGTGAAGTAGGCACATCTTTGTGGCGCCGGGCCGCGCGCAAGCTCTGGCCTCGATATAGCCACGAGCCACCCCGGATCACCCGCTGCACGCCATGTTCCGGTCCGGTTGGGTTGTGATACGTAGCAGTAGCGTAGGACTGAGCATCATACCAGGTGGCAGTCCACTCCCAGACATTGCCGCTCATATCCAGAGCCCCGTAGGGGCTGGCGCCGGCCGGATAGCTGCCAACCGGCGCGGTGTAACGAAAACCATCGTCACCTTGAAAATCGCGCCAGTCCGCTATGCAGTTGGCGTCGCAGTAGTTCAAACGCGAGCCATCAAACTCGTTACCCCAGGGAAAGCGCCGGCCATCGATGCCCCGCGCTGCTTTCTCCCACTCCGCCTCTGTGGGCAGTCGGCCACCGGCCCAGGCACAGTAGGCCGCCGCCTGCTCCCACCGCACCCCCACGACGGGGGCGGTAAGACCGGTAAACAAGCCCTTGACAGCCCGGTTCCGGGTACAGCCACCTCGCTCCACACAGCGCTGATACTCCGCATTGGTCACTTCGGTTTGATCAATCCAATAGTCGGCCAAATAGACGGTGTGCTGCGGCTTTTCATCTTCGTCCGCCTCCAGGTCGCTGGCGAGACTGCCCATTAAGAAATCTCCGGCTGCCACCCAAACCATCACCTTCCCATCCTTTGCCCGCCGCAAAGTATTGATCGGCGGCGACTCCGGTTCCACCTGCCGGAGCGGTTCCCCCTCGGCCAGAATCACCGGTTCAAGCGGGTGTAAAGGGGCCTCATCACCGGCTTTGATCGCCGCCTCGCTGTCCTCCTCTGGCCACCATACCCGAGCAGCCAAGCCTAGCAGCAGGACAGCCCCCAGTCCGACGATGAGCCACAGCCAGGCGAGGCGGCCGGTGAATAGTCTCAGTTTTGGTGAGACGACACTGCCGCCTTGAGCGGCCGAACGCTGACCCAATAAGCCCAGCAGTTCTGCTAGTCCTGACTGAAAACTCCGACTAAAATCAACCACTAAGTGATCGCCCATCGCTGCGGGAGGGCGACAGGGACGGCACATCACCGGTAGAACTCGCTTGCCGGCCCTTAGCGCCTTCAAGGTCTGCTCTCGGACAACCCAGGAGTTGACGGCCTCGGGTGAGAGCACCAGCAGAAAGACCCCGCAGCCCAAGACCGCTTCCGTGATTGACCGGTCCCAGCCTTCGCTCTGCGGGGCTTGCCACTGATCGAGCCAAATGTCGAGCCCCTGCTGCTTTAACGCCCCAGCCAGTTTCAGCGCGAATCGGGTATCTTCATGCGTGTAACAGAAGAAAGTATGCCCTGCCATTAACCTTACTTTACCTCAAGCCCAAGACGAGCGCAACCCCTTTTTCGATGAGAATGGTTGTAGCAATGGCTAAAACTGTGGTATCCTACGGCCCATGAGTGACCGATATCCCATCCCGGCCGGCGAATCCCGGATAGAACTGGTGATCAAGAATTCTCGGTTCGTTGGCCGGGCGGCGTACACCCCCACCGTCGAGACAGCCAAAGCCTTTATTGAACAGGTCAAGCGGGAAGAGCCGGGGGCCACCCACGCCGTCTACGCTTACGCCGTGGGTCACGGCGCTGCGGTGACCCACGGGCTGAGTGACGCCGGTGAGCCAAGCGGCACGGCCGGCCGGCCGGCCCTGGCTGTGGTTAAAGGCAGTGCCTTAGGCGATGTGACCGTCGTCATCATCCGCTACTTTGGCGGCACCAAGTTAGGCACCGGGGGGTTGGTCAAAGCCTATACCGAAGCGACCCAATTGGCCCTGGCGGCTCTGCCTTTGACTGAAAAGGTAGACCGGCTGACGGTGGAGGTGAAACTCCCTTACAGCTTTTATGAGCAGACTAGACGACTGATCGAGGCGCATCAGGCTCAAATCGACGGCGAGACTTTTACCACCGAGGTCGTGCTTAAATTTAGCTTCAGCCGAGAAGACTGGCCGGCCCTAGAACAAGAGCTCTTGGAGCTGACCAGCGGCCAGATCGAAATCCAGGATGATCCCTCCAGAAGGTGAGTCTGGCTCCTGGCACCGGCTTGATTTGACTCAAACTCTATTTATCTCTAAAATATTGGTAGCTTTCGATTTATTACGAAACTTGCCGTTTAAAGTCACATTCAAACAAATTCAAAAGTCAATGAGGGTCTAGCCCCTACCTAAAGGCGTTTAGACGGCCCTCTTGTCGATTTTTATTCAGAAACGATGGAGTTTCCCTTGGGTAAGGGCCACCATTTAGCGGAAAGACGGCAACAAATTTTGACGGCTCTGGAAGAAGCCGGGCAGTTGTCCGTGGCCGAACTGAGTCTGCGCTTTAAAGTGTCGGAGGTGACAATCCGGCAAGACTTGCAGGCGCTGAATGAACAGGGTCTCTTGTTGCGAACTCGAGGGGGGGCCCTCTCCTCCAACACCATGCCCGAGTTTACTTTTGAAGTCCGGCAGCAGCAGCAAGCCCCCGAAAAAACCCGCATTGGTCAGGCCGCAGCCAAACTTGTCCACCCCGGCGATGTGGTCATCTTCGATGCCAGTACCACCGTCCAAGCGATTATCCCCTTCATAAAAGATATTGCCGAGCTAACCGTCATCACCAACAGTCTCAAGGTAGCTTTGGGGTTACTCGATACTCCTCAGATCCAGGTTTTTCTGCCGGGCGGTAACCTCCGGCGCGAGTCCATCTCTCTGGTAGGGCGACCGCACAGCGGCGTCCTGGAAGATTTAAACGTTCAGGTTGGCTTTTTTGGCGCCCGCGGGCTAACCGTTGAGGAAGGTCTGACGGACGTTAATTTGAGCGAGGTGGCGATGAAGCGCTCCATGGTCGAACGATGCCGACGGGTGGTGGGCGTGCTGGACGCCCGCAAATGGGGCAAAGTGGCGGCCTCTACCTTTGCCCCGATCGATTGTCTACACACCGTAATTTCCGATCGCAAAGCGCCGGCCGATCAAGTGGCCCGGCTTAGAGAACGAACCGTGGAGGTCATCTTGGTTTAAGCCCCGAGGTAGGGCACCTTAGAGCATGAATATGACAAAAGCTGTTCTAGAAATGAAACATATCTCCAAGCGTTTCGGTATGACCCAAGCCCTGTCGGACGTTGCCTTGGAGCTCTACCCCGGCGAGATTCACGCTTTGCTGGGAGAAAACGGCGCCGGTAAATCGACCCTGATCAAAATCATGACCGGTATCTACAAACCGGATCAGGGCGAAATCCTGTTGGATGGACAGCCTGTCCAGGTCAATAACGCCCAGGAGGCGCAGGTGCACGGCATCGCTGCCATTTATCAGGAGCCGATGGTCTTTCCCGATCTCAATGTGGCGGAAAACATCTTCATCGGTCACCGCAACCCGGGATTGTGGGTCAGTTGGGGCAAAATGTATCGGGAGGCCGAGGAGATTTTGAACAAGTTGGACATCAAACTCGATGTTCGCAGTCCGGCCCGGGGCTTAACCCTGGCGGCTCAACAAGCCGTGGAGATTGCCAAAGCGATCTCCCTGCAAGTGCGGGTGCTGATTATGGACGAGCCCACCGCCTCGCTGTCGGCCCACGAGGTCGAGCAACTGTTCAAACTGGCCAATGCCCTCCGCTCGCAGGGGGTGGCCGTTTTGTTCATTAGCCACCGGATGGAGGAGGTTTTTGAGATTGCCGACCGGATCACGGTTTTTAGAGATGGCCAGCGGATCTCCAGCGGCCCGGTTAGCCAGTTCAGCCCGGAACGGGCCATCCGCGATATGGTCGGCCGCGAAGTCAGTGACTTTTTTGTCAAAAGCCAGACCCAACAGGGCCAGGTCGTAATGTCGGTGCGCGATTTAGGCCGGGAAAGGGTCTTCTCGGACATCAACTTTGATATTCACCAGGGCGAAGTCTTAGGCTTTGCCGGCCTGGTCGGCTCCCGGCGAACCGATGTCGGGCTGGCCTTGTTTGGCATCGAACCGGCTGACCGGGGACAGGTCACGTTTCAAGGGCAAACGGTTCACTTGCAGGCACCGGAGCAGGCGCTCAAACTGGGCATCGCCTACGTCACCGAAGATCGCCGCCAACTGGGCTTGACCATGCCAATGTCGATCGCGACCAATATCTCGCTGCCCATCTTGTCTAACTACCTCTCTAAACTGGGCCTGGTGCGACGCAGCGTCGAAAACGCCACCGCCGAACAGTTCCGCGAACGGTTAGCGATTCGCACGCCCTCGGTGCAGACCGAGGTGAGCAAATTGTCGGGCGGCAACCAGCAGAAGGTGATGCTCAGCAAGTGGCTTAACATCCGCCCGCGGCTTCTCATCTTGGATGAACCGACCCGCGGCATCGACGTTGGAGCCAAGGCCGAAGTACACCATATGATCAACGATCTGGCTCAAGAAGGACTGGCCATCATCTTGATCTCGTCCGATTTGCCGGAAGTCCTGGCCATGAGCGACCGGATCTTGGTGATGCGTGAAGGCCGGCAAATGGGCATCTTTAATCAAAGTGATGCCAACCAGGAGACCGTTATGACCGCGGCGATGGGCCAAAGCCAGACGGTTCAGGAGGTCAGCCGATGAAGACGCTGCTCCGCCGCTTCCGCCCCGAACAGATCCGGGAGGTGGTGCTGGTGCTGTTGATCATCCTGATCATCATTTTTTTCGCTACCCAAATCGATAACTATCTCAATGCCCGCTTTTTCAACCGCATCTCGACCAGCGTGGCCATCATCGCCGTCATCGCGGTGGGGCAAACCCTGGTCGTGCTGACCCGCAACATTGATCTGTCGGTGGGGTCGACGGTGGGCTTTACCGCTTACCTCGTGGGCCAGCAGTTGACCGAAAACAACGATATGGCCCCGCTGCTGGTGGTGCTGCTCGCCATTGCCATCGGCGCCGGGTTGGGTGCGATCAACGGCTTGTTGGTCGCCTACGGCCGGGTACCATCGATTATTGTGACATTGGGAACGCTGGCCATCTACCGAACGATTTTGGTCGAATACTCAAACGCCCAAACGGTGTTGACGGCTAAATTGCCCGAATGGATTTTGGAACTGCCGCGAGCCAATTTATTTAGCCTGGGCGATCTGGATTTTCGGTTACTGGTCGGGATCATGGTGGCGGTGGTCATCCTCTTTCAGTTGGTACTGACCTACTTGCCCTACGGCCGGCGGCTGTACGCCATCGGCTCAAACCCCGAAGCGGCCAAGGTGGCCGGCTTTCCCTCGCAGCGGATCGTCTTTTTGGCCTTTGTCTTGAGCGGAGCTCTGGCCGGTCTGGCCGGGTTTATGTTTTTGGCCCGCTTTGGCAATATTACGGTGGTGGCCGGCTTGGGCCTCGAACTGGCCTCCGTGGCGGCGGTCGTAGTTGGCGGTGTCAACATTTTTGGCGGCTCCGGCACCATCATCGGAGCCCTACTGGGCGCGATTATGATCGATCTCTTGGACAACAGTTTGATCCGCTGGCTTGAAATTAGCGAGTTTTGGCGCGACGCCCTGCTGGGGCTGTTGATTCTTCTGGCGGTAGCCGTCGATGCCGTTATTATGAACCGGCTGCGCAACCTGTGGGCCCGCAGCGAGATCCAAACCAGCGAAACCAACAGTGAACTCAGAAGTCAGGAGGGAAGCAGCTATGTCACCTAACGCCGGGCTGCCAGCCGGAATCTGGAGTCGGCTCAAAAGCTGGGAAGGTTTTCTGCTGGTGGTGCTGCTGCTGATTGTGATTCTCAACGCAATTGAGGCGCCCGCTTATCTCAGTGTGGGCAACCAGATCAACCTGTTCAACCTCTCGATTGAAAAGATTATCGTGGCCCTGATTATGACCTTCATCATCATCAACGCCGAGATCGACCTGTCGGTGGCCTCGATGATGGGCTTGTCGGCTTGCACCTTGGGCTGGCTTCACGGGCAGGGCACGCCAATGCCGGTAGCGATCCTGGCCGCGCTCGGCGTTGGGCTGCTAGGCGGCGCGTTCAACGGCTTTTGGATTGCCTACGTCGGGTTACCCTCGCTGGTGGTCACGCTGGCGATGCTAATTGGCTTTCGCGGGTTAGCCCGGGTACTGCTGGAGGATCGCTCGATTGGAGATTTCCCGGCCTGGCTCGATACCTTGGGCCAGCAGCCCTTAATCGGCCCCTTCCCCATGGCGTTGATAGTGTTTTTCATCCTGCTTTTGATCGCCATTGTCATTTTGCAGTATTCCGGCTTTGGCCGCTACGTTTACGTCATCGGCAACAACCGCGAGGTCGCTCGCTACGCTGGAGTTCGGGTTCGGCGGGTCAAGATGGCGCTGTTTGTGGCCTCGGGCTTTATTTCAGCCCTGGCCGGCGTTCTGTTTGCCGCTCGGCTGGGCGCGGTCCGAGGCGATATTGCTCTCGGTTTTGAATTGGATATCATTACGATGGTCCTGCTGGGTGGGGTGAGCATCTTTGGCGGCTCCGGCTCGATCTACGGCGTCTTACTCTCAATTCTGATTGTGCTCAACCTGCGCAACGGGATGGCCCTGGCCAACATCACCGGGCATATCCAGACCGGCGTCATTGGGGTGATTTTAATTCTATCGGTCCTGATTCCCAACTGGGCCCAAACTCTACGTGACTACACGAACCGGCGCCAGCAGGTAACGAGTAGTTAATATCTAGGCAGAAAGAAGGAGGCGACCCCACCGCAAAAGAGAAACAAAACTAACCCACGAAGAAGTGTTGTTGTCATAAATTTCCTACAAAGACGAAGGAGGAAAAAGATGAAGTTTCGGACATTTCTGATGTTGACTGTTTTGCTGGTGACGGCCCTGCTGCTGGCCAGTTGTGGCGGCGCAGCCCCGACTCCAGCGCCGGCGCCTGAAGAACCGGCCGCCGAAGAGCCAGCCGCTGCGGAAGAACCGGCCGCCGAAGAACCGGCCGCCGAAGAGCCAGCCGCTGAAGAACCCGCCGCCACGGAAGAGGCGATGGCAGAAGAAGCGGCGACCGAAGAGCCCGCTGCCGCGGCACCGGCTGAAGAAGAAGCGGCCGCTCCCGGTGAGGTTGTAACCGGCGAAGCCATCAACATGGTGCTTATGCCCAAATTCCTGGGCATCCTGGTCTTCGACCAGGCTAATCAGGGGGCTCAGGAAGCCGCGGCCGAATTAGGTAACCCTGAAGAGCTTCAGTTCCTGGGGCCGACGCCGGAGAACAGCGTGGCCGGCCAGATTGAGATCCTGACCACCGCCACCACTCAGGGTGTCGATGCCATTATGATCTCCAACAACGCCGGGGACCAGATCGCCCCCGCCGCTCAAGAAGCGGTCGAGGCCGGCATGACCGTCGTCACCTGGGACTCCCCCATCCCCTCCGCTGAAGGCGAGCAGGTCTTCATCGCTCAGGTCGATTTCGATGAGACCGGCCAGGTCATGGCCGATATGGCGCTCTCCATCCTCGGGGACGATGGCGGTCAGTTCGCCATTCTCTCCGCCTCCCCCGATGCCGCCAACCAGAACGCCTGGATCGCCTCGATGCAAGAGGTCTTGGAAAACGATGAGACCTACGCCAACCTTGAACTGCTCGATATTGTCTACGGCAACGACCAATCCGAAGACAGCTACAACCAGGCCCTGGCTCTGGTCGATAAGTACCCCGATATGGAACTGATTATGGCCCCGACCACCGTCGGCATTGCCGCCGCCGCCAAAGCCATGCAGGATGAAGGTCTGTGCGACCAGGTCAAGGTCTCCGGCCTCGGCCTACCCGCCGAGATGGTCTCCTACACCCTTAACGGCTGTGCCCCCGAATTCGCCCTCTGGTCCTTTGTCGACCTCGGCTACCTGACCTACTACACCACCTACCTCCTCGCCACCGGCCAGATGGAGGCTCAAGAAGGCGTTATGTTCGAAGCCGGTCGGATGGGTCAGTACACCATCGAAACAGACCCGACCCGCGAGGCCGGGCTGCGCGTCCTGATGGGACCCTTCACTGTCTACAACGCCGATAACGTCGAAGCGGCGGCCGGTGGGGCTGAAGTGGCTGCCGCTGAAGAAGGGGAAGAAGGGGAAATGGCGGGCGAGGTCATCGTGCCCGAGCCGGGTCTGGAGATGAACGCGGTCCTCATGCCCAAATTCCTGGGCATCCTGGTCTTTGATCAGGCCAACCAGGGAGCCGAAGAAGCGGCCGGTGAACTCGAAACGCAAGGCGAGTTTCAGTTCCTGGGGCCGACGCCGGAGAACAGCGTGGCCGGCCAGATTGAGATCCTGACCACCGCCACCACTCAGGGTGTCGATGCCATTATGATCTCCAACAACGCCGGGGACCAGATCGCCCCCGCCGCTCAAGAAGCGGTCGAGGCCGGCATGACCGTCGTCACCTGGGACTCCCCCATCCCCTCCGCTGAAGGCGAGCAGGTCTTCATCGCTCAGGTCGATTTCGATGAGACCGGCCAGGTCATGGCCGATATGGCGCTCTCCATCCTCGGGGACGATGGCGGTCAGTTCGCCATTCTCTCCGCCTCCCCCGATGCCGCCAACCAGAACGCCTGGATCGCCTCGATGCAAGAGGTCTTGGAAAACGATGAGACCTACGCCAACCTTGAACTGCTCGATATTGTCTACGGCAACGACCAATCCGAAGACAGCTACAACCAGGCCCTGGCTCTGGTCGATAAGTACCCCGATATGGAACTGATTATGGCCCCGACCACCGTCGGCATTGCCGCCGCCGCCAAAGCCATGCAGGATGAAGGTCTGTGCGACCAGGTCAAGGTCTCCGGCCTCGGCCTACCCGCCGAGATGGTCTCCTACACCCTTAACGGCTGTGCCCCCGAATTCGCCCTCTGGTCCTTTGTCGACCTCGGCTACCTGACCTACTACACCACCTACCTCCTCGCCACCGGCCAGATGGAGGCTCAAGAAGGCGTTATGTTCGAAGCCGGTCGGATGGGTCAGTACACCATCGAAACAGACCCGACCCGCGAGGCCGGGCTGCGCGTCCTGATGGGACCCTTCACTGTCTACAACGCCGATAACGTCGAAGCGGCGGCTGAGTAAGAGAAACAAGCTAGCCTAATGCTGGAGTGCGGAATGAATGCCGCACTCCAGTTTTTTCTTAACCCGACGCCCCACTCCGCGCCAGGAAAAAGACTCCGCAAAGAATAAAGGCGACCCCCAACATCCGCTCCCAGCCAACGACCTCCCCAAAGAAAAAGCGTCCAATGAGCAGGGTGAAGACGTAGGTCAGGCCGACCATCGGGAAAGCCAGGCTGAAATCCAATTTTGACAAGACATCGAGCCACAAGATAGAGCTCAGGCCGTAGCAGGCAAAGCCAACCACGATCCACGGGGTTTGCAGGAGTTTAAACAGCCCGGCCACCCCGTCCGCCAGACTCACTCCCCCGATGCTGTTCAAGCCAAACTTCAGCGAGGTTTGCCCCGCAGACAACAACATAATCGAGAATAAGCCCAAAAAAATCGTCCCTACCACGGCAGATCTTACCTCCGTCTTTTGCATAGTGTCGCCTTCTGACAATTATTTTTTGAATTCATAAATCGTTACGCCTTCGGCCTCATAAATCACCGGCAGATCGGCCAGAACCGCCGGCTGGCCCAAGGCCCGCTCCGACGGACCGTAGAAAACCAGGTCACTGGGCGGTGAGGTCTGGGCCAAGTCTCCGGCAAAAAAGGCCCGAAGCTGATTCTGCTTGTTTTCGGCCTCGATGGTCTCAAACGGGTGGCCGTAAAATGAGCGCGCGCCCGTCTCGCCCGGCAAAAACATGCCGATCCGCGGCGAGGCCAGGATCACCATGTCCGGCTCCACATTCGACCGCAGCCAGGCAAAAGCGGTGGCTTCGCCCTCCCGGATGAAAAGCAAGGCCGCCGTTGGCGACTCGTCCGGCGATTGGAAAGCGCTTATAACCGGTAGGGTCCACACAAACAGCGTCCCGACTGCCCCAAGCGCGGTCACTCCGGTTATCGCCAGCCGCCGGTAGCCCGGTGAGAGAGGGAACATATTTAACCAGCGCCACAGACCCATTGCCGCCAGCAGGCCTAAGGGCACATAGAAACCGTTGAGCAGCCGGCGCTGCAGGGCAAAGGGGATATAGAGCAAAATCAAAGTAGCCACAGCCCAGGTGATGATCAGTCGTTCCCCCTGACTCAACTCGGCCCGGCCCGGCCCCAGCAGCCAACCGATCCCGGCCAGCGCCAGCAATCCGACCAGCCCGTACCCCCAGGCCACATCAGACAGAGGCGGCGCGCTGGTGATGTTCTGCGCCGCCCAGCCGGCGAGCACCGGATGGGTCAGGGAAAGCCAGTACTGATAGGCAATGACGGGGCCGGCGGCCAAAACGCTGGTCAGTGTAAGCCAAATCTGTCGCCAGGGCAAACCCTCCCGGCCGGCCAAACTCTGCCAAATCAGGAATAGGCCCAGGACGGTCCAGGCCGTCAGCAAGGCGAAAGGGAGCACCATCGCCAGCAGAAAGGCCGTGACAGCTATCATGGAGACCGCGCCGCTGAAACTAGACGGGCCGTGGCTCCAGACAACCCGGCCAAGAATCAACAGCATTAGCCCAAGACCTAAGGGGAAATGAGGATTGGTGTAAATACTGTACGGTCCAAACGCCTCCGGCACCCACAGATCGATCGGGAAAGCGCCAAAAATCAGGCCTAGCCAGCCCAAACCGGAGGCAGCCGAGACAAGGGCAAAGGCCACATAACGTTCAGCCCGGTGCGGGGTGATCCGGGCCACAAAGCGATAAGTGACCAAGAACAGAAATAACCCGGCGACTAGCCGCGCCAGGTGGAACACCCAAACCGTTGACAGGCCTAGCCAATTTGAGAGGTGGCCCAACAGTAGATAAAAAGTAAAAATAAAGGCGCCCTCGTGAGGTTCGGGCGTGTAGGTGAGTTGAAACAGCCAGTGGCCGGCTGCGCCCTGCTGCATTTTGGCTAAATACGAGTGGCCATCTAGGGGGTTAGGTAAAATCCCGGCAAACTGCCAGCCCGGCGGGGCTGCCGCGGCGGCAATCAGGTAAGGCAGACAGCTTAGGGTTAACACGGTTAGTGACCAAACCGTTACCCGGCGCCATTCGGTTGAGGTGATTTCGAAACGGTTGCCCACCAAGTTTCAGAACTCGCCGAGAAGTGACAAGGCATAGTATCTTACAGAATATCAAATTGTCAACTGCCGATCAAAAAAGGCGTTCAAACTCTGGCTTGAACGCCTTTAATCTCACAAGACTACCTTTATCTTAAAACAAGAAAGAGGGGCTAGACTCTTAC
The DNA here is from genome assembly GCA_937864185.1 of uncultured Chloroflexota bacterium. Classification (GTDB taxonomy): domain Bacteria; phylum Chloroflexota; class Anaerolineae; order 4572-78; family J111; genus JAGRBY01. Next base: position 14,222 of record CALMIS010000046.1, read on the forward strand.
GCGGCTTTGGCCTTGGTTGACTCGCTTTGCACTTGCTCAGCCGCCACCGACAGCACCGAGCTTATCAAAGGCAAACCTTTCGTCTGGCGAACTTCGTTTTCAATCGTCAGCATCAAATCAGGATTAGCCGCCAGGAAAGTTTTGGCGTTTTCCCGCCCTTGGGCCAACCGCTGCTCACCGTATGAGTAAAACGCGCCCCGCTTGTCGACGATGCCTTCCTCAACGGCAATATCTAGGATATCACCGGTTTTGGAAATGCCCTGGTTGTACATAATATCGAACTCAGAAATGCGGAATGGAGCAGCCACTTTGTTCTTTTTAACCGTAACCTTGGTGCGGTTGCCGATAATGTCCCCGCTGTCTTTGATCGCTTCGGTGCGCCGGATGTCGAGCCGGACCGAGGCGTAGAAACGGAGGGCCATCCCGCCGGTCGTTGTCTCCGGGTTCCCAAACATCACGCCAATTTTTTGCCGGAGTTGATTGGTAAAGATCAACAGACAGTTGCTGTGCTTGACTGTGCCGGCTAGCTTGCGTAACGCCTGGCTCATCAGCCGGGCTTGCAAGCCCATATGGGAGTCACCCATCTCCCCTTCGATCTCGGCCCGAGGCACCAGAGCCGCCACGCTGTCGACCACGACTACATCAACCGCTCCGGAGCGGACTAACGCCTCGGTGATCTCCAGGGCTTGCTCTCCGGTATCCGGCTGCGAAACATAGAGATCATCGATGTTGACCCCACACTTTTCAGCATAGTTGGGATCGAGCGCGTGCTCCACGTCCACAAAAGCAGCCACGCCCCCTTGCTTTTGTGACTCGGCAATTACATGCTGGCACAACGTGGTTTTACCCGAGCTTTCCGGGCCGTAAATCTCCACAATGCGCCCTTTCGGCAAGCCCCCGACCCCTAAAGCAATGTCCAGCGATAGACAACCGGTGGGAATCGTTTCAATAGCCAACTCGTTACGATCACCCAGGCGCATCACTGAACCATCTCCAAACCGCTTTTTTAGATCATCCAAGGCGGCTGCCAATGCTTTTTCTCTACCACTTAGTTCTGGACCCTTGGCCACAATCAATTACCTCCAATTTTATGATTAAGACATTTGTTCTAAAGAACGAACCCATTTTAGCACGTATGTTCTCTGCTGTCAATCCCCAATTTCAAAAATTTTCCCGATCAGTGAACAACGACTTAACGTTAAAATAACGCTTAGCGGCTAGACTGCGGACTGCGGCCTAAATGGAGAAGGCGATGCTTGCTTTGACCGGCTTGCCAAGCAACCATTACTCCCATTATAATGGCTCTATCCGCGGACGAGCCCAGTTTCTGTATCCCCGCTCGTCGCCATAGCAACCAAGCAGGCAGTCTGTCCCCCACTCAAAATATTATACATTGGAGAGGAATCTTGTTATGCAATTTGCGACCCTGACTTTGCTGGTGGAAATTCTTTTCTACATTACCTTGTGCCTAGGTGTCATCGCTCAACTTCGCGGAGCTTACAAGTGGCATGATCGGTTTCAAGCCCCGGTGGTCGTGCTGAATATCTTTTTCATCCTCTTTGTGATGATCCCCACTTTCCGCAGCCTTATTTTTGGCTCCGCCAGCTTAAGCCCGGTCCCCGTCCTGGTGACGACCATCCATGCTCTTCTGGGGACAGTGGCTCAAGGGTTAGCGATTTATTGTATGCTGGCCGGTTTTAAGATTTTGCCCCGAAAAATTGGCACGCTGCGTTACTGGATGTGGAGTACATTTCTAGCTTGGACCCTAACCGTGGCCTTTGGCGTGGGGGTCTACTTTATGTTCTATCGCGGCTCTGACGCAGTAACCGGCCAACCCGGCGAACTGGTGTCCGAGCATGATGAGGGTTCAATTGCTTTGGACCCAACGGAAACGCCGACCGAAGAAATTCTGCCGGCTACGGCGCCGCTCGTGGAGGAGCATGCTGAAGCGTTGGTTGATGAACCGGCGGCGGATCCGACCGCCGGTGTCGCGGAAGCGCTGCCGGAGGTTTTAATCACCGAGCCGACCACCGCTCCCGCTGAAACCGTTGACGAACACGGCGAGATCGTTGGGCCGGTGGTCGAACCGGGGCAGGTCATCGATGAGCACGGCGAGGTGATCGATCAAATCGTCGGTACCGGTCCGGTCGCCGATGCCGGTCCGGACCCGATGGCCGAGATGATCGCCGAGCACGCCGAGGAGGTCATCGCCGAACCGCAATTTACCGGCGAACTAGGCTTTGTCGCCTGGGAGCGACTCAATCCGGTCAACGCCGGTCCCGGCCCGCGCTACGAACACGCGATGCAACACAATCCGGTCACCAACGAACTTTTCATCTTTGGTGGCCGGGATGGCAGCCAAATTTATAATGATGTCTGGGCCTTGCAAGTGGACACCCTGACCTGGCGACGGCTGGCCGCTAATTCACCGGTCGCGCCACCGGCCCGCTACAGTACGGTCATGATCATCGATAATGCCGGGCAGAACCTGTACATCGCCACGGGGCAGACCCAGGCTGGCCAGCAGCTCAATGACGTCTGGCGGCTCAACCTGCAAACTGAGTCCTGGCAGCCCCTGGTTGACCAGCCGGCCACCGGTCTGGCTCCGGCTCCACGCTACGGCAATCCCGGCGGGAAGATCGGCGGTCACTTGGTCTTAACCCATGGCTTCGGCAGCACACGCTACGACGATACCTGGCGCTTCAACACCGCCAGCAGCCAGTGGGAGAATATCACGCCCGCCGGCCCCCTTCCGCTCAAACGCTGCCTCTTCGCCGCTACCGCCACCGAAACCGCCTCCCTGGTGATTCACGGGGGCTGTGCCGCTCCCTTTGGCGACTGTTTCCTGGACGATGCTTGGGAACTTAATCCCCAGACCAATTCCTGGCGTCAGATTACCGGCAGCGGGGTTAAGCCGGTCGGGCGCCAATACCACTCGTTGGTTTCGGCTGTATCGTCAACGGGCTTGCTCAAAGCTATTTTATTTGGCGGCCAGGATGCCACCCTCTCCCCGCGCAACGATACCTGGATCTTGGATGTGGCCAGTGGCCAATGGACCCTGGTTGACCCAACCGGCGCCCCCTCGGCCCGCTACCAACACGCCGCCATCTGGATTCCGGGTTACGGGATGTTGATGTTCGGTGGCCGCGATCAGAATGGCCCCTTGGGGGATCTCTGGTATGGCAATCTATAATTATCTCCTCATCATCCTGCTTCTACTTCTGGGTTTTGGCCTGCGCCTCTACCAGCTTGATGGAGCCAGTTTGTGGTACGATGAACTTTTGGAACTGGATATTGCTCAAGGAGCACTAACGGACATTGGGCCGCAGTTGTGGCGCCACGCGGCAATGCCCCTGGATTACTATCTGCTGCATGGCTGGGTCATGCTCGGCCGTCAAGAGGGTTGGGTCCGGCTACCGGCGGTCTGCTGGGGTGTCCTCTCGATTGCCCTTGTTTATAGCTTAGGCCGACGGCTGTTCAACCAACAGGTCGGGCTGCTGGCCGGCCTGTTGTTGAGCTTCGCGCCGTTTGCCGTGCGCTACAGCCGCGAGGTGCGCCCCTATGCCCTTCTGCTATGCTTCACCCTTATTGCTTTCCTGGGGTTGTGGCAGGTCTACCAGACCGGGCGGCTGCGCTACTGGCTGCTCACCGGGCTGGGTTTGAGCGGCGCTGTCCTAAGCCACTACTTTGCCCTGTTCTTGCTAGCCCCGATGGGCCTATGGGTGGCCGCTCACTGGCTGCGACACCTGAACCGGCTGATCTATTGGCGCCACACCGCCTGCTTTGCTCTCATCGGCTTGGTCTTGACTCTGCTGGTCATCGCCCACGGACGCCTGCTGGTCCTCTACAGTGTCAGCTATCAGTATGGTCAAGCCTTGATCCAGCCTACCCAACTCACCCGCTCCGCCACCGAGAAACCCAATCGCGGCGCCGGCCCGCCCTTGAGCCTCGAGTTCATCGCCGAGAGCGGGCTAGCGCCTCTCAGCGGCGAGAGCCGGGCCGGACAGGTTATCTTGTGGGGTCTGTTTAGTCTCGCGGTTATAGCCGTTGGCGGCCAGCGCATGGTGGGTAGCCTGAATGCTGCCCGTCCACAAAAACAAATTTCAAAGGAACAGCGCGCGGTCTGGCTACTGCTCAGTTGGGTGATCTTGCCGGCGGCTTTGATTTACCTCTTTCTGCTACACCGGGGCACTTTTTTTGCCGGTCGCTATATCCTCTATGTCTTGCCTGCTTTTTTTCTGCTGGTGGCTGCCGGGCTAAACCACTTGACCACGGCAGTGATCAGCCTCATTCTCCGCCTCTCGCCGCCGAAGTTCACCTCTGCTGCGCCTCGGAGACCGATCTGGCTTTCGACCGGGCTGATCTACAGCGGGCTGATCTTGCCTCTGGGCCTTGTCCAGGCGACCTCGCTGCTGGCTTACTATACCGCCGATCCCTACGAAGATTGGCGCACGGTCGGCGAACTGCTGAATCGCCACGCCCGGCCAGAGGACGCCATCATCGCTCCGCAGGCGGAACCGGCGATCAACTGGTATTATCCGGAGGCAGCGGCCCCACTCGGGGCTTTCCTTGACAACGACACTCTGCGCGAGACCATCATGGCCCATCCCCGCCGCTGGTTTGTACTCAGTAGCTACTCCTACCGGCGCGATGAGCGCCTGCGGACCTGGCTGGTCGAGCAAGGGGCGGTGCGCCTGGTCATTGATCGGCGCATTGTGGTTTACTACCACCGGCCAGGGTTGACGGCCCCCCAGCTTCTGGCCGAGGTCCAACAGTTTGAGCTACCCGCGAAACCCATGACCCACCTTTTTTTGGGTGATCAGTTTAGCAGTCACGGTGATTACAAGACCGGCCGGGCCTTCTACCAGCGGGCCGTGGACTTAGCGCCGACAGCGGAGCAGCGAGCCAGCTACCAGACCCGGTTGGCGGTCCTCCCGGCCGCTGGCAAACCGTGAGGAGGCGAGACCGGGACCGCCTTCGACAGGCTCAGGCGGCGTCGCGGCAAAGCTCAGGCTGGGCCGCCTTCGACAAGCTCAGGCGGCGGCTTTTATTGACGCCTCGCTAGGCTGGCAAACCACTTTATCAAAAGGAGAAACCGACGATTTGCCGAGCGATTAATATTCTGGCCCTTCTCATCGCCGCGATGCTGGCTACGTTTACGCTGCGGCGCTGGCTTTTTGTGCTGGCGGCGCTGCAGCCCCGGCCGCGCCAGACCGTGGCAGACCGGACGACTCCGTCCGTTTTACTACTCGTCCCCGTCCGCAACGAGGCCAAGACGATTGTGGACTTGTGCCGGGCGCTTGACCGGCTCGTTTACCCGGCCGAGCAGTTGACCGTGGTCTTCATTGATGACGGCTCAACCGATACCAGCAGCACAGTCCTCGCGGATTGGGTCCGCGGCCGTCGGCAGTGGCATCTCCTCAGTTCGAGTCACAATGCCGGCAAGGCTCAGGCGCTCAACACCGCCCTGGCCCAATTTGCCCAGGGTGAGATTGTGGCCATTTACGACGCCGATGAGCGGCCCGAGCCTGAGGCGCTGCGGACTCTGGTTCAACCGTTCAACGACCCGGCCGTCGGGGGAGTCAGCGGGCGGCGAGCGGTCAGCAACCCGCTGGCCAGCCCGGCCGCCAGTTACACCACCTTCGAAGGTTTAGTCCACCAACTGATTACGATGCAGGCCAAGGACCGGCTGAAGCTGGCCCCGGCCTTGTTGGGCGCGAACTGCGCTTATCGCCGGGCGGCCTTAACCCAGGTGGGCCAGTTTACCCCCGGCGCCCTGCTGGAAGATACCGACCTGACCCTCCGGCTGCACCGGGCCGGCTGGTCAACCCGGTTTGTACCGGCGGCGCTGAGCTACCACGCGGTGCCGGAGACGATCCAGGGCTACTGGCAACAACATACCCGTTGGGCGAGAGGTTTCAACGATGTGGTCCAGGCGCAGGCCGGATCGCTGTTACAGGCGACCGATTTGAGTCTGTCGCTTCGGGTGGAGCTGTTATTCTTCGCCTTGGGCTACCTGGATCGGCTGGCCTTGCTAGCCGGATTAGGACTGGCGCTCCTGAAGAATCGGTGGGCGGCCAGGGCGGTGATTCTGTCCTTGCTCACGCCTTTGCTCCAAGTGATGGCGGCGTTGAAACTGGCGGCGGCACCCGGCGCGCTGTGGCGACGGTTGATCTGGCTCCCCTTCTTCTTCGGCCTCGACATCGCGATGGCGGCGACCGGCCTCTTACACACGCTCCGCCAGACCCCCCGCCGCTGGGAAGAGCGAAAAGCGCGAGGATAAACCCCATAGGTTTTGAAAACCGATCAGGTCTATCTAAAATTAAGACACACCCGCCCTAACTTTATAGTTGCTCATCCCGCTAAATACGCTAACATGGTTAAAATTCGCATACGAAGAGGAGTGTAATGTCAACGTTCTACTTTATTTTGCTGCAAGCCCATTCCGGCTGGCGGTATGTAGTTCTCCTGTTGGTAATTCTTACGACCGCGAAAGTGGTGGTCGGTTGGCTGGGTAACCAGGCGTGGACCAAACTGGATAGCCGGCTGATGTCCTATACGAATATTGCCATCGGGATTCAGTTTTTGTTAGGGCTGTTTCTTTATACCTTATTTATTGTCAACGGCGGGATGGGGCGGTCCATTGGCGGCTTTACCGGCGGGCACGTCGTCCCAGCCATTTTAGCTGTGGCGGCGGCCGGCTTTGGCTTTGCTCGCTCACGCCGGGTGGAGGGCGATCGCCGCAAGTTTATGTTTGCCGCCATTGGCATGCTGCTGGCCATTTTTCTCGTCTATGGCGCTCTGGCAACCGTGGGGGGGGTGTTTGCCTCATCGAGCTTTACGGACCCAAATTAGGTCGTAGATCGTTTCCCAAACCTGAATATCGACAAAGCGCAAGGGAAAACGCTGCAGCACAGCCTCTAGCTGGGCCCGAGTCCAGGTTTTGCCGGGCATCAACTTGGCTTCCCAGCCGATCCGGTTGGTCGTCACTAACCAGCCCCCGGCCGGGTTCGCCGCCGAGGCCGGCTTGAGGACCCGCACCAGTTCGGCTAGCCCTTGCTCTGGATTGGGCAGGAATTCCAGCGCCTCCAGACAGGTGACCACCGGCAGGCTGTCATCGGCAAAAGGCAAGGCCATGGCATCGGCCTGGATGAAGCTGACCCGGCCGGGAAACTGGGCCTCTAGATCGCGCTTGGCCACTGCCAGCATTTTCGAGGCTCGATCAAGACCGATGATCTGCCCCTGGTAACGGGGCTGGTGGAGCAGGCTAAGCGGCAGCCGGCCGGTCCCGGTCGCCACATCGAGCACCGTTGCATGCGGCTGGCGCGAGAGCCGGCGGGCCAGCGGTTGGCCCAGCGTCGCCGATTCAGCTTCGGGGTCATATTCTTTGATCGCGTTGTACCGTTCGGCGGTCCAGTCGTACAACAGCGCGACCAACGGAGCACCTAAGTACGCTCCCTCGGCGATAATTAATTGCCAGTATAGAATCAAACCTATCAGGAAAATTGCCGTCAAGCAGAGCAGCCAAAGCATCGGCAGCGTTACAGCAGGTAGCCCACCGCCCAAGCGGTAAGCAGCAGCCCACTCAGCAAGTAGGGCTGCACTTTCGACAGCCAGGCCGCGGGGAAATGATTCTTCAAGAGGCGCTGCCCGATGAGCAGGCCGGCCAGCACCACGGCGACAGGGAGCAACCTCAGTCCCAGCAGCAGCAGACCGGCCGCCAGTTGGCCACCCCAAAATAGCCACGTGGCCCGGGGGTGCTCGCCGAGCGTGCGCAACAGCCCCAGGTAAACCAGCGAGTAGCAAATCGCTATCGCCCCGGTCAGCAGGGTCGGTCCCCCGCCCAAGATCAGCCCCATCAGCCACGGCAGGAGTCCCTGAACCAGCGCCTGCCAGCGACCGCCGCTCGAACCGGTCAGGTCCGGCGGCGCTGCCCCGGCTTTCAACATCAGTCCGACAGCCAGCAGGGTTAAGCCGACGAGCCAACCTCCCAGGAGCAGGGCAATCAGCAGCGCCATCAGCAGGCCGAGACCGAAGGTCATGAGTTCGCTGCTGTAGGCCGGCCAGTAGCTATCTTGCCACCAGCGTTGGTAGCGGCGCAGGCGCAGCACCAGCCGACCGGCGAGTGATCCTGGCTGTGCATACGGCAGCGAGAAGCCACGCGAGGGCGGAGCCGGCAGTTTAGCCTGCGTCGCCCGCCGCCAAACCTCCTGGTTGACAGCCACATCCCAGAGTGTTCCCAGCAGTGGATCGACCAGGACCCACAGTCCCACCAATTGCAGCCAGGTCGCCGGTGAGAGGCTCAGCCCGCCCGTGGCCAGCAGGCCGGCCGCCGCCGCCCAGCCCGGTCCCAGACTGAACCACGCTCCGGAAAAGGAGAGGCGAACCTTAAATGTTTGACCAAAGGGTTGCTGTCTCATACTACCGTGCCTGCCGCAAACTTTAGCAGAGCAGTATACCACAACCGCGAGGCAACAGACAATCGCGTTTGGATAGAGCTGGCCCTTGTTGTAAAATCTCGTTTTAGAAACCAACCAGGAGTAAATGGAGTGACAGTGGAGCCAAAACTAACCGGCACCTACGTTTTACTACTGTTTTTGCCCGATAATGTCGCGATCTCGATCGGTAAGTTGGGAGAGTTTGATTTTCCGGCCGGGTGGTACACTTATGTCGGCAGCGCCTTTGGGGCTGGAGGTCTGCTTGGCCGGATTAAGCACCACCTGCAGCCGGTCACTAAGCCTCACTGGCACATCGATTATCTGCGCCAGCACGCCGTGGTGAAAGAGATTTGGCTCTCGCCCGATACCCAACGACGGGAACAAGACTGGGTCGAGCTGATGTTTGATATACCGGGGGCAGTCGCGCTGATTGAAGGATTTGGCGCGTCAGACTCGACGCAAGAGACGCACCTCTTCTACTTTGACGTGCGGCCTTCATTAGAAGACTTCGTCATCGGCGTGCGGGCTCGCTTTCCGGAAGCGACCGTTGTCCGGGCGTTTGGGGAAGAAAACGGGGGCTCGGGGGGTGAGGAGACCGGCCCGGTCCAGCGCTCAGCCGGCGTGGAGTAGCAGAGACAGTAAGGGCAACAGATCCGTAATCTCTAAGACGTTAAGGTAATCGGCCACAACCAGCAGAAACACAATCACAAAGATGATCCCAAGCGTGCCGGCTGCAACCAGGGCAAACCAGACCCGACCTTTAAGCAGCGGCGCGGCCGCCTGGGATGAAACGGCCGCAGGGAGCGGTGTTGTCGGCGGAGTTGGGACTTTGGGAGCCATCTCCTCGGCTAGAAACGTCATCTTGACCGGACCGAGTTTGATTAGATCGTTGTGACTCAACAGGTAAGGCCCGGCGATCATGCGGCCGTTCACGTCCGTGCCGCCCGGGCCGCCTAAATCCTGCAACACCCAACTGTCGTTGCGTAATTCCAGACTGGCGTGGCTTGGATCAATCGCCGGAGCCTGTAAAACTAAGTTGTTATCGGGATCAGAGCCGATCAGGATCCGAGTTGTGGCCAGTTCAAACGTTTCAAAAATGGTGCTGTCCCCGTTTGAATTTTCATAGATAATGAGTCGGGCCATCCACAATCCTCCTAGGCCTCTTCCAAAAAGAGGCTGCATTATAAATCTTCTGACTGTTGATGGGCAAAATTGAGGTAAGTTCTAACAAATTCGAGGGCTGCCGCGCGATCTTGGATCTGACCCGCCGCTTGCGCCTCGCGAAGTTGGGCCAGCAGCAGGCCGATCTGCCGGCCGGGTGCTAAAGCAAACTGCTCGATCAAATCATGCCCGCTGAGCAGCGGCGGCGGATCGACGACTTGATCTTGCTGCTCAAAGTAGGCCTCGGCCAGTTGCTGGCTAACGGCTTGGAGCCGGGCTTCACTGGCCTGGCCCTGACCGGGAGGGTAAATGGCCCGATGATCGGTCAGGGCATGCAAAATGACGGCCAATCCGGCTTGAAAACCTGGACCGTGGGTATCATTGAAGAAGCGGTAAATCGTCCGCCGGCTCAGAGGCGACGGGGACGCGGCCAGCAGCAAAGGGCGCATATGGTGGGCTACCACGCTTTTAACAAAGGCGGTCGCCTGGCCGCTAAAGCGCAAGCGATTCATCACCTGCTGGACGAGGGCGGCGCTTTCGCGCTCGTGGCCGATGAACTGGATCCGTCCCGGCGAGACCCCGCCGGCAGCGCTTTCGGTCCGGGTCAACGGCTTGCCGGTATCGTGCAGCAGCAGAGCCAGGGGCATCAGCTCGGCCAGGCTAAGATCACCGGCGACCTCTTGGCTAAGGTAGGCGCCGGTCTCCTGCTGAAGCGGCTCCGGCAGATCGAGCCAGTGGCTGTGCCGCAGGTTAGCCCAGGCCTCGAGGGCGGTTAGGGTGTGGTCAAACACATTCAGGTGGTGGGGCGGCGACTGCGAGACACCGATCATGGTCACCACTTCCGGCAGCAGTGGCTCCAGCAGATCGAGCTGGCGCAGAAGCTGTACAGCCTCGCCGGGCTGCGGCAGGTTGAGCAGCTTGATCAATTCATCCCGCTTGCGCTCCGGAGAAACAAGGTCAAGCCGAGCGGCGGCCTGGCGGACCAACCACTCGGTCTGGGGTTCGATGGTAAAACCAAACTGCACGGCCAGACGGGCGGCCCGCAGGGTGCGGGCCGGATCGTTTTGCAAGGCCTGGTTTGAAGCGGCTCTCAGCCGGGCCCGGGCCAAATCTTGCTGGCCGGCCAGCGGATCGATCAACCGCGGGTCAGGCCCCAGGCTCAGGGCGATGGCGTTGATCGTAAAATCCCGGTCGGCCAGATCCGCCTGAAGCGTCTCACCCCGGTAACTGGCGAAATCCAGAAAAACTTTGCCGGTCTCCACGCTGTCAATCACCACCCGGCCGGTGCCTCGGGTCTCATCCAGGGCGTAAAAGGCTCCATGCAACTTATTGGCGACGTGCCGCGCCAGCGCCAGGCCATCGCCGGGGCCCACAAAATCGAGATCATAGAGCTGGGCGCGACCTAACAGCCGGTCCCGCACGGCCCCCCCTACGAGGTAAGCCTCCCGGTGCTGGTGAGCCAACACGGCTCTCACCTTTGAAACCAGCCGGTCTTCATTCAGCCAGCGTATCAGATCGGGCAGCGGGGTGACCGGCGCAGCAGTGGCCTCCGGTTGGCCCGCCGCGGTGACATACCACAACTGGGCCTTATCCTTGGGCCGCGTTCGTTTGGCCGCTTGATAGGCTTCCTCGCGGGTCAGCCCCACCCCGATGACCCGGTTTTGGACCAAGGCAATCCAACGCTCCCGGTAAGGCTGTAAATCAATTTCAGAAAAGCGTTCTTCGTTCATCGTCCTTGCTTTTAAGTATAATCAAACCAGACGTTTTGCAAATCTGCAAAAGTGCAACGTACTCCGCTTGTTATTTGTCAGTTACGATAGATTCCAGTTACAATGAGCCGCCCAATTTGATTCGTGCTGCCACCGCTCTAGCCTTGACCAAACTTCAGTGGAGACGAGCCAAATCCAATAGCGTTGTTCCTGAATAAAGCCCATAAAACCAAACGCGGATCTTCGCGCAGGATCGCGGATCACAGAAAAATCCTGTGAATCCGCGTTAGTCCGGGCCCTAGATCCGAAGTCCGCCTAAGGAGTCGAGATGAAGAGAAACGATGAGTCTGCTGGACCACTACCGTTGAAACCGGCGGTGGCCTTTGGGCCCCGGCAAGCCGCCGGCTGGACCGGGTTACTGCAAGCCAACGATGGCGAGAAAGAAACGATCCGCGCCCGGCGCCGGCGGCGGGGCGATCCGGAAGCAGACGGACCGCGCGAACGGGCTGACGCCCCGCAGCGCCGGCGTCCTGCCGAGCCGAGTGGCTCGGGTTCGGGTGGCGGGTTCAGACCCCCCGTTTCTTCCGGCGGACCGCGGCCTAGCGGGGGCCGGCCCCCGTCCATCTTGATGATTGGGCTGCTGGTCATTATCGTCCTCTGTGTCTTGCCGGTCATGTGGTTTCTTGGCCCCAGCGACTCCGGTGAGATTAACCTGGAAGAGCCGGGCAGCGCTGCCAACAACCTGCCGCCGACCGCCTCTCTGGCCGCCACCGCCACGCCTCGACCTTTACCCACGGCCAACCTGCAATCCTTCACCCCACCGGCGGCTTCTTCAGGCGAGGGCCAAACCTGGCTGGTGATGCTGTACCAGGACGCTGACGATAAAGTGCTCGAGCAGGACATCTATGTCGACCTCAATGAAGCCGAACGCGTTGGCTCCAACGAGCGCATGCACATTGTGGCCCAGGTGGATCGCTACCGGGCCGGCTACCAGGGCGACGGCAACTGGGCCACGGCCAAGCGCTTCTACGTGACCCAAGACGACGATCTACAGCGGGTGGCCTCGGAACAGATAGCGGATCTAGGTGAAGTCAATATGGCGGACGGCGAAACCCTGATCGACTTTGTGACCTGGGCCATTGAGACCTTCCCAGCCGACAAGCATGTGCTGATTTTGTCGGACCACGGCATGGGCTGGCCCGGCGGCTGGAGCGACCCCGACCCCAGCGTGCCCGGCGACGCTTCTACGCCCTTAGGGGCGGCTTTGGGCAACCAGTTGTACTTAAATGAGCTGGACGAAGCCCTGACCGAGATTCGCTCTCGGAGCGGCCTGGAAGCGTTTGAGCTGATTGGTCTGGATGCCTGTTTAATGGGCCACTTAGAAGTCTTCAGCGCTCTAGCGCCTCACGCCCGCTATGCGGTTGCTTCCCAGGAAATCGAGCCGGCGTTGGGATGGGCCTACACCGGCTTTTTACAAGAGCTGGCGGCTAATCCCAACGTCGATGGCGTCACCCTGAGCCAGCACATTGTCCAGAGCTATATTCAAGAGGACCAGCGCATCGTCGATGACCAGGCCCGGGCCGAGTTTGTCGGCCGGGGCTCGCCGGTGGGAGGACTTTTTGGCTTATTCGGGGCTGCCCCGGCGCCCTCCGCCGATCAACTCGCCCGCCAGTTAGAGCAAAACATCACCCTGACCGCAATTGATCTCTCGGCCTTGCCGGCCCTGGTCAGCAGCGTCAACGATTTCTCATTCGCCCTGCAAGAGCTAGACCAGCGCACCGTGGCTCAGGCCCGCAGCTATGCCCAATCGTTTACCAGTGTCTTTGGCAACAATATCCCCCCGTCCTATATCGATTTGGGCAATTTTGTAGAGCTCCTCAAACGCGAAGGGCGCAGCCCGGCGCTGGCTCAACCGGCCGATAGGGTGCTGGCCGCCCTCGATCGAGCCGTCATCGCCGAAAAGCACGGCCCCAAAAAGCCGGGCTCGACCGGCGTCTCGATCTACTTCCCCAACTCGCAGCTTTACCAGATTCCGCAGACCGGCCCGCAGTCTTACACCGGTATCGCCAACCGCTTTGCCACCGAGTCGCTCTGGGACGATTTTCTGGCTTTCCACTATACCGGTCGCGCCTTTGAGCCGGCCACCAACACGGTCGCTATTCCCGAAGCAGGGGCCCGGGTCAGCGGCCCGGGGGCCGGTCCAATCCAGGTCTCTCCGATCACCTTATCAGGCGACGTGGCGGCGCCCAGCCAGCCGGTCTTATTGAGCGTCGACATCACCGGCGACAACGTCGGCTATATTTATCTATTTGTCGGCTTTTATGATCAGGCTTCCAACGCTATCTTCGTGGCCGACTCGGATTATCTGGAGAGTGACGAGACCCGGGAGGTGGAGGGTGTCTACTACCCGGTCTGGAGCCAACAAGATGAGTTCACCATGGAGTTTGAGTGGGAGCCGGTGGTCTTTGCCATTGATGATGGAGCCAATAGGGTGGTAGCCCGGTTTGAGCCGCAAAGTTACGGCGCCACCTTTGAGGAGGCTATCTACACGGTCGATGGGCTGTACACCTTTGCCGACGGCGGGGAAACGCGTTACGCGCGTCTGTATTTCAACGACGGCCGGTTACGCCAGATTTTCGGCTTTACAGGCGAAGACTTCACCGGGGCGCCGCGCGAAATCACGCCCCAGACAGGTGATACTTTCACCGTGCTGGAGCGATGGTTGGACTTGGATCAGCAGGGCAATGTGGCTCAAGCTTCCCAACAAACCGGCGACACCCTGACCTTTGGTGAACAACCCTTTACCTGGCAGGAGCTTGACGCGGCTCCAGGCCGTTACCTGGTCGGCTTCATTGTAGAGGATTTGGACGGGAACACGACTGAGGTATTTGAGGAGGTCACCGTTAACTAAAATCTCGACTGCGCCCGCTTCGGGGTCACGAAAGGCTAGCCAATTTTTAATATTGCCGTTAGAATTAAAGGGGTAGGCTTCTTTTTTGGCAGAGTGATTGGACAGCCGCATGACGACCATAATGCTAATTTTCACGATGGCGCTTTTCTTTGGCAGCGTTGGGACGCCCTTCGCCCGCAAGATCGCCATCAAGGCGGGTTTTATTGCCAAACCCAAGGCGGATCGAGCCCACACCGAACCGACTGCGCTGATGGGCGGGCTGGCTATCTATGCCGCCGCGATCGTAGCCCTGGTGATGATCTTGTTTGTCAGCGCCCTCTTTGGCAATATTTTCCGCTTAAGTGAGCTGGCCATTATTATTATCGCCGCCTCGGTGATGGCGGCAGTGGGCTTGTGGGATGATCGCCGGCCTTTGTCACCCAAGGCCAAGCTGGCCGTTCAAGTTATCCCGGCCTTGATGGTCTACCAGGCCGGTGTCGGAATTCGACTGCCCCTGTTTTTCCTGGAGCCGGAATGGCGAGAGCTGGTCAATTTTCTGGTTTCCATTGGCTGGCTGCTGTTTATCACCAATGCGGTCAACTATTCAGACAACGCCGATGGAGTGGCCGTGATGACCAGCGCCACCTGCAGCGCCATTTTTCTCCTCATCGCGGTCCTCAATGGCCAGCAGTTGGTCTCGATTTTGGCCGCGGCCGTTCTTGGCGCCAGTCTAGGCTTTGCCCGCTATAACCTACCGCTGCCGCGCAGCACCATCTTTATGGGCGACTCCGGCTCGCTCTTCTTGGGCTTTTTGTTGGCCGTGCTGGGCATCAAGATCAGGATTCCCGGCAATGCTCCGGAGATCACCTGGTTGGTCCCGCTCATCGTCCTGGCCCTACCGATTTTCGATACCGTGCTGGTCTATGTTTCGCGCAAACGGCGGAGAATTTCGTTTTTTCAGGGGGGCATCGACCATACTACTCACCGCTTGAGCCGGCTGGGGCTAGACAAGCTATCGGTGGCTTTGACCATCAGCTTGGGCAACGGCGCGCTCGGGTTGGTGGCTATCTTTATTACCCAAGCCTCTCGCGCCGAAGCCTACACCGTGGCCGGCACCCTGCTGGCGGTGATGATCATTATCCTGTGGCGGATCGAGTTTGTCCCATCCCTCTGGTTTAGAACCGGCATCGAAGCAGCGCCGGTCGAGGTAATTAAAGCGGAAGGCAGCGCTTCATAGCCTCAGACTAGTTTACCGTTTTTCCGGCGCGGAACCGAAATGGTAAAAGTACTGCCTTTGTTCGGCTGGCTTTCGACCCAAACCTGGCCTTGGTGCTGATCGACAATCGTTTTGACAATCGCCAGCCCTAGACCACTGCCCGGCACATCGTCGAGTTCCGGCCGAGCTCGGAAGAATTTTTCAAAGACTCGAGGCAAATCTTTAGACGCAATCCCGGGCCCGGTATCGGTCACGGCCACCGTGGTTTGATTAGCCTCTTTTCGCTCGATTTGAATCCGGACCTCACCACCGGGGGGGGTATACTTGATGGCGTTGTCCACCAGGTTGGAGACCGCCCGGGACAGCAGCACGGCATTACCCTCGACTAACAGCTTATCCTCCGGCGCCTCAAGCTTGAGGTTGATCGCCTTTGTTTCGGCCAAAGGCTTGACCGCCCCAATACTGCTTTGCACGACTTTCTTAAAGTCGATATCCTCTAGTTTAAGCTCTTCCAACCGCTCTAACCGGCTGAGTTCCAGCAGATCTTCGATGAGCGACTTCATTAGATTCGCCGCTCGAGTCATGCCCTCCAAATCTTCCTCTTGCCGGGTGGTAATGGGCCCATCCATACGGACCAGCTCAATATACCCCTTAACCGTGGCCAGCGGCGTGCGCAGATCGTGGGTAAAAGCGGTGACAAAGTCCCGCTTAAGCTGATCCAGCGCTTTAAAGGCACTGATGTCTTGCAGTACCATCACCCGGCCCATCTCCGGTATGCCCACGACATTGGCCCACATGGTGCGGCCATCCGGCAACCGGACTTCGCCGGAGGAAGGGCCATTGGCGGAGAGCAGTTTCAGCAACTCGGCGTTGTTGGTCAGCTCGGTCAAAGGCTGGTTGTATTCCGGCTCAGGGGCTAACCCTAACGCGTCCCGGGCAGCCGGGTTGATTAACAGGGTCAGGTTATGGTGATCCGTCACCAGCACCGCGTCCTGGGTGCTACTGATGATAGCCGACAGCTTTTCGCGCTCCTGCTCGGTCTGCTTGTAGAGTTGAGCATTTTCCAGAGCGATGGCCGCCTGCCCGGCAATGGCTTCCAGCAGGGACAAATCCGAAGTTTTGAACCGGCCAGGCTCGTCATGAACCAGGGTCAGCACGCCCACCACCCGCTGGCGGCGGCGCAGCGGCGTACTAATCACCGAGTGGACATCGTACGGCTGGTTATCATACACGATCCAGCGCTCATCGGTCCGGGTGTCGCTAATGACGTCGCCGCGATTGTGTTTAAGCACCCAGCCGGCGAACCCCTCGGTCAGAACGGTCCCAACAATCTTGGCGGCTCGCTCCTGGCTGATATCCTCGTTTTGCAAAATGTAAGCCGAGACTCGATTGTTTTGATCAAACAGCATGACGCTGCCCGTGGCGGCGTTGAGGTGAGCCACGGTCAAGTCCAATACCCGGCGCAGCATCCGGTCGGGGTGCAGGTCAGCGTTGAGTTCATCGCTAATCCGGTTGAGTAGGCTAAGTTGGTTTTGTGTTTGCATGATCGCTTTGCTCGTAGGCTAGTATTAAAGTCCTACCGGCAATTATAGCATAACTTTAAGCATAAATGAAAGCCTCGCCCGGCAACTGACGACCACCGAAACTTTACCCAGGATTGGGAGACACTTCTACCCCCCCTCTTTCCTCCCGATCTATCGCCGGGGTTAAGGATTGGCTCCATTTTGGGACAAAAATGGTCCTATTCTGGGTCTGTCGCCAGCCAAAATAACGGGTATAGTGACATTGGGACAAAGATACAGTCAAGGCCTACGCGGAGAATGGGGGGCGGACCGCGATCCACCGTCGGCTCGGGATAGGTTTTCAACCCAACCGACGCCAGGTAAAGTTTTACGCACGATTTATGGGCAAGGCTGCCAGGTGTGTCGAACTTAAGGGTAACGACTGAAGTAACTACAGGATTTACAGCGTCGCAGATTAAAAAAACAAGGAGTACAATGATGAACACACCCGCCGCGGGACGGCTTACGAGCTGGCAAGGGTTTTACCACTCCATTCGGGGCAAACTGCTGTTAATTATGTTGGCGATGACGCTGCTGCCGTTGCTCGCTACGGGTGGCTTAGCCTATGAGCGGGCCCGTAGCGCCCTGGAGCAGACCATCTACGGTAAGTTGACTGCCCTCGGCGATATCAAGGCCTCTCAAATCGAGCACTATTTCGGCACCATCGAGAGCCAAGTCCGCACCCTCTCCCAGGACCGGATGACCATCCAGGCCATGCGCGATTTCCGAGAGAGTTTTCACCAGTTGGACGAACAAAGGAAAGAGGACGAGGCCGGACAGCAGCAGTTAGAAGCCGCCCTGCGGACCTACTACGACCAGGAATATCTAACCCGGCTCAATCCCAACCTCGAGACCCCGGCCACCGCTGACCAATACTGGCCCGCCGACCAAGACACCCGCATCGCTCAGTACCTGTATATTGCCGCCAATCCAAACCCGACCGGCCGTAAAAACGATCTGGCGACCGCCGGCGACGACAGCTCCTACAGCGAGTTTCACCGGACCTACCACCCCATCTTTAGCGAGTATTTGAAAGAGTTTGGCTACTACGACATCTTTCTGGTCGATCCGGAAAGCGGTCACATCGTGTACACCGTTTTCAAAGAAGTGGATTACGGCACCAGCCTCTTGACCGGCCCTTACCGGGACACCAACATTGCCAAAGCTTTTAAGGCTGCCAACCAGGCGACCGACCCTGATTTTACTATCCTGGTCGACTATGAGCCTTACGACCCTTCCTACAGCGCCCCGGCGGCCTTCATCGCCTCGCCGATCTTTGATGGCGACGAGCGACTGGGCGTCTTGATCTTTCAGATGCCCATCGACCGGATCAATGCCGTAATGCAAGAGCGCTCCGGCATGGGCGAAACCGGCGAAACCTACCTGGTTGGTCAGGACAAGCTTATGCGCTCCGACTCACGCTTCGCGGATGAGAGCACCATTTTGCGCCGGCCAGTCGATACCGTGGCGGTCGAGCGGGCGCTGGCAGGCGAAAGCGGCGCCGACATCGTCCCCGACTACCGGGGGGTGAACGTCCTCTCGGTCTACCGGCCGCTGGCTATTCCCGGCGTCGACTGGGTGGTTTTAGCCGAGCAGGATGAAGCCGAGGCTTTTGCCGAGGCTCAAAGGCTGCTGCTTGAGGTTGGACTCCTGGTCGGTTTGGGAGTCGTTTTAGCCAGCGGCGGAGCGATCCTGGTCTCCAACTCCTTTGCCCGGCCGATCCGAACCGTGACCGAGATCGCTCGCCACCTGGCCAGCGGTGACCTGGACCAGACGATCGACATTCAGCGCCGGGACGAGATTGGGACGATGGCCACCGCCTTTCGAGAAATGATCGCCTATCTGCGCGAGATGGCCGGCGCGGCCAACCAACTGGCAGCCGGCGATCTCACGGCCGAGGTCCGGCCCCAATCGGACCGGGATATGCTGGGCCAGGCTTTTGTCCATATGACCACCAATTTGCGCCAACTCATTGGCCAGGCCACCGAGAATGTGGCCCAGGTCAGCCTTACCTCCGACCAACTGGCCGCGATTGCCGAGCAGTCCAGCCTGGCCACCACCCAGATTGCCAAGACTATCCAACAGGTCACGCTGGGGGTCCAGCAGCAAACCGAGTCCGTGACTCGCACGGCCGCTTCCATCGACCAGGTCACCCGCGTCATCGATGGGGTGGCTAAAGGGGCCCAAGATCAAGCCCAAGCCGCCAACCAATCCTCGCAGGCGATGAGCCACTTACTGACAGCCGTGCAATCAATCACCGCCGGTACCGGCGAGCAGTCCCAGGCGGTCACCGCCGCCAAGCGGGCCAACAGCAACCTGGACACCGCCCTGATCCAAATCAGCGACCGCAGCCGGCAAGTGGCCGACTTCATTCAGCGCAATCTGGAGACGGCCCGCTCCGGCCAACAGGTGGCCCAGGATGCGGTCGGGGGCATGGATCAGTTGGGCACGGCCACCGAGCAGTTGGCCCAGCGGGTGCGCCAACTCGGCCAGCGCTCCAGCCAGATTGGGGCCATCATCGAGGCCATCGACGAGATTGCCTCTCAAACCAACCTGCTGGCCCTCAACGCCGCCATCGAGGCGGCGCGGGCCGGGGAGCACGGCAAAGGCTTTGCCGTGGTGGCCGATGAAGTCCGCAAGCTAGCCGAACGCGCTTCCCAATCAACCCAGGAGATCCGCGATATGATCCGGGCCGTCCAGTTGGAGGCGGAGCAGACGGTCGAGGCCATGAACCAGGCCGGCCGCAACGTTGAGTCCGGTGTGACCCTGACCCGCCAGGCCGGCGCTGCCTTCAAAGCCATCGCCGGCGGCACGGCCGACTCGGTGACGCAGGTGGAAGCCACCCTGGAGGCGGTCCAAGTGATCCAGGGGGCGGCGGACCAGCTCCGAGAGGCGATCGAGGCGGTCGAACTGGTGGCGAAACGCAATCAGGCCGCCGTGGCCGAAATGCAGCGCACCTCCCAACAGGTTACTGACTCCATCGAGCAGGTGTCCGCGGTGGTCGAAGAAAACACCGCCTCCACCGAGGAGATGGCCGCCAGCGCCGCCGAGGTCAGTGAAGCGATCGAAAGTATTGCCAGCGTCAGTGAAGAAAATACCGCCGCCGTCGAGGAAGTCAGCGCCGCGGCTCAAGAGATGAGCGCCCAGGTCGAGGAGGTGACCGCCTCCGCCCAGGCCCTTAAAGAGATGGCCCAACTGCTCAAAGAGGTGGTCAACCAATTCAGGTTATCCCAAACGACCTGCAACCAGAAATGCCGGGAAGAGATTGCCACCTACAGACAAGCCCATCTTAACTGGGTTAACCGGGTGGAAGCCATGTTAGCCGGAGGACCGGTGGTTGAGCCTCAAAGCCATACCGAGTGCCCTTTAGGCCGCTGGTACTACAGCCGCCTCAGTCAACCGATAGGCCAGGTGCCCGGCTTCACCGCCATCGAGGCCCCGCACCGGCGGCTGCACGAGCTGCTGGGGCTCATCTACACCGCCTATCGCCAGGGTGACCGGGCCACGGCCCGACGCCATCTGACCGAATTGAAGCAAAAGTCTCGTGAAGTGATCGCCGCCCTGGACCGGTTGGAGCAGCACTTCGCCGCCGACCGCCCCGCGCCGGTCGCCGCCCGACCGCGCTTTGAAGAGCTGGCGGGCAACGGGTCTCGCCCCGTTGAGCGCCCGCAGCCGGTGAGTAACGGTTACCGCTAGCACGCTTTGGCGTCACAAAGCTACGGAATCACAAAGCTAGCTTTGTGACGCCAACAAAGGAATCACAAAGCTAGCTTTGTGACTCCAAAGCAAAACCCAACAACCGAGGGGCAAAGCTAAGCTTTGCCCCTCGGTTGTTTTACGCAGCCTTTATGTGGAGATCACCCCTAACCGCCGATAAACAAGAACAGGAGATTGTGATCATGCCCAAGAACTTCAAGAAAATTTTCCAACCGTTCAACAACAGCCTGCAAGTCAGAGTCACCCTCCTGATTGCCGGCGTTGTCACCGTCCTATTGGCCAGCTTTATCATTTACCAGGTTCGGGGTCAGCGCCAGGTTTTACAGGAAGTTTTGCTGCAAAAAGGGAAAATGATGGCCGCCAGTGGTGCCGCCGCGGTTAGCCAGAGCTTTGAAACCGCCCTGGCCAACGGGCTGCTGACCGAGGCGGACATCTTTGACACCAACTATCAACTCATCCCGGACACCGACCCGCCCAAGTACCGGACCCGGTACGACCACTTCACCGATGAACATATCTTGACCATCGAAGACTCGTTTTTAATTGACTCAGATGCGGTCTTTGCCGCGGCCGTGGACGTCAATGGTTATCTGCCCACCCACAACAGCCGCTACACTCAACCCTTGACCGGAGATCCGGAGGTCGACCTGACCGGCAACCGGACCAAACGCCTCTTTAACGATCCGACCGGCCTGGCCGCTGCCCAGAATACCGAGCCGATCTTGCACCAGGTTTACCCTCGCGACACCGGAGAAATTATGTGGGACATCTCCGCTCCCATTTGGGTCAACGGGAAGCATTGGGGCGGCTTCCGGGTGGGCTACTCCATTAATTTGGTCGAGGCCAAAGTGGCCGATTTTACCCGAAAAATCGTGACAGCCTCCCTGCTGTTGATCGGCGCCATCAGTGTGGCCGCCTTCTTTATTGCTCGCTCGATCAGCCGGCCGCTGGTCGCGGTCAGCCAGGTCGCCGCCCGCCTGGCCGAAGGCGATGTTGATCAAGAAGTCACCGTCCGGCGGCAGGACGAAATCGGCCGCCTGGCCGACGCCTTCCGGCAGATGATCAGCTATCAGCGCCAGATGGCCGCCGGGGCCGAGCAATTGGCCCAGGGCGACCTACGCGTTAAGATTGCGCCTCAGTCCGAGCGGGATGTGCTGGGCCACGCCTTCAACCGCATGATTACCAGCCTGTGTGACGTCATTGGGCAGTTGGCCGACAACGCGATCAAGGTCAATACAGCTTCCAACCAACTGACGGCCATCGCCGATCAGACCAACCAGGCCACCCAACATATTAGTGGGATTGTCGGCCAGGTTACTCAGGGGACCCGACAGCAGACTCAAGCGGTGGACCACACCGCCACAACCATAGTTCAGGTTTCCCAAGCCGTGGATGATGTCGCCCGGGGCGCCCAAGGGCAGGCAAAAGCGGTCAACCAAACCAGCCAATCGATGGCCAAACTGTTAGAAGCCGTCAATGCCATTGACCACGGCGCCCACCAGCAAGCGGTGACGGTGCAGGGTGCCCAAAACGCCAGCGAAGAACTTGAGGCAGCGGTCAGTACCATCGCCGACCTGGCGCAACATCTGGCCGGCTTCATCCAACAGAACTTAGAAACGGCGCAAAGCGGCCAAAACACCTCGCAGGAGGCCGTGGCCGGCATCGATAAACTCGGCCAGGCGACTCAAAATCTGGCCCAACGGGTCCAAGACCTGGGCCGGCGATCCGGTCAAATCGGGGCTATCGTCGAGACCATCGACCAGATTGCGGCCCAAACCAACCTGCTGGCCCTGAACGCCGCCATCGAGGCCGCCCGGGCCGGCGAGCACGGCAAAGGCTTCGCCGTCGTGGCCGATGAGGTCCGCAAGCTGGCCGAACGCGCCTCCCAGGCTACTCAAGAAATCCAGACTATGATCCTGGCCGTCCAACAGGGCGCCAACCAGGCGGTCGAGGCGATGAACCAGGCCGGCGAGAATGTCACCGCCGGGGTCAAGCTGACCCGTGAAGCCGGCGCCGCTTTTGAAGCCATTGCCGGCGGCACGGCCGACTCAGCCCAGCAAATCCAGGCTACCCTGGCCGCCATTCAGGTCATCCACACCGCCGCCGATCAGTTGAAACAAGCGATCGCGGCCGTAACCAGCGCCGCCGAGCAGAACCGCGACATGATGCAGGAGATGCGAGACAACTCAACCGCCGTCATGGACATGATCGACCAGGTCTCCCGCATCGTCGAAGAGAACGCGGCGAACACCGAGGAGATGGCGGCCAACACGGCCGAGATCAGTAACGTCATCACCCACATTAGCGCCATCAGCGAGGAAAATAGCGCCGCGTTTGACGAAGTCAACAGCTCGGCTGAGACCATCAGGATCGAGGTGCAACAGGTCTCCACCTCGGCTCACACCCTCAGCCAGATGGCCCAAGTGTTAGAAAAGATGGTCAGCCGGTTTAAGCTGGATAACACACCGGCAGAACAAACAGCCTCTAAAAACCTGACCGCTCTGCCTACGCCCGCCACCCCGGCCAGGCCGCCCCAGACGGCTGGCGTGCCTCAGCCCTCGGCCCCACCACAGGTCTGCGAGTTTCTGGACAAGTGCGGCTTCTTCAAAAACTACCAGTCTGATGACGAAGTTTTCAAGAATGGTTGGGTCGAAATCTACTGTAAGAGCGGGGCCAACTCGAACAAGTGCGCCCGCAAAGCCTACCGCCAACGAACCGGCCAGCCGCCCGAAGATCGGATGACGCCCACCGGCAAACTGCTGGGAGCCACCCCAGGCGCCGCCAGCAGCCAGAAACCGACCCCGGCTGGCGTGCCCCAGCCCCCGGCCCCACCACAGGTCTGCGAGTTTCTAGACAAGTGCGGCTTCTTTAACAACTATCAGTCCGATGAAGAAGTTTTCAAGAATGGTTGGACCGAAATCTACTGTAAGAGTGGGACCAACTCAAACAAGTGCGCCCGCAAAGCCTACCGCCAACGAACCGGCCAGCCGCCCGAAGATCGGATGACGCCCACCGGCAAGCTCTTGGGCGGGTCCACCAGCGCCACCGCTGGCCAGAAACCGACCCAGGCCGCCCTTTCTAGCTACGTCTGGGACGAAGCGACGATGGCCTCCGGCGATGCTACCATTGACCATCACCATCAAGAGTTGATTGAGATGATCAACGGTCTGACCGCGGCGATGGCCAAAGGCGAAGGCCGCGACCACATCAAAGAGATTTTGGACGGCCTGGGTCGCTACGTGGGCATGCATTTCTCTTACGAAGAAGACTGCATGGAAAAGTACCACTGCCCGGTGGCCCAGATCAATAAAAACGCCCATGAGAAGTTCGTCAATCGCTTCAATGAAGTGTACGAGGAGTTCCATCGCGATGGTCCGAGCACTCAACTGCTCTTTAAGATCAAGATCGATTTAGGGGATTGGGTCGTCAACCATATTCGCAAAACAGATACGCAGTTACATCCTTGTGTGAAAAAGGCTCATCCAGCGGGGCATGCTATGAAATAGTGATCTTGGAAGATCACGGAGCACTGAAAAGGCTGCCACCGAGTTTACGTTCAACCTATTTTCAGGTGGTGAGTAGACTCCGCCACGACCAAGATCTGACCGGAAAGGACCGACTATGATCAAGAACAGTATTTTAAGAAAAATGCTCGTGGCTATTACGGCCGTTTTTGTCATTGGCTTCGCCATCAATATGGCCGTTTCCTACTATGCCATTAAACGGTACGAAACCTTTACCCTGACGCTGTCGGAAGAATTACTGACAAAGGTTTACGAGCAGGAGCTCCAAAGCGCCACCGAAACCGGGGCTCATCTGCTGCAACTCATCTATCAACGAGATGATCTGACCGAGGAAGAAAAATTAAAGCTGGCTCGCGAGCTGATCCAGCCCCTTCGGTTTGGCAGCGAGGGTTACTTCTTTGCCTATGAACTCGGCACCGGTCTCAATAAAATTCACGGTGGCAAACCGGAGTTCAATGACCAGAGTTTTTGGGACCTTCAAGACGCAAACGGCAAATACATCCTGCGATCCCTTGATGAGACCGCGAAAAACGATACTTTATTCACCACCTACTATTATCCCAAGGCTGGCGGCAGCTTGGACGATGCCTATCCCAAACTGGCTACCGCTAAAGAAGTCCCGGAGGCCAACATGTTTATCGGCACCGGCGCTTACATCGACAGCATTCAGACTCGGCAAGGGGAAATCGCCGGCGACATTCAAAGCATTACCGGTACGGTCACGAGACTCTCAGTGGGCGTCTTGGCCATGCTCTTGGCCGGCTGCTTGATCGGGGTCGGCCTCGTCGTCAAAAGGATTACCCATCCCATTAAAACAATTTCCCACATTGCTGACAAAGTTGCTGTTGGCGACCTGCGGCACGATATTATGATTGAACAAACCGATGAAGTTGGTCAACTGGCTAACGCTTTTCGCCAGATGATCACTTATCTACAACGCATGGCTGCGGCCGCACAGCAGGTAGCTCAGGGTGATTTAACGATTGACCTGGCCCCCGCTTCCCCTGACGACGCCTTAGGGTCAGCCATTGCGCAGATGATCGGCAACCTGCGGGCGATGGTCGCCCAAGTTTCCGCCAACGCCGACCAGGTCAACCTTGCTTCCGGCCAACTGGCGGCGATTGCCGGTCAAGCCGGTCAAGCTACCCAACAGGTCACAGCGACGATGCAGCAGATTGCCTTCGGGGTCCAACAGCAAACCAACGCCATCGGCAATACGGCCACCTCCATCCGCCACGTTTCGCAAGCCATCAATAGCGTTGCCCTCGGCGCCCAAGAGCAAGCCCAGGCGGTGACCCTTACCGGCCAAGCCAGCGAGCGACTGGCCGGCTCAATTCAAGAAATAACCCTCAGCGCGACAACTCAGCTTCAGGCCATAGCCCAGCCCCAAACCGCCGGCACCAACCTCGAAGCCGCCATCACCCAAATCAGCGAGCGCACCCAAGCCGTCACCCGCTTTATTCAACTCAACCACCAAACCGCTCAAGCCGGCCAGCACACTGCCCGGCAGGCCATCGCCGGGGTGGACCAACTGGGCGCCACCACGCATCATTTGGCTCAACGGATCCGCGACTTAGGCCAGCGCTCCAGCCAAATCGGGGCCATCGTCGAAACCATCGAGGATATTGCCGCCCAAACCAACCTCTTGGCCCTCAACGCCGCCATCGAAGCGGCCCGGGCGGGGGAACAAGGCAAAGGCTTTGCCGTCGTCGCCGATGAGGTCCGCAAATTGGCCGAACGCGCCTCCCAAGCCACTCAAGAGATTAGCGCCATGATCCGGGCGGTCCAGGCGGAGGCCGAGCAGGCCGTGGCGGCCATGAGCCAGGCCAACCAGGATGTCGAAGCCGGGGTTAGCCTCACCCGACAGGCGGGCGATGCCTTTGAGGCCATCACCGGCAGCAGCGCTGATCTGGCCCACGAGGTTGAAGCTACCGCGGCGGTGGTCACGGCCATCAGCACCGCGGCGATGCAGTTGCAGCAGACGATCCAGCACGTCAATCAGGCCGCCCAGCGGACTCAAGCTCAAACGGCGGCGATGGAGCTTGCTTCCCGCCAGGTGGCGGACTCCGTTGAGCAGGTCTCGGCGGTGATTGAAGAAAACAGCGCCTCCACTCAAGAGATGGCCGCCGGAGCCGGCTCGGTCAGCGAGGATATCAACCGGATTGCCGCGGTCGGCCAAGAGAGCAACGCCTCGATTGAAGAGATGAGCGCCGCCGCCGAGGAAATGAGCGCCCAGGTAGAAGAGGTGAGCGCCTCGGCTCAAGCCCTGCGCGAGATGGCTCAAGCCCTCCAGGTCGTGGTGAGCCAGTTCAAGCTCGACGAGAGCCTGATCGGGCAGAGTCTGCCTCCACAACCGGCGCCCTACTCCAGGTCTCAAGGCAGTTCCTATTCGCCTCAGCCGGTCCTGGCCAACGGCAATGGCTACCACCTTAATTAAAACCGTTATAAATACACCCCACTACCCCCCACCCGGGGTAAAAGGCTGGGTAGGGGCGTAAAATTTTACGCCCCTACCCCAGGTTAATTCTTAACCGGATTTTGGGTTTCCTCTCAATATTCCGGGGTAAACGCGGCCTGAGCTGGTCGAAGGCCGTTCGTTTCGACAGGCTCAGGGGCGGCTATTTTCAGAGAAGACCGACAGAACCGGGGTTCGATACCGAGAATGAAAATGGAGTGCAGAGCTTGCTCTGCTGGCAAACCAAGGTTTGCACTCCTATTTACAAGGGAGAGGAGGAGCGTCATGAGGCAAGTAAGTTTTACATCAAGGCCAACATCAATATGAGGTAAAAAACGAACACCATGAAACTCCGCAATTTAAAAATTCAAGCCAAATTGGTACTGCTGAGCGTTAGTCTAGTCCTGGCCGTTAGCAGCGCGTTAGTCGCAGCGGGCGTCTGGCAGGACAATCTCTTTGCTCGGAAGGTGGAAAACCAGGTCGACACCCTGATCGCGAAGGGGTTGGATCACATCACCGCGGGCGTCCTGAATATGGTCAAAAGTCAGGATGAGTCGATCCAACAAACGGTGACCAGTGATCTGCGGGTGGCCAGCCATCTCCTCGAACAAGCAGGGGGTGTTTCCCAGGCCGCCGAGGCGGTGACCTGGCCGGCCGTCAACCAGTTCAGCCAGGCCGAAACGGCAGTGACTTTACCGAAACTGATGGTCGGGGAGACTTGGCTGGGCCAGAATAGCAGCCCGGCAGTGGAGACCCCCGTGGTCGATCAGGTCAAAGAGCTGGTGGGGGGGACAACCACCATTTTCCAGCGGATGAATGAGGCCGGCGATATGCTGCGAGTGGCCACCAATGTCGAAAATTTGGATGGCAGCCGGGCCATCGGCACCTACATTCCGGCGGTCAATCCCGACGGCACGCCTAATCCGGTGGTCTCGGCCATTCTCCAGGGCGAAAGTTATCGGGGGATGGCCTATGTCGTCAACGCCTGGTATATGACCGCCTACGACCCCCTGCGCGACAAGTCCGGCGAGATCATTGGAATTTTATATGCCGGGGTCCGCTTGGAAAATGTGGCAGCGCTGCGGCAAAACATTATGGAAACGACGCTAGGGGAGACCGGTTATGTTTTTGTGTTGGGCGGGCAGGGGGATAATCGCGGTCACTACATCATCTCCCAGGGCGGCCAACGCGATGGCGAGAATATCATCGCTCTCACCGACGCCAACGGCAATCGCTATATCGAGGAGATGGTGGATCGAGCCGTTACCTTGCAGCCGGGCGAGGTGTTTGCGCAACGCTACCCGTGGCAAAACCCCGGCGAGGCCGAACCGCGCTGGAAGATAGCGCATGTGGCTTATTATGAGCCGTGGGATTGGGTCATTGGGACCACGGTGTACGAAGATGAGATTGACGAAGTTCCCACCATCCTGGCGGAAAGCCAAAACCGGATGCTCCAGGTATTTAGCGGGGTTGGCCTGGCCGTAGTTTTACTGGGCCTGGGCGGGGCCTGGTGGTTTGCCAAGGGTCTGGCCCGGCCGGTGCAGCGGATGGCGGCCGTGGCTGATAGACTGGCGGTGGGGGAGTTTCAGCAAGAAGTGACCTATCAAAGCGGGGACGAAGTCGGCCTGCTCGCCGATTCGTTCCGGCGGATGATCACTTACCAGCGGGAGATGGCCGCGGCAGCGAAAAGTCTGGCCAGCGGGGACCTGACCGTCGAGGTCAGATCCCGGTCGGAAAAGGATTGCCTGGGCATGGCCTTTAGCCAGATGCTAGTTAGCCTGCGGCAGCTCGTCAGCCAGGTGAGCGACAATGCCGCCGCCGTGGGCGCCGCCTCCAATCAATTGGCCGGCACTGCCGATCAGGCCGGGTACGCCACCAACCAGATTGCGGCCACCATCCAACAAGTCAACGGCGGGGTCCAGCAGCAAACCGAGGCCATTAGCCAGACCGCTATTTCGGTGCGTCAGGTCTCCCAGGTCGTCAATGGCGTAGCCAAGGGGGCCCAAGAGCAGGCTCATGCCGTCAATAAGACCAGCCTGGGCATGGCCGATCTCTCCCAGGCAGTCCGGACCATCGCGGCCGGCGCCCAAGAGCAAGCCCAAGCCGTCTCCGGGGCGCAAGCCGCGACCGGCAGTGTTGATTCAGCCGTTGTTCAAATCGCCCAACGAGCCCAGGCCGCGTCCGATTTCATTCAGGCTAATCTGAAGACCGCCCAGGATGGCCAGCGCACCGCCCGCGAGGCCGTCAGCGGTATCGACCAACTCGGCCAGACGACCGATCAACTGGCGTCCACCATCCAGGAACTCGGCCAGCGCTCCGGCCAAATCGGAGCCATCATCGAAACTATCGACGATATCGCCGGCCAAACCAACCTGCTGGCCCTCAACGCCGCCATCGAATCGGCCCGGGCCGGGGAGCACGGCAAGGGTTTCGCCGTCGTCGCCGACGAGGTCCGCAAGCTGGCCGAACGCTCGTCCCAGGCAACGCGGGAAATCCGTGATATGATCCGGGCCGTCCAGAGCGGGGCCGAGCAGGCGGTGAAGGCTATGAGCCAGGCCAGCAGCGATGTCCGCCAGAGTGTCAGCCGCACCCAGGCCGCCGGCACCGCCTTCGAGGCTATCGCCAGCGGCATTGGCCAGGTGGCCGGCCAGGTTGACCAAACCCTCCAAGCGGTCACCGCCATCGACCAAGCCGCCCAGCAGTTGCGCCAGGCCATCGAGGCCGTCAACCGCGTGACCGAACGCAACCAGGCGATGACCGGCCAGATGCGATTGACGGCCGACCAGGTCCTGGCTTCCCTGGAGCAGGTCAGCGCCGTGGTGGAAGAGAACACGGCCTCGACCGAGGAAATGGCCGCCAGCGCCGGCGAGGTCAGCGAAGCCGTCGACAGGATTGCCGGCGTCAGCGAAAAAAACAGCATCGCCATCGAAGCGGTCAGCGGCGCCACCGAGGAGATGAGCGCCCAGGTGGAAGAGGTGAGCGCCTCGGCTCAAGCCCTGCGCGAGATGGCCCAAGTCCTCCAGGTCGTGGTGAGCCAGTTCAAGCTCGACGAGGGCCTGATCGGGCAGAGTCTGCCTCCACAACCGGCGCCCTACTCCAGGTCTCAAGGCAGTTCCTATTCGCCTCAGCCGGTCCTGGCCAACGGCAATGGCTACCACCTTAATTAAAACCGTTATAAATACACCCCACTACCCCCCACCCGGGGTAAAAGGCTGGGTAGGGGCGTAAAATTTTACGCCCCTACCCCAGGTTAATTCTTAGCCGGATTTTGGCTCCAAATTGGGACAAAAATGGCCCTATTGTGGGTCGGCCAAAGGCGGAAAAGGGTGGTATAGTCGCTGTTAGAGCACTCTTATTTCAGTTTCGGTTAGACTTGACTGTCACTCTCTTTAAGTTACTTTGAGACAAGGAAAATAACCTTATGAAATTCACCCTTAGATCGATCCAAACCAAAATCATCGTCTGGGCAGGCACTTGCCTGTTGCTGACGATAACGCTCTTGGTGGCCTACGCGGCCATTTCATTGCGAACTACAGCCATTAATGCGGCCGAGAGTAGCGCCTTGGCCGTCTCTCAAGAAGACGCGGATAAAATTCGAAGTGAGATCGCCTTAGCGCTCGATGCAGCCAGAACCCTGGCCCATAGCTTGACTCCGGTGGCCAGTGAGGAACTGGTCCTCAGTCGCGAGCAGGTCAATATCATGCTGCGCACCGTTTTGACCAATAACCCTCAATTTGTGGGCGTTTATACGGCCTGGGAACCTAACACTTTTGATGGCCAGGATGCTCAGTACGTCGGCACCACCGGTCACGATGAGACCGGCCGTTTTATCCCTTATTGGAGCCGCGACGTCCAGGGCCAGATTATGGTGGAACCCCTGGTCGATTACGAATCCCCCGGCCCCGGCGACTACTACCTCATCCCCAAAAACAGCCAGCGCGAAGCGTTGATCGAGCCTTACTTCTACCCCATTCAGGGCAAAGAAGTCTTGATCACCTCGTTGGTGGTGCCCATTATGGTTAACGGCCAGTTCTTTGGGATTGCCGGGGTAGACATGCGGCTCGATTTTCTCCAGACTCTGGTTGACGAGATTGATCTCTATGACGGCTCAGCCAAAATGATGCTGATCAGTCACAACGGCCTCCTGGCCGCCGTGACCGGCCAGCCGGAGCTGTCCGCCCAGCCTCTTGAGCAAGTAGACCCGAACGCAGCCGCCAATCTTGGTCTTATTCAAGCAGGCAAAACCGTGACCAAATTTGAAAACGGCGATTTTTCCTCATTTATCCCGATTCAGATTGGATACACACCCACGCCTTGGTCGCTGAGTCTCCGCATTCCCGAGGAGAAAATCACGGCCGAAGCGACCGCTTCACTGTGGCGGATGGTGGGCATTGGTCTGGCTCTAACCTCAATCGCCCTGGTGCTGCTCTGGTTCATTGCCGGCAAACTGGCCAAACCGGTCCGGCAAATCACCCGCGCCTTCGAGCAGATTGCCACCGTTGATCTCCCGGCTCTCACCTCCGAGCTCAGCGCCCTGGCCGAAGGCGACCTGCGCCGCGGTTTGACCATTACCAGCCACCCGTTGAAGGTGGAATCCCAGGACGAGATCGGCCAGGCCACCCAAGCCTTTAACGGAATTGTGCTGGGTCTGCAAGAAACCGGCCAGATCTTTGGCCGGATGACGGCCAACTTGCGCCAGCTCATCGGCCAGGTGGCCGAGAACGCCGACGCGGTCGGTTACGCCTCGGAGTTGCTGGCCGGCACGGCCAACCAGGCCGGCCAGACAACCGGACAAATTACGGCCAACATCCACCAGGTGAGCCAGGGGGTGCAGCAGCAAAACGAGGAAATCGGCCAGACCGCTGCCTCTGTCCGCCAGGTTAGCCGGGCCGTTGAAAATGTCGCCCAGGGATCGCAAGCGCAAGCGCAGGCCATTAGCCACACCGGCCAGGGCATCGACAGTTTAACCCGGGCCGTTGAGACCATTGCGACCGGGACCATCGAACAAGCCCAAGCCGTGACCGGCGCTCAAACCGCGACGGACAGCCTCAATGAAGCCGTCGCCCAAATCGTCGAGCGCAGCCACGCCGTCTCGGCCGTCATCCAGGCTAACCTCAAGACCGCCCAGGAGGCCCAGCGGACCGCCCAGGAGGCCGTCAGCGGCATGGATCAACTCGGCCAGACCACCGCCGAGCTGGCTCAGACCATCCAGGCCTTGGGCCAGCGCACCGGCCAAATCGGCGCCATCGTTGAAACCATCGATGACATTGCCAGCCAGACCAACCTCCTGGCCCTCAATGCCGCCATCGAAGCGGCCCGGGCCGGTGAGCAAGGCAAGGGCTTTGCCGTGGTGGCCGACGAGGTCCGCAAGCTGGCCGAAAAGTCGGCCACAGCTACTCAGGAGATCGGCCAGATGATCCGAGCCGTCCAGAGCGGGGCCGAGCAAGCCGTGGCCGCCATGAGCCAGGCCAGCCAGGATGTCCGGCAAGGGGTCAGCCGCACCCAGGCCGCCGGCGGGGCCTTTGAGGTCATCGCCCAAGGCATTAACCAGGCCGCCGGACAGGTGGAAGCCACCGTCGAGGCCGTAACCGAGATCCAGTTTGCGGCCGAGCAGTTGCAAGCCGCCCTGGGAGCGGTGGGCGAGGTGGCCAGACGCAATCAGGGTCTAACCTTGGAGATGGGGGCTAGCGCCCGGCAGGTCTCGGAGTCGCTGGGGCAAGTTTCGGCTGTGGTCGAAGAAAACAGCGCCGCCACCGAGCAGATGTCCGCCAGCGCCGGCGAAGTCAACGTGGCGATTGATACCATCGCCGGGGTGAGTGAGGAGAACAGCGCCTCGCTGCAAGAGGTCAGCGCCGCCACCGAGGAGATGAGTGCCCAGGTGGAAGAGGTCAGCGCCTCGGCTGAAGCCCTGCGGGAGATGGCCCAAGCCCTCCAGGTCGTGGTGAGCCAATTCAAGCTCGATGAGAGCCTGACCGGGCGGGGTCTGCCCCCACAACCGGCGCCCTACTCCAGGTCTCAAGGCAGTCCTTATTTGCCCCAGCCGCTCCTGACCAACGGCCACGGTTATCATCTTAATTAACTCCTCTGCAGCTACCCCCTCCTGTCGCCTCCGGCGACTCCCTCCCCCGACATCGTGGGGAGGGTGGGGTAGGGGCGTAAAATTTTACGCCCCTACCTTGGATCGCCCACCTTTTTCGCTCTTGTGCATTCTTCAGAGCAGAATCGGCGGAATGATAGAATTATTTATTCTCCCATTCTGTCAATTCTGTTCTTCGGCTAGTCGCCCCCTTCAAATCCCGTTGAGCCTATATCTCAGCAGGCAAGGTGATCGGCCCCAAATTGGGACAAAAATGGCTCTATCTTGGGTCAACCGCCGGTCCCAAAGCGTGATATAGTAACGTTTGAGGATCAGTTACGGATGACAGCCTCAATCTAAATTGACTGCTTTACCGAAGGAGCAACCCTGATGGCCGGACAAATCAAAAACTTTATCGATCAAATCACCGAGCAGCGAGCCGCGGGCAACCGTGTTCTGACCCAAACCACGCACGCCAGACTGATTCTGAAAGGCATCATTCCGGCCAGCTACACCGCCGCCTGCCCGGACCATCCCATCATTATCGCTCAGCTCAGGCAAATTGCCGGTGACCTGGGCGTTACTCTGGCCTAAGGGATTAGCCCCGAGCCTTGAAATCAACTTCCAAGGGGCAATGATAACGGGTTTCTCCCCTCACGCGCCTGGCGTCAATCACCCCCTAATTTTTACCCAAAATTTACGGATATTCATTAAGAAGATTACCTTATTCTGCCGAAACTATAGAGAGAGCTTGATCAGGTGTTTAACCTACCTCTTTTCTCCTAGTCTCAGGCTATCCCGGCAGGACCATCGCCTAAACAAACGTCCATATCTTAATACTTTACACTGAGGAAACAATGCAATTATCCCTTCACTCCCAAACCGAGACAAAAAATCAAATAACAACTTTTCTGGCCTCCTTACGAGGCAAGTTACTGATGCTCTTTCTGGCTTTATCCCTCCTGCCGATGCTGGGCCTGGGCGGGTTAGCCTACTGGCAGAGCCAACAAGACTTGAGGACCGGGGTAACCGGAGAACTCGAGCAGTTGACCCACATTCAGGCGGAAAGGATCGATAGCTGGCTGACCGAGCGGCTCGAGGACGTGAAAATGATGGCCGACCGCCCCGAGATCAGGTCGATGGATCCGGTCCAAATCAGCCCGCTGATCGCTAAGACTATGGAGACGGGCCAGTATGTGGCTATATTTGTGGCCGGCCTCGACGGCAATACCCTGGTCACCGACGATGGCCAGTCTCGCAACCTGAACGATCGGGCCTATTACCACCTGGCCTTGCAAGGCGAGGCCAATATCTCCGACCCGGTCATTGCCAAAGGGCAAGGCGTGGTGATCATCATGTTCGCCACACCCATCCGGGTCGACGGCGAGGTGGTCGGGGTGATGGGTACGGCTATAGCCCCGGAAAAAATCACGACTATTTTGGCTGACGCGCAAACAGGCCAGACGGGTGAAGCCTACTTGATCAACCAGGACAGCTTGATGATCACCCCCTCCCGCTTTAGCGAGGAGCTCAAACAGGCCGGCTTGATCCAGGAGCGAACAGAGCTGGAGCTGAAGGTCGAGTCGGTGGGTGCTCAGGCGGTCCTGACCGGCCAGAGCGGCGCCAGCGAGTATGCGGACTACCGGGGCAGAGCCGTCTTAGGCGCCTACAGCCCGCTGCAAAACAAGGCCTGGGGCCTCCTGGTGGAGAAAGACACCGCGGAAGTCTTTGCCCCGATTACCCGGCTGCGGAATGCCATTCTCTGGGCCGGCCTGGCCACCGCCGTGGTGGTGACCGTCCTGGCCTTTTTTGTGGCGCGCGGCCTTGCCGCCCCCCTTAGCTTAGCGGCTTGGGCGATCAAACAAATTGGGCTTAAAGGGGACTTGAACCGGGATGTCCCGGCCGAAGTGAAGCAAAAAATAGTGGCCATGAAAGGCGAGATCGGCCAACTGGCCGAGGGGATCATTGGGATGGAGACGACCCTCCAGACCCGGGCCGAAGAAGCGGCCCGCATTGCCCAGGGTGATTTGACCGTTGATATTGAGCCGCTGTCTGAGAAAGATGAGCTTGGCCTGGCCCTGGGGCAGATGGTGCTGAACCTGCGCCGCCTGGTGGGCCAGGTCACCGCCAATGCCGACGCGGTTGGCAGCGCCTCCAACCAACTGGCCGCCACCGCCAACCAGGCCGGTCATGCCACTAACCAGATTACCACGACCATGCAGCAGGTGTCCCAGGGGGTCCAGCAGCAAACCGAGGCCGCCACCCGAACCGCCACCTCTGTCCGCCAGGTCACCCAGGCCGTCAACGGCGTGG
>CALMIS010000047.1 GCA_937864185.1 uncultured Chloroflexota bacterium
GGGGGTCACCCCCCAAGCCCCCCGGCCTGCGGCGCTATTTTCACAGGAGATTGGTTCAATGCTTCGCCAATTGCCTAAACTGCCTCACCTCTAACCTATTTGTAGCCCCGCGCTACCCCGACTATAATCAGGCTAGCCTACTTTGTGGAGAGACAAGTGACAAATCCGGATGCCTACACCCTCTTTAACTATCAGGAAACCCGGGTGACCGCCGAACCGTCAGGCCTGATCGCGCCGGTGGGTCTGGTGATCGTGGGGGCGCTCACGTCAACGGATGCCAGAGCGCTCGCCCGGCTGCGGCGAGGCGTGTTTATGATGCTGGCTTACCTGGCCAATGACGTCGTCCATACCGGCGGCCATATTATCAGTTCCCGCTACGCCAACGCCCCGATGAACCAGTTCCACCTGGCCGCGCCGATGCCCAAGACCGTCTACACCAACAACGATGTCTCGCCGCGGCAACACAAACTCCGGGCCATTGGCGGGCCAGTGGCCAGTGGCCTGGCTCTGCTTCTGTGCGGGCTGTGGCGGCCTTTTACCCGGCCCGGCTCGGCCCTGCGCGAGCTGCTGACCCTTGAGATGTGGATGTACACCCTTGTCGGCGTCTTTGCCCTCTTCCCCCTTCCTTTCGTGGACGGCGGCTCGCTGCTGAAGTGGACGTTGGTGGAGCGCGGGCAGTCGCCGGAGCAAGCGGAGGAGACGGTCAAGCAGACCAACTTGGGCTTGAGTGCTGTGTTTGGGGTTGGCGGCTTGATTTTGGCCTTGCTGCGTCGCTGGAAGCTGGCGGCGGCGATGATAGTGGGGGCGGTGCAGTTCCTGGCCATTGGCCTGGGAAAATTGAAACTGTAGGATGACGGCCACAGAGCTTGAGCCTTGCCCCGGCTGCGGTGCGCGGCTGTCAAAGAGTTCGGGGCCAACGCATCGTTACATTGGCGCCTCGGCGGCTTGTTGGGAGCTTTTTTCCGCTTTAGCCAACGCCGGCGAACCCCCCGTGGCCCCGGATCCATTCAACGCGCTCTTGCTCGACGCCTATGCCGTCCAACATCCGGGCACGCCTTCGGCCCAGGCCATTCAATCTGTTGCCGTGCATCTGCTGGCGCTGTACGGAGTGCTGGTCAAAGGGGTGGCTTTTGACCAGGTCCTGTGGATTCGCCAACGCGCCCTCGACGAGCGGCGCCAAACCAAGCGCGGCCGCTTTGCCTGGCTGTCGCCGCCTGAATTAACCGGTCACCTGACGGTGATCGATATTGTCAAAGCACCCACCCCGGCCGCCCGGTCCGAACAGGTCAAACGCTTGGTTGAGTGGGTCTGGTCGGTTTGGGCTCAGGCGCACGGCTCGACGATTGCCGGCTGGTATGAAGCGTTTGTAGCGCCTGCCTAGCGCCTGGTCATTGACGAATTAAAGTTTAGTAACACGGAGAAGATTGTGACGGGCAGAAACCCTATAGTCACGGTGTTAATCGGGATGGTAGCCGGCTTGACGGCCTTGCTGCTGCTTTATTTTGGGGCCACGTTCTTCTATCCCAATAACGCTTTCAACCCCTTTAGCCCGGCCCGAGCAACCGTGGTGGCCGGGACCCGGCTTGCCACGCTCATTCCGGCGGCGGTCGCCACGCCGACCCTCGACCAATCTTACCCGGCCACCTGGACGCCGACGGTCACCCCCACCCCGCGAGACACCAAAACGCCCACCCTGACGCGCACCGCGACGCCAACCTATACCGGCACGCCCACCCGGACCTCAACGCCGACCTCAACCTTCACCCCACTCCCGCCGACCGACACGCCCACCCCGACCGGCACGCCCACGCCCTTGCCTTACGTCCTCAGCTCTCACTCCGGCGAGAACAACTGCGCCAACGCCGGCCTGCGAGGCTCGATCACGGATATCCAGGGCTTGCCGGTGCGCGGCGCCCAGATTCAGTTTGGCCAAGTCGGCGTGCCCGGCAGCAACTTCACCACGATGACCGATGGCAACGGTCGCTACAGCGCCTTGCTGTTTCCCGGCAGCGATCGCTCGATTGCCACCCGGAGCAATGAGTGGTACGCCGTCGTCATGGAGAACGGCCAGCCGGCCAGCCAGGTCTTCAGATTCGCCACCGATCCGCTTTACGCCAACAATCCCAGCTACTGCTATCGTGACGACGATGATAACGACAACAACGACAACAACGATAACAACGACAACAACGATAGTAACGACAACAACGATAATAACGACAATAACGATAATAACGACAACTCCACCCCGCTCGAGGGGGACGAGTTGCGCCCCGGTTGCCTGTTAGACCCCTGCCGCAGCAGTAACTCGATTCAGGTGAAGGTCATCAACTGGCAAAAAAGAACCGGTCTCGATTAAAAGTAAGGAGCAAGCTATGTCGGGTGTCATTGCCGCCGGCCATCCCCAAACCGCGGAGGCCGGCGCAGAAATTCTGAGGCAGGGCGGTAACGCCGTTGATGCCGCCGTGGGGGCGGCCTTCGCCTCATTCGTCACCGAGTCGACCCTGGTCAGCATTGGCGGGGGCGGCATCGCCCAAGTCTATGATCCGGCGAGTGGCCAGGCCACCGTCTATGACTTCTTCAGCACGATGCCGGGTCTGCCGGCCGGCGGCAACGGCTTAAACCGCGATCTGGACTTCCGGCAAGTGATGATCGACTTTGGGGCCGCCCAGCAGCCGTTCTACATTGGCCGGGGCAGCGTGGCCGTGCCGGGCAATGTGGCCGGACTGTGCGCCATGGTCGAAGAGTGGGGGACGCTGCCGCTGGCCCAAGTTCTGGCTCCAGCCATTCACCTGGCCCGGCACGGCGTGATCCTGTCCGAGATTCATGCCTACATTACTGAACTGCTCAGACCAATTCTAACCGACACCCCCGGGTTGGCGGCTATCTACGCCCCCGATGGTCCGATGGTTTCCGCCGGCCAAGTCCTGCACTTTCCCCAATTAGCCGAGACCTTGCAAGCCCTGGGCGAGCAAGGGCCGGCCCTGTTTTACACGGGTGAGATTGCCCGGCAAATCGTGGCCGACCAGGCCCGCTACGGGGGCCTCATCACCGCCACTGACCTGGCCGCTTATCAGGTGCGGCGATCCCGACCGCTTGTAGTTGACTACCGTGACCATACCATCTTACTGCCACCGCCTTCGTCGGCCGGCGGACCGCTGGTCGCTTTTGCCCTCAAACTCCTGGCAACACGCCCGCTGCCGGACCTGGCCCATAACCACTTTGAACATCTGCGCACTTTGGCCGAGGTGATGCGGCTGACCAACATCGCCCGCATCGATTGGCAAGCGGCTATGGATGAGGCCAACGGCCACGCCCTCGACGCGACGGCCGAAACCGTGAAGCAGCTCCTGTCAGACGATACGATGCGGCACTACAGCCAAGCGCTGGCCACCGCGCTCAGCCGGCCAGCGCTCATCCCGGACCAACCTGCCCCCACCGGTCCGGCCAACACCACCCACATCAGCGTGGCCGACTCAAGCGGCATGCTGGTCAGCATTACCACCTCGGCCGGCGAGAGTGCCGGCTTTGTGTTGGGCGAGACCGGCTTGACGCTCAATAATATGCTGGGCGAGATCGATCTCCACCCGAACGGCTTTCATCGCCTGCCGGCCGGCCAACGGCTCCAGACGATGATGACACCCACCTTGGTGCTGCGTCACGGCCGGCCGGTGATAGCCCTGGGCAGCGGCGGCAGCAATCGCATCCGCACCGCCATCGTGCAGACGTTGAGCAACACCATTGACTTCAACCTCAACCTGGCCGAAGCCGTCGGCGCTTCGCGCGCTCATTATGAAGACAATGAATTTCAACTGGAAGGGGGGATTTCGCCGCACGTAGCCGATGAGCTTGAGCTGGCCGGTTACCGGGTTAATCGCTGGTCGGTGCGCCATATGTTCTACGGAGGAGCTCACGCCGTGGCCCGTCACGTCGAACCGGACACTCCCTGGATGGCGGTCGGCGATCCGCGGCGAGGCGGCTCGGTGGCCCGGCAGTTTGATTAAGGCCGCGAATCAAAAAGCCCCCACTTTAGGTGTGAGGGCTTTCATCGTTTCGGGATCTCGATTACTGAGCGACTTGAGCCAGCGGCGCGTCCTCGAAGGTTTCAGCCGGCGCTGCCTCGGTCAACTGCATTCTGGCTTTGCTGTAGGCGCAACCGCCTTCGTAGCTAGCATGCTGATAAG
Organism: uncultured Chloroflexota bacterium; assembly: GCA_937864185.1. GTDB lineage: Bacteria > Chloroflexota > Anaerolineae > 4572-78 > J111 > JAGRBY01. The sequence goes on from CALMIS010000047.1 coordinate 4,185, forward strand.
TCATGACCGGCTTTTCGATGGCCGGAGCGACTTCCGCCTGGACCGGTGCCACTTCAAGGGCCGGGGCAACCTCCACGGCTTCGACCTGGGCCGGCTGCGACTCGATGGTGAAGGCAAAAACCGCCGCTGCCGAGGCCGCCAGGACCACCACCAGGCTGGCCACCGCCACTACGGAAAACAAAATGAACGTTCGATTCATACCTTGCTCCTTTTCTGGCTAGACAATTTTTATCAAAGAGACTGTAAATATAAAACGTTACTGTCATTAAATTCAGCTTAATTTTTCCAGGTACAAGTCAAAAACATCGGACTCGGTGATGATGCCGACCAGTTTTCGATCAGCCGGAGCAAGGACCGGCAAGCCGCTGATGGTGTGGGCTAGCATCAGGCTAACCGCTTTAGCCACAGTGTCGGTGGTATAGACCGTCACCGGATCGACGGTCATAATGTCTTTAACTTTCAAAGTGGGCAGGCGGTAGTTGCGCTGCCACTCGCGCAGTGAGTGGGCCTGGCAGGGGAGAACCCCGCGGATGTCGCTCAGCGTGACAATACCGACCAGCTTCTGCTGAGCATCCACTACGGGCAGGCGGCGGATGTGATAATCATCGAGAATAACTTTAGCGTCAATGACGCCGGTCTCGGGATAAACCGTGATCAGATCACGGCTCATCCACTCGTAGACAAATTGGGTCTTCATGCTTGGCCCCCTTGACTACGGGTCACCGTGACAGGGCTACGGGGCTGCCCCGTACCCTTCCCCCTCAGGCCGGTAGCGGCATCGGCTCCCGGGGTGGTTCTAGATAAGCCAAGACGTCGTGATCGCTAATCTGGCTGAAGTCCCAATAGAACTGGCCCACGGCAAAAAACTGCTGCGGCCGGGCAAGACAAACCAATCGATCCACCAGAGGCTCGATCTCTTCAGCCGTGTGGGGCGAACAGACCGGGACCGCCGCGATGAGGGCCTTACCCTGTTGAGCCGGGCCACGAGCATTGGCCCAGCAGATGGCGGCCTTCATCGTTTCGCCGGTGGCAATGCCGTCGTCGGTCAAGATAACGGTCCGGGCGGCGATCTCCAACGGCCGGTTGGCGCGGAACTTGGTGGTGTACTGCTCGACTTTGGCTTTAGCCTGGGCCAGTGACTGCTCGATGCCGCCACCGGCTCGATGGCAGAAAGGCAACAGGGCGTCGTCCCAAATCACCAGGCCGTCTTCGGCCACCGCCCCGATGGCCAACTCCGGCTGGCCGGGAAAGCCGATCTTCTTAACCACGATGACCTCGTGCGCGCAGCCAAGCACCTCGGCCAGCGCCGCACCGACCATGACGCCACCCCGGGGAATGGAGAGAACCAGCAACTCTTCTCGGCTGGCGTCAGCCACCAGCGGCTCATCCAGAAGTTTGCCGGCCAGTTCAATCCCGGCCTGGTACCGGTCAACAAATACATCCTGGGTAGCATTCATCATTTTAGCCTGGCCTTTACGGGTGCCTCTTACTTATCATGGTAAAACAAGGGCTTCTTCAACGCACCAGCCGGGGGGAGAGTTCACGACCTACTCAGGCAAATAGTTTTTAGGCTGGTTAAGAGACTAACTTGAGGGCGAAATTCGGCTGGGGCCGGCGACTTTTACAGCCTGTTGGCGGCATTGAGCCAGGATTTGCATATTCTTTGTTTTTCGTTATGCTGAAAAAACATGACGCTTTACCCAACTCAATGTATAATGACCGTGATTGCTCATTTGCCAACCCAGTCACCGAACAAGGGCTGTTGGGCTGGGTAAATCAGAGGTATGACGGTAAAAGGGGATTGTATGCGCTGTGTATTTATCGCCGGACGGACAACCAAGCAAGGTCAGTATGTCAATATCGGGAAGGACACAGACGAGTACAAGATGATGGTCAGTACTCTGCAAATGAATGCCCAAGATATGGCTCAGTTGGGGCTGACCCCCGGCATGTCTGTCCGGGCCCGCTCCGAATGGGGGGAAGCGATATTTCAATGCACGGTTGGTGAACTTCCGTCCGGGGTCGTTTTTGTACCGTATGGACCGCCAACCTCACAAATGGGGGGCGGAGAAACTGAAGGGACAGGGATGCCCCTTCAAAAAGGCTGGGAGGTTGAGCTTGAGCCGGTCACGGACCAGCCTCTTGGATCGTAGAAAAGGAGTGTAAGGACGATGAAAGTAGCACAGGCTTCAAAACACGAGCCCAGTCAGCCGGAGCAGCCTCGCCCGGAACCGGCTATCCTGCCTCAGGACGATGAAGTTTTGGCCTGGGAGCCGGTGGGGGATGATCTGTGGCTACCGCACCGTATCCGGGGCAGTTGGCGGGGTGGGGTCTTAGGCTGAGCCTTCAAAGCGCCACCCCGTGCGGGTGCTTAGTAATTTCGTTAACTCATCAAGGGGGATGAAGTAATGGCGATAGTCAGCAATGCGATATGTACCTTCTGTGGCTGCGTTTGCGATGACATAGAGCTGCATACCGAAGGCGATCGGATCGTAAAAGCCAAGCGGGCCTGCAGCCTTGGAACATCATGGTTTACCTACCACACGGCCGAAGCCCTCTACCCGCCGGCCCTTATTGATGGGCAGCCCGCTACCCTGGAAGCGGCGGTGGAAGCCGCGGCAGACTTCCTGGTGCGGGCTAATCATCCTCTGCTTTACGGCCTCAGTAACGTAACCTGCGAGACGCAGCGTGAGGCGGTGTTGCTGGCGGAACAGCTCGGCGGGATCATTGACAGCCATTCCTCACTTTGACACGGTCCCACTGAAATAGCCGCCCAGTTGGGAGGCAAGTCCACCGCTACCCTCGGCGAAATAAAGAATCGAGCCGACCTGATCATTTTTTGGGGAGCCAATCCGGCCGAGTGCCATCCTCGGCACTTCACCCGCTACTCGTTAACCCCGAAAGGGATGTATATCCCCAACGGCCGCAAAGGGCGAACGATGGTGCTGGTCGACATCCGGCCCACACCCAGCGCTCGCGCGGCTGATATCTTCCTGCAAATCCGGCCCGGCAAGGATTTTGAAGCGCTTACGGCCCTGCGAGCCTTAATTAAGGGCCATCGAGTCAGCCAGAAAAGCGTTGAAGAAACAGGCCTTAGCTTGGAGCAACTCCAGGATCTGGTTGATCGGATGAAGGCGGCCCGCTTTGGGGCCATGTTCTTTGGCATGGGGCTGACCATGACCCGCGGCAAGCACATGAATTCATCAGCAATTCTTACTTTGGGCGCGGAGATGAATGAGTTCACCCATTTCGTGGCAATGCCGCTGCGGGGCCACGGCAATGTAACCGGGGCTGATGCGGTAATGGGTTGGTTGACCGGTTTTCCATTCGGGATTGATTATAGCCGGGGTTACCCGCGCTACAGCCCTGGCGAATTTACAACGGTTGATGTCTTAACCCGGGGTGACGTGGATGCCGTCCTGGTGTTGGGGGCGGACCCCGGAGCGACCATGCCTGGGCCGGCGATCGAGCACCTATCGAAAGTGCCGACCATTGTCCTGGATCCCAAAGTTTCCCATACCAGCCGTCTGGCCCGCGTCCATATCACCACCGCCACCACCGGGATCAGTGCCCCGGGAACCGTATACCGGATGGACGAAGTTCCCTTGGAACTCCGACCGGCCCTCCAATCCCCCTATCCCACCGATGAAGAGGTGCTCCGGCGTCTTCAAGGTGCGGTCGCCGCCAGGCTTGCCCAGGACAGCAATAGGGTAGCCAATGGGCTGCCGTATGGTCCAATGCTGCGACTGGCCAAGGCAAATAGGAGTGAGGTAACAGCAGTATGAACCCTGTCACATTCACCTTGAAAGAGCAGCTACCGACCCCCCTGGAAGCTGAAGTGATTTCACCTGATCTCATCAGTGAGCTACCCCAGGCTGATATCCTGAAACAGCCGGTTTTTTTAGGTAACCGGCAATTTTCTCTGGGCGATTTTTTTGAGGTGGAAGGTGAATACAGCGATTGCCTGGAATTATACGGAGATCTGACTCGGGTCAAGTGGCTTGGCCGCGGTATGACCCGGGGAAGCATTGTCATCCATGGTAACGCCGGAATGCATTTGGGCGCGTACATGGCCGGGGGGACGATTACTGTTCATGGAGACAGTGGGGACTGGCTCGGAGCGGAGATGAGCGAGGGCCGGATCCGGGTCCACGGTAAGGCCGGCGGGCAGGTTGGCGCGGCCTATCGCGGCAGTAAAATGGGCATGCAAGGGGGTGAGATTCTAGTTGATGGCAGCGCGGGAATTGAAGTGGGGATGCGGATGCGGCGTGGCCTCATCTGTATCCAGGGACGAGTAGGGGATTTTGCCGGTCTGCAGATGAAAGGCGGCACCTTATTCCTGTTCGGTCGGACGGGGATCCGGACCGGAGCCTGGATGACCAGAGGCACAATTGTGGCCTTTGAACCTCTCCCCCTGCTACCCACTTTTATTTACGCCTGCACCTACAATCCCACTTTCCTGCGATTCTATTTAAATCATCTTCAGAACCTGGCCGTACCCTTCCCTGAGTATAGCTGGAGTGGCCTATACGAACGTTTTACCGGGGATACATCCGGCTTGGGCAAAGGAGAAATCTTGGTCTGCCAACCTCCGGTCGTGGCAGCCTAACGACTGGAAGAGCTTGAAACGTTACAGTTAAGATCAAACCACGAAATTTGTCTCTAACGGCAGAAGATCCTATAATTTCAGCAACAATGCGGGTATAGTTCAGTGGTAGAACGCAACCTTCCCAAGGTTGATGTCAAGGGTTCGAGTCCCTTTACCCGCTCAAAAGCAAAAAACGCCCGCTGCTGGGCGTTTTTTTGTTGTGGGGTATGCCCGGTTATGGGTGGGGCGGCTCCGCCAGCAGCGGCAAATAGATGGCAAAGGTGCTGCCACGGCCCGGTTCAGAAGCGACGGCAATCCGCCCCTGATGCAGATCGATCAGATCACGGCAGATGGAGAGACCCAGGCCCGTTCCCCTAATCTTATGCTCGGCTTTGACCCGATAAAAGCGTTCAAAGATGTGGGCCAGGTGTTCCCGGGCAATGCCAATGCCGTTATCGGTCACTTTTAAGGCCACCCAGCGTCCGGTGGGCAGGGTCATCGCCTCGGGCCAGGTCTGATCAACGGTGCTGGGGCTCAGAGCTTGCGTCTCACAGCAAATGTAACCACCCTCAGAGGTGTATTTGATAGCGTTGTTCAACAGATTGCGCACAACCTGCTGCAGTTGAGCTTTATGGCCCAGAACCGGCAAAGTTCCGTTGGCCTTCACCATCAGGGTGTGCGCCGACTGCTGGGCCAGCGGTTGGATCTCGCTGACCAGCTCACAGGCCAACTCGGCTAAATCAACAACTTCGCGCTTCGACGGGAGGCGGCCGCTGTCGATCCGGGATAGTTCCAGGACATCGCTAATCAGGTTGTTCAGCACCTCGGCATGCTTTTGAATGTCACGCACCATTTGGCGTCGCTTGTCGTCGAGCAAATAGTTATAGAGCGAGTCCAGATTGTCGCTGAGGAGGGTAATCACCGACAGAGGTGTTCGCAGCTCGTGCGAGACATTGGAGACGAACTCGTTCTTCGAACGCTCGGCTTGTTTGAGGGGGGTGATGTCGCGGTGGACGCTGACGAAGCTAGAGATGGCGGTTGTGGCACTTCGGTGAGATGAAAAAAGCGGGGCCACGGTGAGCGCCGCTTCGTAGGTAGAGCCGTCTTTGCGGGTAATTGTTATTTCGCCATACCAGGTTTGCCCGGTCAGGAGGCGATCGAGCATACGGCGGTCAAACTTGGCGATGGTCTCGCGGCTCTGGCCCAGACGCCAGTTGCGCCCAAGCAGTTCGTTACGGCTGTAGCCGGTGAGGGCGACGGTAACGGGATTGATGTACTGAATGTCGCCGTTGATGTCGGTCACGATGACGGCCTCGCCCAGCGTGTCGAGAATAGCTTGGGTGCGATCCCGCTCAAGCTGTAGCTCCAACGCTCTCAAGCGCCGGTGACGATTGAGGCGAGTCATTGTCCGGACCCGGGTAATGAACTCGGCATAATCGACCGGTTTGCCCAGAAAATCATCCGCGCCTGCTTCAAGCCCCTCTAGCCGAGATTGCCGATCGTCCTTAGCCGTGATCATAATGATCAGGACGTCGGCCAATTGCGGATCAGTCCGGAGTTGGCGGCAGACTTCAAACCCGTCCATACCCGGCATCATCACATCAAGGAGGATCAGATCCGGGTTGAGTTGGGCGGCCTGAGCCAGACCGGTGGGGCCATCGTGGGCAAAGGCCAGTTTGTAACCTTCATTGAGCAAAAAGCCGCGCATGACCTCACGAGCGCTGGCCTGGTCGTCGACAATGAGAATAGTGCCTTTGGATTGACCAATCATGGCTACTTAATGAGGGGTAAGGTTAACTCCACAATCAAGCCGGGACCGTCGGTGCGGTTAGAAGTCCGAAAGCTGCCCCCCACGTCCCAAACCAGACCGGCGACAATGGCTAAGCCCAACCCCATCCCGGTTACCTGGCCAGTGAAGTACTTTTCAATCTGATAGTAGGGCAGCCACATCCGGTGGAGTTGATCGGGCGGGAGATGAAGACCGTTATCTTGGACCCACAACTTTAGGTGCCCATCCTCCAGCGCGACCGCAACTTCAACGACAGGCGTTTGGCTGGGATGGAACTTTTTACTGTTTTCTAACAGTTCGCTCAAGATCAATTCCATGGCGCGTTTGGTTAAGGGAAGAGGCCCAGCCAGATCCTCGGCCTCAGCCGGCAGCCGCGTTGTCACCGAGGCGAGACCTAAATCGGCCTGAATTTTTTCCACGAGCGGAGGCAGCTCTGACAAACGGTAGATGGGTTCCCCATGCCGGGCCGAGTGGGGGACGTCCAAATATTCAAGGATGTCTTGAATACCTTCTTGCAGGCGCAGCGCGTTGTTATAAATGGACTTAAGATGAACATGCTGCTCCTTTGACAAAGTTTCGTCCTCTAACATCACATCAAGGAAGCCGGTAATTAGCATGCTGGGGGTTCGCAGTTTGTGGCCCACCTGAGACTGGAAGGTCCATGTCAAGCGCCGGTTGTTGATCTCTTCGGTCACATCACGCAAATGGATTAAATATTTTTGATCGCCGCCGCCCACCATCTCCATCTGTTCGACCTGCAGCCAAAAGCTATCCGCTTCATCCGTCGCGGGTCGCACCAGATAGGCGGGGGTAGAGTCCGGGAGATTGGGCCAGGTTTGCCAGACATCTTCGGGTTCGCAGTGGAAATGACGTTGAGCCTCACTCAAGAAGGGTAAACTTGAGGATACCTCGCTGTTTTCCGGTAGCCCCAGGTACTGACGAGCCTGGGTATTAGCGTAGGTGATGACTTGCTGTCTATTGAGAATTAAGTAGCCGTAGCCGGATTGCTCAACCACCCACTCAAACTTCGACCGCTCGGTGTGGAGCCGCCGGTAACGGTTAAGTTGAAGAATGGTCTGGACCCGGGCGCTCAATTCTACCGGGTCAAAAGGTTTGGAGATAAAGTCATCGGCGCCGGCTTTGATGCCCTGCAAGCGTGACTCCCGGTCATCGAGGGCTGTAATCAGCAGAATGGGTACCTCGGCCAGTTGGGCATCGCTGCGGATGCGCTCACAGACCTGAAAGCCGGTTAGGCCCGGCATCATAACATCCAGCAAGATCACGTCAGGCACGATACGTTTGGCTTCGGCCAAAGCCTCCTGACCGTTGGTGGCAAAAGTTAACTCATAGCCAAATTTAGTCAGCAGGCCCCGCAAAACTTCACGAGCGCTTAAGTTATCATCGGCCACTAAGATATGACTGGTTTGGGACATGACGCATTCCTTTAGTCTAATGTCTCTGAGGCAACTCCAAGAAAACAACAAACAATTTGTAAACCTTAAAACGCACTAATTGAGTCGAGAAGAAGCCTTAAAGTTCGTATTGTACTTTATTATCGGTCAAACCAAGACGAAATTCAATGATTTCGAGCAATTTAGCCGGGTCGACCGGTTTACGCAGATAGTCGCTGGCACCAGCCTCAAGACAGCGGCGGCGATCGCCGGGCGTGGTTAAGGCCGTTAGCGCGATAATGGGGATGCGGGCCAACTTAGGATTGATCCGGCGAATCTGGCGTATCGTTTCAAAATTGTCTAAGCCACGCATATGGACATCGATCACCATCAGATCGGGCAGACTTTCGCGGGCCAGCTTGACACTCTGTTCGTCGTTGGCAATCACCAGCGCGTAATCGTGCCGGCGTAGAAGGTCTTCCAGCCCGGCCACGTTGATCTCAGCATCCTTAACGAGCATAATTACAGCAGCGCGATGGCGATCGGTCGAGTTGGTCAGGCCTGAGACCGGTGAGGGCGAGCTTTCCAGGGAGAGGGGGACGCCATCGGGCGTTAGCCACGGCACCGAGATAGTGAAGCGGCTGCCTTGGCCCAGTTCACTTTCAACAGACACGCTGCCGCCATGCATCCGCGCCAGCCGGTAGACCAGCGACAACCCCAGCCCGGTCCCTTCCTGTTGGCGAGCCAAACCACTATCAATTTGAATAAAGGGTTCAAATATCTGGCTCATGTCTTCGCTGGCAATGCCAATCCCGGTGTCCCAGACGATAAAGTTGATCGCCCTCTGTTCGGCATCGGCGGTGACAGTTAAGCCGATCTGGCCCCCTTTTGGCGTAAACTTGGCCGCATTGCTGAGCAAGTTAACCAAAATCTGTTTGAGCCGGCGCTCGTCGACCAGGATAGTATCAAGCCGCTCGTCTAACTGACAGTCCACGGCCAACTGCTTGGCTTGGGCTATCTGGCGGATGAACTGCAGACTAGCCTCGCACAGCGTTGACACCGGGACCGCATTGAGCAGCAGTTCGAGCTGACCGGCCTCAATTTTAGAGACATCCAGGATGTCGTTGATCAAGTTAAGGAGATGCCGTCCTCCTTCATCGATATGTTGCAGGGCATTGAACTGCTCCTGGTTTAGCGGACCGTAGACCTGACTGCGCAGCACTTCCGACATGCCCAGAATCGCATGCAGGGGAGTCCGCAATTCATGGCTCATGTTCGCCAAGAATTCATCTTTAAGGCGAGCGGCGCGGGCCAACTCCGCATTGGCGATCCGCAGCTCGGTGGTGCGTTCCTCAACCCGCTCAGCTAACAAGGCCCGCTCCCGGGCCAGCTCCTGGTTAGACTGCTGCAAGGCCTCAAACAGACTGAGCCGGTGGAGCGCGTTGGCAGCCATGTTGCCAATCGTGATCAGCAGGGGCAAAAGTTCGGGGGCAATCTCATCATGGCGGCCGACAACAAGGCTGCCGATGAAGTCATTTTGGACCTGAAGCGATACGCCCGCCACAGCGGGCAGTTTGTCCAAGCTGGCCGGCCAATTCACCGGGTCATCTTTGAGCAGGTTATTGTTTACATAGAGCCGATTCTGGGAAAAAGGGGTTGCGCCTTCACCCATTGAGAAGCGATGGCCGGTTGCCTCAAGCCACACGCCACGCCCTTGCTCAATGACGGTCTCCGCCCTGTCCCGGTCAGCCACCACCAAGGCAGAAGCGGCCATCTCCAGCAGATTAAGGAGTTGATCCAACACCAGCGTGACCATTTCCAGGCGGTTAGAGGCCACCCGCAAGGCATCAGCCACCGCGACGATGATTTCCAGTTCTCGCTCGCGCTGCTTGCGTTCGGTGATGTCGGCGACAACGCCATAAATTATCTGGGTCTGGTCGTTCATTTCCACCCGAGCGCTATCTCGGACCCAGATCACCTTGCCGTCGGCTCGGACCAACCGATACTCAACCTCACTGGCCTGACCCGTGCTTAAGCGTGCCGCTTGAGCGGCGGCTTTGGGTTTGTCATCCGGATAGATTAAGGTTGACGGCCAGAAATACCAGTTTTCGCTAAACTTTTCGGGTGGATAGCCGGTTAGAATCTCGATATTAGGCGAATGATAATAGTTGATCCGCTCGCCGTTTTCGGAGATTTCGCTGGCATAGATATGATCGCTGATCGACGTAATCACCTGGCGAAAACGCTTCTCGCTTGCTTTGAGCTCTTCTTCCGCCTGACGGCGCTCGTTCAGTTCGTGTCTAATATCAATATAGAGCCTGGCATTTTGAATAGCAGTGGCCGCCGGCGCGGCCAACGAGGTAAGCGTCTTCAAATCATCGGCCCCAAAAGTGTCCCGCCGTTTGTTGAAAACCGCCAGCACGCCAATTGTTTGGTGCTGACTTTGCAAAGGCACGGCCAAAATGGAATGGGTAACGAAGTCACCTTGCTGGCGGTCAAACTCTTTGAAAAAGCGAGTATCGGTTGAAACATCCGGGACCAGCACCGGCTCAGCCTGTTGAGCTACCCAGCCCATAACGCCCCGACCCAACTTGAGACGTTGGCCCAGCATAAAGGGCGCGCCGCCGCCGGAGGCGGCCACAAAAGTCAAATAGTCCTCGTCCTGTTGATCGCGCAGGGCGATTGAGGCAGCAGCAGCGTCGAGCTGAAGAATCAGATGATCGGTGATGAGGGTCAAAACCCGGGACAGATCCAAAGTCGAGTTGATTGCCTGGCTGACGTAGTTAAGCGTGGCCAGCTCCTCCACCTGAGCTTCCATAATCTCGTAAAGTTGGGTGTTCTCCAGGGCAATAGCGGCCTGGACAGCAAACATTTTGAGCAGGCGGGCATCATCGAGGCTAAAAGGGAACTTGCCCTCGTCAAACAACTGCAACGCCCCAACGATCAGCTCACCGCGTTTGATGGGTACACCCAGAAAACGGCTTAGCCCGGCGAAAGGTTGAGCAAGCTGCAGTTCCTGACCGGCTAGAGTGAGGGATTCGCCGGTTTTGATGATTTGCTCGGCTAGAGGCTGGCCAAATTCCGGATCCAGATGAAGTCCGTCAGGCCAGGTTCCCGAGAGCTGGAGCTGATTGGTATCCAGCCTGACCAGGAAGATACGCCCCATCGCCGCATTCACCAAGCCGGCAGCGCGGCGGAGGATGGTTTGCTGCACATGATGGCTGCCGAGATCGGCGGTGATATCTTGCAGGGTGGCGCATAACTCGGTAAACTCGCGGTTTCGGCGGGCGAGTTGCGCTTCAATCGAGTGGAGCTTTGACTCGCCCTCCAAGTCTGCGACTCGCTGCCGCAGCGCATTAAGTTCGCCGATAAGTTGGTCTTTGGTCTTGTGCGAGTCGCTCATAAAGATGTTCTCAGAGCAGGAATGGATTCGGCAGTCAATTTACTGGCTGGTTGGTCAGTTACAAAAACTTATCATTTGCGTCGCCGTACTTCAACAACGTTAGGCAGTTGGCTAATGAGATTAAGCACCCGGCTCAGTTGATCTAGATTAGCAATATCCAACGTGGCAAAAACGTTGGCTTTGTTTTCCTGTCGCCGGGTCACAACATTGACCGTGGAAAGATTAATTTTCTCAGTGGCTACCACCGAGGTGATATCGTGCAGCAAGCCAGGCCGGTCAAAAGCTTCGATCTGGACGTCAACCGGGTAAGTATGGCCTTCTTCCGGTCCCCAGTTAACCGCAATCAACCGCTCCGGAGCGGTTTCACGCAAGCGGAGCACATTGGGACAATCGCCGCGGTGAATTGTCACGCCGCGACCGCGGGTAATATAGCCCACAATCTCGGTGTCGCCCGGGACGGGCCGGCAACACTGAGCCAAATTGGTCAGCAGATCACCTACGCCCTGGACGTGGATACCGGTTGGAGCAGCCCGGGTCGGAGAGGGGAGCGAGACAAGGAGGTGCCACTCTTCCTTTTCCTGGGGTTCGGCCTCTTCTACAATACTGTTGACCACACTGACCAACTGGGTGATACTGATGTCACTGCGGCCGAGAGCGGCCAGAAAATCATCGACCTTGTCGCAGTTGAAGGCATGGGCCAGCGTCTCATAGCTGATGTCGGTAAGCCCCAGCCGGTTGAGCTCCCGGTCAAGAATGACCCGACCATCAGCCACGTTCTTTTCATAATTTTGATATTTAAACCAGTAGCGCACTTTGGAGCGCGCTCGCGAGGTCATAATGTAATTGAGCTGGGGATTGATCCAATCCCGGCTGGGACCGCCCCGTTTGGCGGTTAAGATCTCGACCTGGTCGCCATTTTTTAGCTGGTAGTTCAGCGGGACTATCCGGCCATTGACCTTAGCACCGCGACAGCGGTGCCCGACCTCTGTGTGGATATGGTAAGCAAAGTCAATCGACGTGGCGCCATAAGGCAGCTCGATGACGTCACCGTTAGGCGTGAGCACGTGAACTCGATCCTGAAATACCTCCGACTTCACCTGATCCAAAAACTCATGAGCGTCGGCGATATCTTCTTTCCACTCCATCAGAGAACGCAGCCACCTCACCTTTTGCTCAAAGGCGGCATCTGATTTTGTCCCTTCTTTGTAACGCCAATGGGCGGCTACCCCCAGCTCGGCATCTTGGTGCATCTCAAACGTTCTAATCTGCACTTCAACCGTTTTTCCTTCCGGACCAATGACAGCCGTGTGCAGCGAGCGGTACATATTATCTTTGGGAGCGGCGATGTAGTCATCAAACTCACCGGGGACAGGGCGCCACAGCGTATGGACGATCCCCAAACTGGCGTAGCAATCTTCCATTTTTTTAACTAAAACCCGGACGGCCCGCACATCATAAATCTGGTCGAAATCGACGCCTTTGCGCTTCATTTTACGCCAGATGCTGTAGATATGCTTCGGTCGCCCGGTCACATCGGCCTCGATCCCGCGTTTCTTAAGCTCATCGTGAAGTTTTTTGGCCACCCGCTTGATATAGCGTTCCCGGTTGATACGCCGCTCATCGACCATTTTGGCAATTTGCCGGTAAAGTTCAGGCTCGATGTAGCGAAAAGACAGATCTTCCAGCTCCCACTTGATTTGCCAAATGCCTAACCGGTTAGCCAGGGGGGCAAAGATTTCAAGCGTTTCCAAGGCAATTCGCTTTCGCTTTTCTTCGCGCAGGTGACCTAGCGTCCGCATGTTGTGAGTGCGGTCGGCCAGCTTAATGAGCACCACCCGGACGTCGTCCACCATCGCCAAGAACATTTTGCGCAGACTCTCCGCTTGAGCCTGTTCCTTCTTACTTTTTCGGGATTGGCCTCGATATTCTTGAATCTGCCCCATTTTGGTTACGCCGTCGACCAGTTTGGCCACGGTCTCGCCAAATTCGGTGGCAACTTGCTCGTAAGTGACAGGGGTATCTTCTAAAACATCGTGGAGGAGGGCGGCGGCAACGGTTTCATGGTCAAGGCGGAGTCTGGCCAAAATATCGGCCACGGACAGACAGTGCTGAAAATATGGCTCGCCGGAGGCTCGATACTGGCCATGATGCGCCTCTTGCGCGCGTTGACAGGCGCGGCGGATATAGTCGATCTCCTTCGGCGAACGCCCGGCCGAAATTGAATCGAGCCATCGTTCAAACTGAAGAGCATCTTCGGTCGTAACTTGTGAGCTTACAGCAACCACACCAGTGCTTCTCCTTAACCGAGGTTGGAATTACTTGATAGTATACTCGAGTGTCACAGTTTGGGCAACGGATTTTTGCTTGACCCTAATTCGAGGTAAGATATGCCCTTCCAATCTTATCCTACCAAGGAGAATAAATAATGAAGTTAGAGCACGTGGCCCTTAACGTTCCGAATGCCCTAGAAACGGTCAAGTGGTACACTGAGCACCTAGGTATGAGGGTTGTCCGCGGCAACAGCCAGTCCCCTTTCATTCATTTTTTGGCAGACAGTACGGGAACAAGTGTCCTGGAGTTCTTTTCCAACCCGATCGCTCCTGTACCAGACTATGCCGCCATGCATCCAGTGATGTTGCATCTGGCTTTTCTGGTTGATGATATAGAAGCGGAGCGGGATCGGTTGGTCCAGGCCGGTGCTACCGCCGAAGGCGATACAGCGACAGCACCTAATGGGGATCAAGTCGCCTTTGTCCGCGATCCGTGGGGCGTAGCGGTGCAGCTTGTCAAACGGACCACACCACTGACTTAGTGAATGGCTGAAATGTAAAAGGCGTAGGGCAAGCTTTAGTTTTTTAGAAAACAAAGGCTAGAGTTTGCCCTACAATCCTTTTGGCCGATAGGCCAAGTCCAACAGCTTGATGGTGTGATAGGCGGGCAGGGAGACTCCCTTTTGGGCCAGGTGAGTCTGAATTTGGGTCAAGCAGCCGATGTTGCCGGAGACAATGGCCTCGGCCCCGGTGGCCAAAATGGCCTCAACCTTGCGCTGGCCCAACTGCTGGGCAATCTCCGGCTGCTCGATGTTGTAGGTTCCGGCCGAGCCGCAGCACAAGCCGCCATCGCCCAACTCGAGCAGGGTCAGGTTTTCGATGCTGGCCAGCAGGTTACGCGGCGCGTTCCGGATGCCTTGCGCGTGGAGAAGGTGACAGGCATCCTGGTAAACGACGCGCATGGGCTGCGGTAGCGCTTGGGGCGCAACCAGGCCCAGTTCATCTAAAAACTCGGTAACGTCCTTGACTTTACGGGCAAACTGCTCCGCTCGCGCCTCCTCGACTAAACCCTTAAACAACAGCCCATACTCTTTCATCCCCGAGCCGCAACCGGCGGCGTTCGTGATGATGGCATCAACATCTTCGGGAAAGGCGAGTAAATTCTCTCGTGCCAGCCTGATAGCCCGCTCGTCTTCGCCGATGTGCATCATAATCGAACCGCAGCAGCCCTGACCCTGCGGGATAACGGTTTCGACTCCATTCTCGGATAACACCCGGATGGTGGCCCAATTGATTTCCGGATCCAGCACCGGTTGGACACACCCTGCCAGCAGCGCCACTTTGGCGCGCCGCTCGCCGCGGGCCGGATAGACCAGGGGTAGAACTTTAGGCTCCGGCAAATCCTTCGGCAAGAGGCCGAGCATCGCGCTAAACTTCTCCGGTAGCGCGCCTTTAAACAGCTTGCCGACTTTACCGGATTTAACCGCCGCCCGAAAGCGATCCGGATAGGGTAGGGTTTCGGCAATCATGCGGCGAGCCAGGGTATCCATAAGCGGGCGCCGGCGGGTTGGTTCAATCAAGGCCCGGTAGCCCAGGAGTAACTCGCCATACTGTACTCCGGAGGGACAGGCCGGCACGCAGCCGATGCAGCCCAGACAGCGATCGATGTAGGGCTGGGCTTCTTCGGCTTCCAGGTTGCCCTCCAGCACTTCCTTCATCAAATAAATCCGGCCCCGGGGCGAGTCCATCTCCTCGCCCAGCACTTTGTAGGTGGGACAAGCGGCCAAACAAAAGCCGCAGTGAACGCACGATTGAATGGCCTGGGCCATCGCTTCGGTGCGCGGGCCGTGTTGGTTAAGTTCAAGGCGATGCTGCATTAGGGTTTCCTCATTGTAGACTTCACTGTAGACTTCACTTAATAGGCTAAAAATTTACGCTCAGGATCGAGGGCCTGCTTGACCTTTTGGGCCAACACCAGCCCTGGCCGGACGCCGATAAACGGCCGGTCCGGCGAACCGAAGAGAAGCATACCGGAAAGCTTGAGGGCAGTCAAGACCCGGTCCAGTTCGGCCAAATCCGAAACGGCCAGCCAGGCGACGTTACCACCGGCCATATACCTGCGCGCCGAGGCGGATCTTGACAATACGTTTTCCAACAGGGGCACGCGTTTGGGCGAGAGCGGCACTTTAACCAGATTCAGCCCTTTATCCACCCAGGCAAAGGCGTTCATGCCAGCCCAGAGGTCGCGCTCGGCCTGATCTTGGATAACTTCAGTGGCGGTCGCTTCTGTTTCCCGCTCGAAAAAGGCCTGCAGTCGCTGGGTGCGTCCCGGCAGCGCGCTCGAGAGGCCGCCCATGCGGCTGACCAGGGTGTACTGCCCGTCCGGCAGCGGCTCCAGATCAAGCACATCCATCTCCAACGGGGAAGGAAAGAGCTTGGCGATCGCCGCCAAGGCCGGACCGAGCCCGGGAAAGTGAACTTTGACCGTCACATAGTCGCGGGGTTCGGGAAAAACTTTAAAGCTGAGATCAACCAGGACCCCGAAGCGGCCGGCGCTGCCGACCATGAACTTGGGCAAATCAAAGCCGGCCGCGTTTTTGACCACCTTACCGCCGCTGCGCACCAGTTGCCCCTGGCCATCAATAAAATGCACGCCAAGGATAAAATCTCGCACCCCGCCGTAGCGATAGCGACCCGGTCCGGAGGTATTCGCCGCCACTACCCCTCCCAGGGTGGCCCCTTGTTTGACCAGCGGGGGGTCAAAGGGAAGATACTGGCCGTGTTCCGCCAGGGCCGCGACGATGTCGCCTACCGGCGTGCCGGCATAGGCGGTGAAGGTATATTCCCCTGGATCGTACTCGATCAGGCCGGACAGGCTGCTCATTTCCAGTCGAGTCGCACCGTTTGGCGCGCCAGACAGGGCCGGTTTGGTACCACCCCCAACCGGCAACAACTGTTGGTTTTCCTTGACCATGCTTTGAAGCTCTTCAAGCGTGGTGGGGACGAGCCTCTTCTCCATCAGCTATTTATCTCTCCTCTGCCTCAAAAAATAAAACGTGGGCGTTCAAAAGGTATGGCCCCAACTTGAGCCTGGCTGCCCGGCCGCCGGCCTTATTCTCGAGAGATTACGCCCTGTTTCTCCAACGGATGCATGCCGGTCATCTTGAGGGCGGGCGCCTCGCCGCCGGGGAACATTTTACCGCGATTGGAGATCTCCAAGGGATCGATCTGGCGGCGGATGGCCTTCATCGTGTCCAGATCAACCTCGCTGAACATCTCGGCCATGTACTCTTTCTTTTCCATGCCGACGCCGTGCTCACCCGTAATCGAACCGCCCAACCGGATGCACAACCGCAAGATCTTGCCGGCTAGCTCCTCGGCCCGCTCCAGGGCGCCCGCCTCGCGGCCGTTGAACAGAATCAACGGGTGTAGGTTGCCGTCACCGGCGTGGAAGACGTTGGCCACGTCGATACCGTGCTCGGCGCTGAGCCGGTCAATCTCGGCCAGGGCTTCGCCCAACCGGCTGCGCGGTACCACGCCGTCCTGAACGATGTAGTCCGGGCTAAGCCGGCCCACCGAGGAAAAGGCCCCTTTGCGACCTTTCCAGATTTTGATCCGCTCTTCGGCATTTTGAGCCACCCGGATCTGATAAGGACCGGAGGCCTCGATCACGTCCATGATCTCTTCAAACTCGGTGTTGACCTGCTCGGCCTCGCCCTCCAGTTCGACAATCAACAGCCCAGCCGCATCGGCCGGATAGCCGGCATCGACCGCGGCCAGGGCCGCCTTGATCGCCAGCCGGTCCATAATCTCCATCGCGCCGGGCAGCAGCCCGGAGGCCACGACCTTAGCCACCGCGTTCCCGGCCGTTTCCAGATCGCGATAGGCGGCCAGAACGGTGCGGTAGAGTTCCGGCTTGGGCAGCAGCCGGACGGTAATCTCCAAGGCCACCCCCATCAACCCCTCCGAACCGACAAAAAGGCCGATCAAATCCGGCCCGACGCCAACGCCCTCCAGGCTTTCGCCGCCAAACTCAACCACTTCGCCATCGGCCAGGACAACCTTGAGCCCGAGGATGTGGTTGCTGGTCATGCCGTACTTGAGGCAGTGCGCTCCGCCGGAGTTGAAGGCCACGTTGCCGCCAATGGTGCAGATCGACTGGCTGGAAGGATCGGGGGCGTAGTAAAGGTTGTAGGGAGCCGCCGCTTCGGAGATTTGGAGGTTGACCACGCCCGGCTCCACCACGGCGATCCGCTGCTCGGGGTCGAGTTTCTTTATCCGGTTAAGCCGGTTGAGGGCGATGACGATGCCATCCTGAATCGGCAGCGAGCCGCCGGACAGGCTGGTGCCGCTACCTCGGGCCACAAACGGCACCGCGTACCTATGGCACAACCGCACCGTCTCGATCACCTCCTCCGGGCTTTCGGGCATGACCACGGCCGCCGGCTTAGCCTGAAACGAGGTCAAGGCATCTGACTCGTAGGCCAGCATCTGGACTCCCTGGGTCAAGAGACGATCTTTAGGGAAAATATTTTGCAAAGCGCTAAAGAAAGCTTGATCGTTCATATCACTCGGCCTTGAAAATAATCTACTTTGCCCTTCTTAATCCAGTGTTGGCTAAGAAGGGACTGATATCGGAAGTTTTTGGCGAACTCGAGATTGAGTAAAAGAAGGAGGGGGTCTGACCGCCCTTGCCAACAGGTTCTGAAGCCACCCATTGGCAAGGGCGAGATTTGTAGCCAGCGTTAGTCTATCATCTTATACGCGGGCAGCGTTAGAAACTCGACAAAGTCTTTAGAGGTGCTAATCTCGTCGAAGAGTTTAGCGGCCTGCTCGTAAGTACCGCCTTCAAAGGCCTCGTCCCCCACGTACTGGCGGACTTTGGGCAGCTCTTCTTGAACAATCTGGCGGAGCAGGGACACATCAACTTTACGGCCGTCTTGCAAAACGCCTTTAGGGCTGTTAATCCATTGCCAGACCTGGGACCGAGAGATCTCAGCGGTGGCGGCATCTTCCATCAGGTTAAAGATCGGCACGCAGCCGTTGCCGGCCAGCCAAGAGCCTAAATACTGAATCCCGACGTTGACGTTGGTGCGCAGGCCGGCCTCGGTGATCGGCTGCTCCGGCTCGAAGGTCAGCAGGTCGGCGGCGGTGACATTGACATCTTCGCGCTTGCGGTGGATCTGGTTGGGCGTCGGCATGGCTGCGTTGAAGGCTTCCAAGGCGATCGGCACCAGGCCGGGGTGAGCCACCCAGGTGCCGTCGTGCCCGTCATTCGCTTCGCGCTCTTTGTCGGTCCGAACCTTGCCCAACGCGGCTTCGTTGGCTTCAGGGTCACCTTTGATCGGAATTTGAGCGGCCATGCCCCCCATCGCATGGATATTGCGGCGATGGCAGGTCTTGATGCATAGCAGCGAGTAGGAGCGCATAAAGTGGGTTGTCATCGTCACCAAGGCCCGGTCGGCCAGGCAGAAATCGGGGTTGTTGCGGAACTTCTTGATGCAACTAAAGATATAGTCCCAGCGGCCGCAGTTAAGGCCGGCAGAGTGATCGCGCAGTTCGTACAAGATTTCGTCCATCTCAAAGGCGGCCAGGATAGTCTCAATCAAAACTGTGGCCCGAATGGTACCCTGGGGGATACCCAGTTCAGCCTGGGTCATGACAAAAATGTCATTCCAGAGCCGGGCTTCGAGATGGCTTTCCAGTTTGGGCAGGTAGAAGTAGGGACCGCTGCCGTTGGCCAGCAGCGTTTGGACGTTATGGAAGAAGTAGAGGGCAAAGTCAAAGATCCCACCGGAGACTTCCTCGCCATCGACTTTAACGTGCTTTTCGCTTAAGTGCCAGCCGCGCGGGCGAACCAACAGGGTGGCGATTTCATCGTTGAGTTGGTAGAACTTGCCGTCATCCTGGCTAAAGGTGATGGTCCGATTGATGGCATCACGCAGATTGAGGTGGCCCTGGATGTTATTATCCCAATTGGGGGTGTTGGAGTCCTCAAAATCGGCCATAAAGACTTTGGCCCCGGAGTTTAGGGCATTGATGATCATTTTGCGGTCTACCGGGCCGGTAATCTCGACCCGCCGGTCTTGCAGATCGGCGGGGATGGGGGCGACGGTCCACTCGCTGGTGCGGATATGCTCGGTTTCCGGCAGAAAATCGGGCAACTTGCCGGCGTCGATCTCGGCTTGGCGGGCATGGCGGCGTGCCAGCAACTCGGTACGGCGGCTGTTGAAATTACGATGAAGCTTGGCGACCAAAGCCAGCGCTTCCGGCGTCAAAATTTCGGCGAACTCGGGTGTGATCGCACCCAAGATTTCAACACCGTCGGGCATTTTACTCGTCGTTGAGACAGACATAGGCATATTCTCCCTCTTCATTATTGAATCATTGATCTATGGTTTGATGGCGCGCTGCCGCGATCCATGGCTAAAGACAACACAGTTATTTACGATCGACAGGGGCAAAAAGGTAGCCGGCCCATTGCTTCCGGGCCGTAGTCACATTGCAAATTCAGGCAGGCAGCAGTGCAGCGAAAATTCGCCGCAATAGAATACAGGAAGTTAGAACAGTCGTCAAGTATGCAAGACGAGGTTCAGGAGTGGAGAAACGTCGCTCGCTTAAACATCAGCCGGACGGATCTGAAGCGGTTTAAGGAGGCGAGACAGGGTGGAACATTGCTTCAATTAGACCCTGACTTTAGACACTGACTTCATATTCCGAGGAGCCGGATGTTTCTTGCACGCTCCACTCTTGAGCCACCAGGCGAAAGATATCAGACTCGGTGATGATGCCGACAACCTGTTTGTCTTGGTCAACTACAGGTAAACCGCCAATCTTGTACTCCAGCATCATCCAGGCGGCCTGACTGATGGTGGCGAAAGGAGAAATGGTCATCGGGTTCTGGGTCATAATTTTTTGGACCGTCAGTTGCGACAGCAGATAATTGACTTCCCAGACACTTAACGAGGTGGCATCCGAAGGTTCCGCTGCTCTCAAATCACCAAGGGTGACGATGCCAACCAACTGGCCTTGATGCACAACGGGGAAACGGCGCACCTTATAGGTATTCATGAGATGGCGCGCTTTAGAAACAGTGGTGTCCAGGCCAACGGTAATAACATCACGCGACATCCAATTCTTGACCAGTTCTTTCTTCATTGAAGCCTCCTTGGCGCTTGTGCTTTGACCGGTACCCTGTAGTCTAAGGTCACTCGGGCTATTTATAGTTTAGAAGTAAAAACTCTCCAAAAACACTAGGCACTTGGAGAGTTTGAGGACTGGTCGATGAACCAGGACAAAACCCGTTTATCTGACCAGGTTATGTTGAAGAGCCACAGCCACCGCTTCGGTCCGGCTGGCTACGTTGAGTTTAGAGAGAACGTTACTGACATGAAAGCGGACGGTTGAGGGGCTAACCACCAAGCGTTCGGCAATTTTGGAGTTGTTCAAGCCTTTGACCATTAGCGCTAAGACTTCCAGCTCACGAGCGGTCAGATCCTGCCCCACGACAAAGCCGGTATTGGCTGGCGCCGTAGCCGTATCGATCAGCGCCTGCGCCGCTTCCGGAGCCAAGGTGGGGCGACCGGTCCGCGCTGCCCGAATGGCGTTAGCCAGCTCTTCGGCGGCGACATTTTTTAGCAAATACCCGATTGCCCCAGCCTCTAAGGCGCGATGGATCAAGCGGTCTTCCTTAAAGCTAGTTAAGGCAATAACTTGAATATTGGGGTGCGCTTGCCGGATGTGTTGAGTAGCGGTAGCCCCATCCATTTCCGGCATGACCATATCCATTAGAATTACGTCGGGCTTGAAACTATTAACCTGGCGGATGGCTTCGGCCCCATTGCTAGCTTCACCCACTAGCTCGAGATCATCAAAGGCTAAGAGAAAAGCGGACAACCCACTACGGACCACGGCATGGTCATCAACCAGCATGACTCGGATTGGTTCTGCCTCAGTCATACATCCTCTTCATTCGTAATTTTATTAGGGTTCCAACTTAACAACACTTCTGTTCCTTGGCCAATTTGAGTACAGACCCTTAAGTCCGCCCCAATGGCCTCGGCCCGCTCCCGCATAATGGATAGACCTAAACTATTCGGTCTAATCGAGTCAAAATCAAAACCGCGTCCGTTGTCCCGAATCTTCAAAATGATTTCATTAGGGAGAGTTTCCAGGTTAATTTCAACCTGGCTCGCTTGAGCATGCTTAGCCACATTGTTTAAAGCCTCTTGGGCAGTTCGGTAAAAGGCAATCTGGACATCGGGTAAAAGCGACACCTCACGGCCTAGTTCCAAGGTAACCGGCACTCGGGCCCGACCATTGACCGCTTCGGCCAGTTGGCGCAGCAACTCATGCAGGCTAACCTCGGTCAACCGCGATGGGCGTAGCTCCAATAGGAGCGTACGCATCTCGGCTAGCGCCCCACGAGTCAGTTGGCGCAGCTCCTCCGAACGCCGCCGGCCTTCGTCAATGCGCCGCTGCCACAGCCGGGGTAAAACCTCGGCAATGAGACTGGCGGAAAAGAGAGTCTGAGTCACCGAGTCGTGCAGTTCACGGGCCAGGCGATTTCGCTCGGCCAGAATAGCGGCCTGCTCTACCTGGGATTGTAGCCGGGCATTTTCAATCGCCAGGGCTGCCTGATCGGCAAAAGTGACAGCCAGGTTGATCTCCTCAGCGGAGAAATCACACGGTTCCTGGTAATATAGCACTAAGCTGCCGTAGACTTCATCCTTAACCGTGAGCGGAACAGCCAGGAGGGCCACGTAGCCGCTATCGACCAAGGTTTCTCGTCTAAACCGGCTCGTTTCATCGCCTTCATCTGTAATTGTTCTAAAGTCAGGAACGGCGACCGGACGCCGGGTCAAAGCGGCCTGGATCGTCTTGCCCTTACCGCCAATCACAGCGCCCTGCTTGGCAATATACGCTAATGGCAGCCCGTAGCTGGTCTGGATGGAAAGCGTCTGATTTTCCGGATGAAGCCTATAGATAGCACTGGCATCGGCATCCAGAAGGCGGCTGGCTTGAGCCACCACATAATTCAAGATTTCGCCGGGCGGCAGGTTGGAATTGAGAATCGTCAGGATGTCGCGCAGGCCATCGGCCACCCGGCGGCGGCGTTCGATTTCGCGTGTCCTGACTTCGACCCGCCGCTCCAGAATTTCTTCGGCCTGCTTGCGGACCGAGACATCGTTGATTGAGCCGACAATGACCATTTCTCCGTTAATCTGAATGTAGCTCAACCCCACTTCAATGGGGAATTCGGCGCCGTCCTTCTTGCGAGCTGCCAGATCAAAGCCAATGCCCATCGCCCGGTTGTGCGGATCGGTGACGTAACCCTGTCGGTGTTTGACATGACTATGGTGGAACCGCGTCGGGATGAGTATTTCGACCAGTTGACCAATAAGTTCTTCGCGCTTATAGCCAAATACTTCCAACAGCTTGGCATTGACATACAGAATCCGACCGGCTTGATCGACGGTCACAATCGCCATCGGCGCAGATTCGATCAGCAGCTTGAGACCGGCCTCACTGGCCCAAGTGGGTTCGCGGCTCTGTCGATCAGGGGCAGAGCCATTGATGGTATTAGAGGAAGGATTAATGTTTTCTTTGGAAGACACAGACAACTTCTACGCTGAACTGTCCAAATTTTTCGACTAAACAATTTACCTGAAACTTACAGCGGCATTGTACCTCACTTTGCCTACGGTGTACAATCTTAAGACCCTAGCCATGTGACCAGGTAAAAGACTAGCGAACGGCTTGGTCGATTTCTCTCCAGTCGTCTAGCGCTTTTGGGAAGAATTTCTTTTATTATAAAAGAAAAATAAAGAAGCAGTGGGCCTAAACCAACCCACCCTATCAACCCAATAACACCTCATTTAGAGTGACTAGCCTTGTTGGAGGACACTATGTACAAAAAAATCTTGGTACCGCTGGATGGTTCCAAACGGGCGGAGAAGATTTTACCGCACGTCATGGAGCTAGCTGAGAATTTTGAGGCTCAAGTCATCTTGCTGGGTGTACTTGAGCCAGAACCTATGGTCGTCCCCACCGAGCCATTCCATGCCCCTTTTGATCGTAGCCTGCATGATCGGCGACTGGTTGAAACTGAAACGTATCTGAACACACAGCGCACAAAATTCTACCAGCGAGAGCTGCCCACCTCCGTGCGCGTGATAGACGGACCCGTTGTTGAGACCATTATCGCTATCGCGGCTCAGGAAGATGTTGATCTCATTGCCATGGCCAGTCACGGCCGCACCGGCCTCCCCCGGATGATTTACGGCAGCGTTGCCGATGGCGTCCTACATCGAACCAACCGGCCGCTGTTACTAATTCGCTCTTTAGATTAAGGGCACCACTTCCACCGCAAACCACTTCTCATAGAGGACGGCACCGCCAATGATGCCGGTACCGTCTTCTATGGTCTCTTATGTTAGCCCCCGCTTGAAAACGGCGCCGCAGGCCGGGGGCTTTGAGAGGCATCTCCCAAAGCTCACTTTCCTTCTCAATCTCGGGCCGGAGGCTTTGTTGCCTGCCCCGGAAAATGTTCAAAAATTTCCCTTGCTCCAAGATTGTGTTAGTATTTTAAAGAATGTAAATGCGCAGGTTCAAAATTTTAGGAGATCCAGCATGCTTCTCAATCAGAGTCTTGTTCAGAGTCCTGTTCAGAGGCTTGTTTCAATACCGGCCTTTGCCCTGAAGACGGTTAACGCGGATTTTGTAGTCGAAGAGATTTACTTATCGCCTCGCTTAACGCCTCAAGAAATAGCGACTCAGACCTACTTGTGGATCGCTAAAGAAGATTTAACAACCTTTGAACTCCTGCGGCTCCTGGCCCATAGCTTCCACCTTAACGAGACCCAGGTCTCGGCGGCCGGCCTTAAGGACGAGCAGGCGATTAGTCGCCAGCTTGTGTCGGTGGCCAAGATCTTGGCCGCTGCCGATATCGACCGCGCCAACGCGGAGTTTGCCCGCCAAAACCGGATTATTTTGATCGAAAACATCTTGGGCTATGGCCTCGATCCCGTTGCCCCGCAGATGCTGCACGGTAACAAGTTCACCCTGACGCTGCGCGACCTCCAACCAGACCTGGCCCAACGGCTGGAAGGTTATTTGGCGGCCAATAAATTCTTCAGCTTCATCAACTATTACGACGAACAACGGTTTGGCCTACCCAACAGTATTCACAATACGGCTCAAATTGGCCAGGCTCTGCTGGCTAACAACTGGGAGACCGCCTACCGGGAATATCTAAGATCCGGCATCCCCAACGACGAGATCAGCCGGGCCGAAGCCGCTCTGGCCGAGACCGGCTCAGTCGAAGCCGCCCTGCGCACCGTGGCCGCTTCACGGCTCGGTTTTTTTGTCGCTGCCCACCAAAGCCGCCTTTGGAACCAGAGTCTCAACCAGACTATCGCTCAACTGCCGGAGACGATTCAGGTTGATTTTCCTCACGTGGGCTCCCTTACCTTACCCACTCAGCCCACCGCGCCGCTCCCGGCCTTGCTGTCCATTGAAGTAGTCAAAAAAGATTGGCGCACCGGCCTCACTTACCCGGATGTAAAAACCCGGCCGGCGCTGATCACCGTGCCGGTTTACGGGCTAAATCGGTTCGCCGATGATTTACACCCCGGCCACCGCCAGGCTATCACCCTGGCCTTCTGCCTGCCAACCGGCTGTTACGCCACCATGCTGATTAAGCAACTGGTCCTGGCTGTCCTTTGAAGCTATTTGGCCGCAAACCGGGTCGCCCCATCCAGGCGGATGACCTCGCCATTGAGCATTACATTTTCAATGATGTGCCGGGCCAAAAAGGCGTACTCTTCGGGCTTGCCGAGGCGTGGCGGAAAGGGGACCTGCTGGCCGAGGGAAAGCCGGGCCGGTTCCGGCAGACTGGCCATCATCGGGGTGTCGAAGATGCCCGGCGCAATGGCCACCACCCGAATCCCATTCCGGGCCAGATCCCGCGCCAGCGGCAAGGTCATCGCCACCACCCCGCCTTTTGAGGACGCATAGGCGACCTGGCCAATCTGCCCCTCAAAGGCGGCAATTGAGGCCGTGTTGATGATCACCCCCCGCTCTCCTTCGGCGACTGGCTCATTCTCCACCATCGCCGCCGCGGCCAGGCGAGCGACATTAAAAGTGCCAATCAGGTTAACCTGGATCAGCCGGCTAAAGCTGGCCAGATCGTGCGTGCCTGATTTGCTCAGGACGCGCCGGGCCAGGACTAGCCCGGCGCAGTTGATCACCCCCCGCAGTTCGCCAAATTTCTCGACCACCGCCTGAACCGCGGCTTGAACAGCGACCTCGTCCGTGACGTCGGTCCGGACAAAGTAGACTTGCTCTCCCAAGGCTGTCGCCATCTTCTGGCCAGCCTCGCTGTCGATATCGGCGATGACGACCTTGGCCCCGGCCTCAATCAACATCTTGGCTGTTGCCGCACCCAAACCCGAACTACCGCCTGTGACTAAAAAAGCATTCTTATTGATTTCCACTGGTCCTGTCCTCTAGCAAAGATTATTGTGCTAAGACCTAACAGTCTTTGAAAAATGGTCAGATCTTGATTAGCTCATTATGAGCCGGCCTTATCATTTGGCAAATCAAGCCCAAGTGGGTAAGGTCTCCTGATACACCTGTCACTTTTCAGATCCCAAAAAGCCGCTTATAATAATACAAACTACATCTAGCGTAGCAAAAATGTTCTGACCCTAGATTTAGGTCCGGAGGAGTTATGGAAGTTGGAATCGTTCGCCAAGTCGATATCGAACAGCAGATGCAGGAAGCCTACCTTGACTACGCGATGAGCGTCATTGTCTCGCGGGCGCTGCCGGACGTGCGAGATGGCATGAAGCCGGTCCATCGCCGCATTTTGTACGCCATTTATGATATGGGTCTGCGCTTTAATCAGCCCTACAAAAAGAGCGCCAGAATTGTGGGCGAGGTCCTGGGCAAATACCACCCCCACGGCGATGCGGCCGTGTATGACTCGATGGTGCGCATGGCCCAGGAGTTCTCAATGCGCGCTCCGCTGATCGATGGGCAAGGCAACTTTGGCTCGGTTGATGGCGATCCGCCGGCGGCCATGCGCTACACCGAAGCGCGGATGGCGGCTCTGGCCGATGAAGTCATGGCCGATATCGACAAAAACACGGTCGAATTTGTGCCGAACTTCGACAGCAGCCTGACCGAACCCAGTGTGCTGCCAACCAAGCTGCCCAACTTCCTGGTCAACGGCGCCTCGGGCATTGCCGTGGGCATGGCCACCAGTGTGCCGCCTCACAACCTGGGTGAAGTCTGCGAGGCCCTCACCTTTATGCTCGAACGGGAGATGAAAAACAAGGAGACGGAGCTCGACGAAATTTTGCAATTTATCAAAGGCCCTGATTTCCCAACCGGCGGAATTGTTTATCGCTATGCCAGCGACAGCAAAGGCAGCAGCGAGGACAACGACCTGATCGCTTCCAGCTACGCTAAAGGCCGCGGCCGGCTGGTGGTTCAGGCCAAAGTGCATATCGAAGAGATGAGCCGCAATCGCAACCGGCTAGTCGTCAGCGAGCTACCGTACCAGGTCAACAAAGCCAACCTGGTCGAAAAAATTGCCGAGTTGGCCCGCGATGGCAAAATCGAAGGCATTGTCGATCTGCGCGATGAGTCGGACCGGCAGGGGATGCGGCTGGTGATCGAGCTGACCCGGACGGTTGAGCCACACCAGGTGCTCAAGCAGTTGTTCAAAATGACGCCGATGCAAAGCACGTTCAGCATCAACATGCTCGGTCTGGTCGACGGCGAGCCGCGGTTGGTCACCCTGAAGCGAGCCCTGGCCCTGTTTATCCAGCACCGCGAGACCGTCATCCGCCGGCGAACCGAATATGATCTGGACCGGGCCAAACGACGGGCTCACATTCTGGAAGGCTTGTTGGTCGCTTTGAAAAATTTGGATGAAGTCATCAAGCTGATTCGAAGTTCTCAATCAGCCGAGACGGCCAAGGCCAATTTGCAGAAGCGCTTCAGCTTGAGCGAGGTCCAGGCCGCCGCCATCCTGGATATGCCGCTCCGCCGCTTGGCCGCGCTGGAACGCAAAAAGATCGACACGGAGTACAAAGAAGTTCAGCAGCAGATTAAATATTTGGAAGGCCTGCTGAAATCACGCAAGAAGATTTTGGAGGTCATTAAAGCAGAGCTGGCCGATCTCAAAAAACAGTATGACACCCCCCGGCTGACGACCATCATCGACCGGCCGGCCGATAAGGACCAACTGATTACCGCCCGGGAGCTGGTGCCGGAAGGGCAGGTTGTGGTAGCCGTCACCGAGAGCGGCCGGTTGTGCCAATGGCCGGCCGACCAGGGGCTTGACCCGGCCCGCGGCCGGCAGAAGGATCCGCTGGCCGTAGCGGTTCCGGCCAGCACCCGGGATAAGCTCTACCTCTTCACCGAAGATGGCCAGGCGATCATCACTCCTATGCACCAGGTGCCCCGGGGCAGTGCCCTCGGCGATGGGCCCAGCTTGAGCGAGTTTGGCAGCGCGGCGAACCGGCCGGTGGTGGCCGGAGTAGCCTTGCCAAGTGAAGCGCCCGCCGGCTATCTCTGCCTGGTCTCCCGACAGGGGCGAGTCAAACGCCTCACCCTGAGCGATCTCGCCGGCGTACGGGGCCACGAGGCCACGGTGATGAGCCTCGATCCGGACGACAAGTTGGTGGCCGCCTTTGTTACGCCGGGCCAAGGGGAAATTGTGCTGCTCAGCTCCGCTGGCCAGGTCATTCGCTTTGCCGAGGAAGAAGTGAGGGCGATGGGCCTGCCTGCCGCCGGCGTGTGGGGCATGAAAATCGGAAAAAGCGACTCGTTGGTGGGGGCCGGGGTGGTCAAAGCCTACGCCGAGGTGGTCCTAGTCACCGAGTCAGGGCTCGGCAAACGCATTGAGGCTAACAGCTTTCCCAGCCAAGGGCGGCACGGCCAGGGGGTCAAAGGCATTCCGGTCAGTAAAGACAGCGGCCCGGTGGTTGGCGGCGCGGTGGTGAATTTGAGTAACCGGGTAATGCTGATCTCCCACAAGAAAAACAGCAAAACGGTCTACGCCCGCTCACTGCCCAAAGTTAGCCGCACCCAAAGAGGCCAGCATCTAATGGCCATCAACGAGAAGGATGGGGTCGCGCGAGTGGTGATCCTGGAGAGTTAAGCTGACAGAATCTTATTCGGGATTTAGCTGAACTGGCCGCGCGCCGGTGGGTGAGCTTGTCGAACCCAACCGCCGGCCTTCGACAGGCTCAGGCCGCGTGCCGGTGGGTGAGCTGGCCGAACCCCACGACCTCCGACCGGCTCAGGCCACGCGTCCCTTAAGCGCCGCCTCTTCCGCCGGAATTCTCACCCCGAGCAGCAAAGCCGCGTTCAACAAGCTGGCGGTGAGGGCCGTCAGCCAGGCCCCAAAGATCAACGGCACTGCGGCTAACTCCACAGCCACGGCCAGGTAGTTAGGATGCCGCAGCCAGCGATAAGGCCCATGGCGAACTCGAGGGGCGTTGGGAACAACCAGAATGCGGGTGTTCCAAAACGACCCTAGGCTGATGATGGCCCAGTAGCGCAACCCCTGCGCCGCGGCAAACAGACTCAGCCACAGCGGCCACCCCCAGCCGGGCGATCGGCGAGGCCAGGCTTCGGTGAGCCAGGCCAAGAGCCAGCCGGTATGCAGCAGGAAAAAAAGGGGATAGTGGCCTGCACCGGCCTCGTGCGCCCCTTGGGCCAAAACGCGCCGGCGGTTGCGCTCAGCCAGCCGGAGTTCGAGCAGTCGCTGCAAAATAATTGCCCCGGCTAACAAAATAACCCGCTTTTTCATTCACTTACCAGCGGAACAAAAGCTGCTCGGCGCTGAAGCCAGGCCCTAAAGATAACATCACCCCATAATCACCGGTCGGGGGCTGCTCGGACAGGAAGCGCTCCAGCACAAATATAACCGAACAACTCGACATATTGCCGTAGCCTTGCAGTATTTCATAGGCATGGCGAAAATGGGCCGGAGTCAGATCCAGGCTATCCACATAGGCGGTTAACACTTTTGCGCCGCCGGGGTGAGCCACATAGTGGCTTAACTGCGCCGGGCTAATGCCCCAGCTCGCGCAGGCCTGAGCCCGTAGCTCAGGTAAATGGCGGCGGATGATGGTCGGGATACTGCGGGCAAAGCGGACCTGGAGCCCCGTCTCGACCAGATCCCAACCCATCACATCTTCAGAGTCTTCAAATAAAGTGCTGAAGCTGTTCAAGACCTCCGGTCCGGAACCACCCACCTGTAAAACCGCCGCGGCAGCACCATCGCCAAACAAGCTGGTGGCGATCAAGTTGGCCTTGGAGCGGTCATTGTATTGAAAGGTCAATGTACACAACTCGACTGCCACCAGCAGCACGACCTGACCCGGGATCATCTGGGCCAACTCCGCGGCTCGAGCCAGGCCGGCCACACCACCGGCGCAACCCAGCCCCCAGACCGGCACCCGGCGGGTGTGCAGCGATAACCCCAGGGCCTGGATCAATTTTACATCGAGACTCGGGGTGGCCAGCCCGGTGGTGGAAACAAAGACGACCATTCCCACCTGTTCCGGTGAAACATCGGCCCGAGCCAAAGCTTTTGTCGCTGCGCTGAGGGATAGGGTTAGGGCCTCGCGCTCGTAGAGGGCGTTACACTCCATAAACGTATGGGGGCGACCGTACCACTCCGGCGGCTGCGACAGGTAGCGCGTTTGGATTTGAGTATTGTCAAAAACGCACAGCAATCGCTCAAAATTCTTAAACTCCGGTTCAAACAACGACTTAGCAAAGGCCTTAGCCTGGGACTGAGGCACGCAGTAAGGTGGCACCGCAGTGGCCACGCTTAGAATGCGCGACGTAGATTGGTTCGGCAAGATAGATTCCTTCCAGCTACTTCCTTATACATTATTCATCCTCCGGCCAGCGCGTCTCAGGCGAGACAACGTTGCGATAGGCCAACTGCGACATCGTTTTGCGCTGGCTGCTCGTCCAATCGATGCGGGGCCGTTTGGCGCCGTCCGGCAGGTAGCCAATGCGGTAGAGGGCCATCAACTCTAAATCATCTGGCACTTGCAAAAGAGACTTAATCTCCTGCCAGGCCTCGGGCACCTCCATCGGCGTGCTGACAAATTGGATCCCCAAGCCCAGATCGCCGCACAGCAGCCAGATATTTTCAATGGCCATGCCTAGCGACAGTAAGCAGTAAAAGCCGGATAGATCATCCGGTTTGTATTCTTCTTTTGTCAGCAAAGCGGCCAAAATAAGCGGGCTGCCCTGCACCAGCTTGGTGTTGTCCTGGCCTAACGTCTTAGGGACACCGAGTTTGTTCATCAAAGCCAGGGCCTTATCGCTAAAAATGTGGCGCAGGAAAGGCCGCAACGGGGCCGGCAGTTGGTCGATCAAGATGCCATCGCGGCGCTGCTCCATCTCCGCCCGACTAAAGCGGAAGTACTTGCGATAACGTTGAAAGAAGCGGCCCTCGGCCATCAGTTGGGTCATCGTCTGGCCGCCGATTTCGGCGATGCGCTGCCGGTAAGTCTCATCTTCAATTAAGATGAAGCGCCAGGGCTGGGAATTAAAGTGGCTCGGCGCGCGACTGGCCGCTTCGATGAGCAACTTCTGGTGCTCTTTTGAGACGGGATCGGCGCGCAAGGGTCCATTGGTCGTTTTTCGGCTGCGAATTGCGTCGAGGAGTTCCACGGTTGTTTCCTTTCCTCAATTGGGTTTTCCGGCGGGCGATCGAAACGGTGACAGCCGAAACTATAGTCGATCCTGGCCGGCAAGTCAATGCCGTAGCCGCTGGCGGATAAGAGAATTTATTTCAAGCGCAAAATCAAGGGGTGGCCCCCGGCCTAATTTAAAGTAAAAAGAGCAAGGCAAAACAACCTTGCTCCTTTCTTAAGCCGGTTTGGTTAGGCTTACGACCCGTTTAAATCAAAAAGGGTTTACGCGTTTATCAAGCTAGAGCTTTCGCCCAAGGCGATGAGATGTCGCGACACCCAAGATCACTGTCAGGCCGACAACCCCGAGAGCTACCAGGCAAAGTTCGGGGAAAAAGTCGACGCGACGACTGGCTAGAAGAGGTTCACCAACGATGACCAACCAGACCCCAATGATCACGATGGTCAGCACCAACAGATCGGATGTAACGGTTAACAAAAACAACAAGCTTTTCATAATGCCTCCTTAGGCGCCATTGTCTAAGGCTTCGCTTATGATTAACGATGGCCGCGTTTTTCTACCAGTTGTTTACAAGTGATGCACAGGGTCGCTTCTGGAACCGCTTCCAGGCGTTCCGGATCGATCGGTTGGCCGCAACGCTCGCAGATGCCATACTGGCCGCGCTCCGCTTCCTTGAGGGCCTGCTCGATGGCGGCCAGTTTCCGCTCGTGAACCAGAATGAGAGAGCGGGCCAGATCGCGTTCCATCTCTTTGGGATCGCCCTGTCCAATATCAGCGCTGACTTTTGCTTGAATGAGTTCTCGCAAATGCTCAAGTTCAGTCCGAATTTGCTGACGTTCTTTTTTGAGTTGAGCCACTTGAGGAGCCATATTGATCATCACCTAAACAACCTCCGAACCTGACAACTGCCGGCGTGCGGCTGTAATTCGTTCCGTCAAATCCCGGCCGGCGCGCCGAGTCAAGGCGTACTCAAAGCCATGATCGGTCCGGCAGGCCTGCAACAACTGGCCGGCATCAAAGGCCAGGGCTTGGGTCGGCTTAGTGGCGCGAGTCCAGGCCATCTTCCGCTCAAAGGGAAACAACGATGACCAGCCAAAGAACTGCCCGGCCTGCAACGTGTTGAGCACAATCCGGCCGTGACCGGCGGCAATCATCTCGATCACGACCTCACCCTCCTGGATCAGATACACCGCTCGCCCCCGGTCTCCTCGCCGGTAAATGAGCTCATCTTTTTCAAATTGAACTTCTTGCGCCATTGAGGCCAGCTTGCGCAGGTGTCGGGTCTCCATATCATGGGTGAGTTGAATCGATCGCAGCATAGTCAACGCTTTGAGCTCAGTTTGCGAGGCCATGAGATTCCCTCCGCGGTAATATATTGTTACTATAAACCAAAACCCGGTTCAATGCGCCGTACAGCTAAAGAGATTCTAAGCTGGTCAGAAGGCGAGTCTTTAACCTGTCAACATGAATAGGCCGAGGCCTTACGGGCAAATACTTACTGAAGCTGAGACAAACCTGGGTAAATGGCTGGCGAAAGATTTTTTTTTACCCGTTTCCCCTAATCAGCAGACGCGTGTTGTTTTCCAAAAACATCATTTCTGGGTAAAATTCAACCCAACCTCAAATCGGCTGGCAAAACAACCACCCCCGCCTTCATTTGAAAATTGTCGATAATATTAAGGAGTAGTCAATGAGCAAAAATACTTTAACTATCACCGATAATCGCACCGGCAAAACTTACGAAATCCCCATTGAACATGACACTATCCGGGCGATCGATTTGCGGCAGATTAAGGTTAATCCTGATGACTTTGGGATGATGACCTATGATCCGGCTTACAGCAACACTGCCGCGTGCAAGAGTACCATCACCTATATCGATGGTGAAAAGGGAATCTTACGGTATCGAGGCTATCCCATTGAACAGTTAGCCGAACAGAGCAGCTATTTGGAGGTCGCCTATCTGTTGATCAAGGGTCAACTGCCGACCGAAAGGCAGTTGGATTATTGGGAATACCGCATTATGCGGCACACCTATATCCACGAGAATATGGTTTCCCTGATGAAGGACTTCCGGTACGACGCCCACCCAATGGGGGCTTTTGTCGCCGCGGTCGCGGCGATGTCCACCTTCCACCCGGATGCCAAGAGCTTTGAAGATCCGGAAGTTTTGGAAAAAAATATCTGGCGCATCATCGGCAAGCTGCCAACCGTAGCGGCGGCGGCTTATCGGCGTCGCATTGGCCGGCCCATTAACTACCCGGACAGCACTCAGGGCTATACCGGCAACTTCCTTTACATGCTCGATTACCTCAACCAGCGGGATTACGAAGTTCATCCCGTCCGAGCCCGGGCCTTGGATATCCTCTTCATTTTGCACGCCGACCACGAGCAAAACTGCTCTACCTCCACGATGCGCGGCGTGGGTTCCAGCCGGGTCGATCCATACAGCGCTCTGGCCGCAGCAGCAGCCGCCCTGTATGGCCCCCTTCACGGCGGCGCCAATGAGGCCGTCCTGCGCATGCTAACGGAAATTGGTCATGTTAAGAATATTCCCGGTTATATTGAAAAAGTGAAAAAGGGTGAATTCCGGCTCATGGGCTTTGGCCACCGGATCTACAAAAATTACGACCCCCGAGCCACCATCATCAAGAAAGCAGCCTACGACGTCTTTGAGGTCACCGGCACCAATCCGCTCATCGATGTGGCGATTGAATTGGAGCGGATTGCCTTGGAAGACGAGTACTTCGTCGCCCGGAAACTGTACCCCAACGTCGATTTTTACAGCGGCATCATTTATCAGGCCCTCGGCTTCCCGGTCGATATGTTTCCGGTCCTTTTCGCCATTCCACGCGCCTCCGGTTGGTTAGCCCAGTGGATAGAGATGTTCACCGATCCCGAGCAACGCATCGCCCGGCCGCTCCAGGTCTACCTAGGGCCCGACAAGCGGGATTACGTCCCGATGAGCGAGCGCAGTTAAGCCTAAGTTTGGTTAAACAAAACAGGAGACCCTTTAGCTTGGGTCTCCTATTTATTTTTATCACTTGCGACGACTTCGCCGTAAGTGCCTCTGAACTTAACGTGCAGCCCAAAATCCGCGTCAAACATCTTGTTCAATCCGCCGGGATCCTAATGGCCGCTTTTCTGGTCAACAAGGTTCTGGCCATTGGCCGGCAGATCGTCATTGCCCGCGCTTTTGGTACTGGCAGCGATTATGATGCCTTTGTCGCCGCTTTTCGGCTGCCAGATATCCTATTTATGCTCATTGCCGGCGGAGCACTGGGGACCGCCTTTATCCCAATCCTTAGCCAGCGTCTATCCGACCGGCCTGACCGTGATCCCGAGGGGTGGCACTTAACCAGCAGCGTGCTCAACAGCTTACTGCTGGCCACCGGCGCCATTGCCGCCGTCGCCGCCATTTTGGCCCTACCCCTCATTCAGTGGCTCGTCGCCCCCGGCTTTGATCCCGAATTGAGCCGGTTGACGGCCAGCCTAATGCAGTTGACCCTCATTTCGACCGTCATTTTCAGTGTCAGTAGTTTATTGGGAGCGGTTCTCCACACCCGACAGCACTTTTTTTTGCCGGCCCTGGCCCCGCTGGTTTATAACGGCGGCATCATTGTGGGCGCGCTCTATTTGGTGCCGGTCTGGGGCATTTACGGCCTGGTCTGGGGCGCAATTTTGGGTGCGCTGGGTCATTTGCTCATCCAGGTCCCGGCCCTGCTGCGTTTCAACTTCCGCTACCAGATCCGGACGGATTGGTCCGACCCGGATCTGCGGCACATTCTGCGCTTGATGGGACCGCGCGTGCTGAATATCATGGTCATTCAGGTTAACTTTGTGGTTATGTTTAACCTGGCCTCTCGCTTGGGCGAGGGCGGCGTCTCGGCCCTGGATTATGGCTGGGACTTGATGCAGATGCCCCAAACGATTATCGGCTCGGCGATCGGCATTGTCCTGTTCCCTACGCTCTCGGAGCTGGCGGCTCGGGGTGACATCCCGGCCTTGCGCCAGACGATGGCCCAGGCGCTGCGCATCATTCTGGCCATGGCCGTGCCGGCCATGGTTGGCTTGCTCGTCTTGGGCCGGCCCATTATCCAACTCTTGTTTGAGCGCGGCGAGTTCGGTCCGGACTCGACGGCTGCGGTCTACCGATCGCTCCAGTTTTGGGCTCTGGCGTTGATTAGCCACTGTGCTTTGGAAGTGGTGAACCGTGTCTTTTATGCTCAGAAGGATACGATCACGCCGCTGCTGAGTTCGGTGGCGAGTATGGTGATCAACCTGGGTTTGGCTCTGGCCTTGTACCAACCGCTCGGGGCCGGGGGGTTGGCCTTATCCAATGCCGTGGCGGTCACCGTCGAGGTTTTGATTATGCTGGTTATCGCCCATCGCCGCATGGGCGGGGTCGAGGCCGGGGCGGTGGCCGGCACTATGGCCTTGACCTTGCTGGCGGCAGGCGCGATGGGGCTGGCGGTGGTGAGCTTTACCCGGCTCTGGCCCGAACTCTCGCCGCTGTATCTGGCAGCCGGCGGCGGCGCGCTGGGGTTGTTAACCTATGTCACGGCCGGCCTGCTTTTGGGCGTGAAAGAAATTCGGCTGATTCCACGGTTGGTGGGACGTTAATGGGACGCTAAATAGAAGCGACAAGAAGCAGTTTGGCGCTAGACTTAATTTGTGGTAAGTTAACGCCTAAGATCATGCCGGGCCAGGCCCGGTTTTATTTTGGAACAAAACTATGACTCGAAAAAATCGTAATCGGCCCGAACCTACTTTTTATCTTTTGACGTTGGGCTGTCCCAAAAATACCTTTGACAGTGAAGGCATCAGCGAGATGCTGCTTCAGGCCAACTACAACAGCACCGTCGATCCCCGCCGGGCCGATGTTTTGATTGTCAATACCTGTGGTTTTTTGCAGGCCGCGAAAGAGGAGTCGATTGGCGCTCTGCAAGAGCTGGCCGCCCTTAAACGTAAGCACCAACTCTTGATTGCGGCGGGCTGCATGGCCCAACGCTTTGGCAGCGAGGTAACGCAGCAGGTCAAAGGGCTCGATGGCCTGATCGGCACCCGGGCCTGGACAGACATAGTGCCGTTTATTCAGAAGCTGCGCGCTCATAAAAAGCCGGCGCCGCTCTACCATCTACCCGAGGTGGGAGAGACACCAATTGAGACGGTAGCCCTCGATCGCCGCCAGATTGAGGTTGGCCGGGCCAGCGCTTATCTCAAAATTAGCGACGGTTGCTCCGCGCCGTGTGCTTTCTGCACCATTCCCAGCTTTAAGGGGCTCAACCGCAGCCGGCCCCGCGAGCACCTCCTGGCCGAAGCTCAGCGTCTGGCCGCGGTCGGGGTGCAGGAAATTATTATCATTGCCCAAGATACCACCGCCTACGGCCGCGATTGGGGCGAGATTGATGGTCTGCCCAGTCTGCTAGAGCAGTTGGTCGACTCTGCCCCGGGCATCAAGTGGTGGCGGCTGATGTATGCTTACCCCGGTCATACCAGCCATAAATTGATCGAGGTCATGGCCACCCGGCCGCAAATTATCCCCTATCTCGATCTGCCGCTTCAACATGGCCACCCCGAGACGCTCAAGCGGATGCGCCGTCCACACAACATCGAGAAGCTGCTCCGCTGGATTGAGGCTTATCGGACGACCCTGCCTGATGCGGTGCTGCGCACCACCTTCATTGTCGGTTATCCGGGTGAGAGTGAAGCAGAATTTACGGGCTTGCTGGACTTTATGGCCGCGGTCAAGTTTGACCGGGTTGGGGCCTTTACCTTTTCCCCGGAGCCGGGGACACCCGCCTTTGACTTGCCCGGGCAGATCAGTGAGGAAATCAAGCAAGAACGCTACGAGCGGCTGATGGCCTTACAGCAGCCCATCTCGCTGGAGCGCAATCAGCGGCTGGTCGGCCGGCGGCTCGATGTTCTGGTTGAAGGCGCAGGCGATGGAGTCAGTATCGCCCGCAGCTACCGGGATGCGCCGGAGATCGATGGCTATGTGGTGGTTGAAAAGGAACTGCCGGTGGGGGCGATGCGACCGGTCTTGATCACCGGCGCCATGGCCTATGATCTGGTCGCGATCCCGGCGGATCAACCGATTCTGGTGATGTAACCAGCCGGATTTACTCAGCCGGGACAGGCTCTTCAACAACAGGCAAACGGACTCGGAATGGCTCCCGCACGCCAACACCCTTAGCAAAGTTACGCAAACGAATCAGAACAGACAGGGTCACCTCTTGATCTGCTTGAACCAAGAATCCACCCGAGGCTGACATCACATCTTGATCCAAAATCATGCCCACTTCTAAATCTCTGACTCTTACCCATAAAGTTATATTTTTGGCTTCTGGATTAGGATCTGGTTCAGTGACGGTTTCAAGCAGGGTGAGCAAGTGAGTGTTGTAGCGTGTTGCTTGCGCCTGCACAGCGGCTAAAGCAGCCCTGCTGCTTCCTCTCATTGTTAGGTGCTGGTCAAAGTCTAAAGCCAGGTTAATGAGCTGGGCTCCCAAAGTGATCTTGTCCTGATCCGAGCTCAGATTCTGCGGCGAGAGCGAGAGGTTTGTGGGCTGCTGGTGCTTTTCAATCATGGCAGCAACGGTTTCAAGCCGCGGGATATGCGCCAGCAACTGCTGTCCCACGGCCGGGTGGCCGGCAAACATTTCCAGCTCTTGATCAGTTAAGGGCTCCTGGCGATTTACCTTTTGCAGGATCTCCGGGGGCAAGGTAATGCAGCCAATTTGCGAGAACATGGTGGCCACCTTGTACTGCCACACGTCGGGCAGTTCCAGGGCGGTGGCCATTTTGCCAACCAGATGGGCCACTCGGTTGGTACGGCTGAAGGCCTCGGGCATGGTTAGGCCGAGCAGTTCCACCAGCAGTTTAATGGTACCGCTCAACGTTTTTTCCAAGAGTTCCCTTTCGGCCATGACCAGGCGATACTGTTCCAAGGCAGCCTCCAAGGAGTGGCTCAAAGCGTCGATGGGGCAGGGCTTGGTCAAGAATCGAAAGATATTGCCGCGATTGACAGCGTCAACTGCCGTCCGCATATCGGCGTTACCGGTCAACATAATGCGGACAGTGTGGGGTGCATAAACCTTCACTCTCCCCAAAAAATCAATTCCGTCCATCTGGGGCATCCGCATATCAGCTACGACGACGGCATACGGGCCTTGGTTGACCACCATCGAGAGGCCTTGCAGGCCGCTGGTTGCCGTTTCAAGCTCAAATTGCCCTTGCAGGCGGCGGGTGAAACCGCGCAGGATATTCTCGTCATCATCTACAAAAAGAACCTTTTCACTCACTGTCCGGCCCCTTTCTCGGCCAGCGCCTGGCCAATTTCTCGCCACTGCGGCACCTTGTCCAGACAACCGATTTCTACAAGGTAAGTTTCATCAAACTCGGACGCCGTTGATAAGGCGCCAGATCCCCCTTCATGGACCAGCACGTTGGCAACGTGGACCGTCGTAAGTGGATCGAGCTGTTTATTTCGACTGGACGAGGGTTGGTGATGGAAAGCCAGCGTCTCAACAACCGGGTCGGGCAGCCCCCACAGCCCCATCAGATAGGCGCCCACTTCGGTATGAGTCGCGCCGAAGATCTGGCGCTCCGCTTCAAGCAGTGAAAGGCCTTGGCTCGACTTCAGCTCAATAGCCCGCCCATAATCACTCAACAGATTAGTCACTAGAACCAGCCGGCCCACATCGTGGAGCAAGCCGGCAGCAAAAGCAAAATTAGTGGACTGGAGATCCAGTTTTTCCACTTGCGCAATCCGCCTGGCCAGGGCCGCTACGGCCAGGCTATGCTGCTGCAACCCTGGCAATGAGACCGGACTGCCCTTAACTGCGCTGAACTGGCCAAAAATGTGGATAGACAAGACCAAAGCTTTAATAATGTCCAGCCCGAGTAGCATAACCGCTTGTCCTGGGTCAGAGACACGCCGACCTAAGCCAAAAAACGCCGAGTTAACCAACTGGAGAATTTTGGCCGTCATGGCCACATCTTGCGAAATAATGTAGCCGACCTGCTTGATTGAGGCTTTAGGCGACTCAATCTCGGCCACAAGTTCATCATAGAGGGCCGGCTGGCTGGGCAACGTTTTCAACTGGGACGTAAGTTCGCGTAAGCTCTTTGAACGGAGTAGTTTACGCTGCCTGAGGGCCTGACTCAACACCGATTTAAGTTCCAGGGTCTGGCAAGGTTTGGACAGGAACTGATGAGCCAAACCGGCCGTACGGAGGGCCGCTTTCTGATCAACTTGCCCGGAAAGGACAATGCGAATCATAGGTGGAAACTGCTCCTGGACTTTCTTGAGCAGTTGCACCCCATCCAGGCCCGGCATACGAATATCGGTCACCAAGACATCAAACGGGGTTGAAGCTTGGCTGAGAGTTTTGAGCGCCTCTTCCCCACTTTGAACAAAGACCATTTTCCAACACTCTTGCATATCGACCAGTTGCCGGCGGACCCCACGAAGCAACATCGGCTCATCATCAACAAACAGAATTTGTTTCTTCTCAGACATCATAAACCCCCGGAACTTCTTCAACCTCCAGACTTCTGGGCAGCCGAATGATAAATGTAGTTCCCCGGCCCAACTCGGTCTCAAAGGTGATCACACCCCGGTGTTTTTCCACAATCACCGCGTGCGAAATCGCTAAACCTTGGCCCGTTCCTTTGCCTACTTCCTTAGTAGTGAAAAAGGGATCGAAGATCCTCCGCCGGATTTCTTCCGGGATCCCCGTCCCCGTATCTTGGATGCGCACTTCAATCCAGTTTTCATTGTGGCAAGTTTTGACGGTGATCAGGCCTTTTTCACTCCCTACTTCGTTGCCAACCACATCGGCAATGGCGTGCGCAGCATTGACCAGGAGGTTCAGGATCACTTGATT
Source organism: uncultured Chloroflexota bacterium (assembly GCA_937864185.1). Classification (GTDB taxonomy): domain Bacteria; phylum Chloroflexota; class Anaerolineae; order 4572-78; family J111; genus JAGRBY01. Next base: position 44,211 of record CALMIS010000047.1, read on the forward strand.
AAGTTCACCCGGCAGGCACTCGACCAGAGGCAAATCCGGATCAAAATCGGTTTCTACCTCGGCCACATACTTCCATTCATTACGGGCCACGGTGATGGTATTCTCAATGGCGTGGTTGAGATCGAGCATCGTTTTTTGCTCAACGCCGGGGTGAGAAAACTCCTTCATAGCCCGGACGATGTGGGTCACCCGTTCAATCCCCAACCGGGCCTCTTCGGTGGCCAGAGGCAGCTCCTCCATTAAGAAATCCAGATCTGCCCCGCTCACCGTGCTTTCGACCTCAGCGATCAACTCAGGCGAGATAGTCTGACTGGTGGCAGCCGTCAGCAGACGTTGGTACACAGCTAAGACCTGGTCTATCTTAGGCAATGAGTCTTGTATAAAACCGATGTTATCGCCAATATACTGGGTGGGGGTATTGATTTCGTGGGCAATTCCGGCCGCCAACTGACCAACCGCTTCCAGTTTTTGCGCTTGAGCCAGGTGCAACTGCAGCGCTTTCCGCTCGGTAATATCCTCGGCCAGCAGCAGTAAGCCGGACTGCTCCGGCGCTTCGCCGGCAAAAGGCGTAATCGTCACCTCAAGAAAACCTTCTCGCTCATCAGCCCGCATAAAGGAGATGTCATGGAGGTAAACCGATTGCCCCGTCCGGTGACACTCGTCGATGCCGTGCTTGATTTTACTCCAATTCCAGCGGATGCTGCAGCAGCACAGGCGTTGGCCAATAGCCTCGGACCGGATTAAGCCGAAAGCAACTTCAGCCGGTCCATTCCAGTGAGTGATGCGGTGATCCGGTTGAATACCGATCAAGATCCAAGAGATTGAGGTTAAGATCTGTTCATTTTGGGCATGCGCTCGCTTCAAAGCGGCCTCAGCTTGCTTGCGTTCGGTGATGTCCAGCATCACCCCCACAATGCCGGCCACTTCCCCCCGCGAGTTCTTGAAGACGGTCTTATTGAAGATAAAATCGCGCAACTGACCATCAGGCCGCTTGACCTTGGCCTCGTAGACCTTATTCCCCTGGTCGCGGAGAAGTTGCGCATCGGCGCGGCGGTATATGTCCGCTAAGTCCGGGGGAACAATATGCGTTAAGTCATCAATAGATTTCCCCATGACATCCTGACGGGTCAAGCCCAAAATCTCGCTGGCAAAAACGGTATTGCAACCCTGATACACGCCCTCGGCGTTCTTAAAAAAGACCGGATTGGGGATTGTATCAATCAAAATCTCCAGAAACTCCAAGCTGTCAACCAGCGACTGCTCGGCGTATTTTCGTTCGGCAATCTCAAGTTGGGCATACCCGTACAGTTCGGCGTTTTCCAGGGCAATTGCCGCCGCATTGGCCAACGGCTGCATCCGAGCAATGTCTGCCTCGGAAAAGGCCGCCGGGGTATCGGCGTCAAGCCGCAGTAAGCCCATTACCCGTTCACCGACGCAAATGGGGACAACCGCATAGGATTGGATCCAGGCGGTCTCTTCAACAGTAACCCAGTCAGGCTCTTGGTGAGTGTTCGGCACCACGATCGGCTGGCGGGAATTGACGGCAGCCAGATCTATCGGTATATCGCTTAAATACTGGACTAAATTCGAAATCAGAGTCTGGCTTTTGGGGTCATCGTAGCCTTGCCAACTCCCTATCCGTAAGATCCCGCCTTCAAGAAACATAATATTAGCGTTTTTGAAGGGAACCAAGCGCCGTACCTGGCGCAAGATCTCTTCTAACACAGCCTCTTGACTCAGTTGCGAGGTCAGAGCGATGGTTACCTCAGCCAATGTTTCGGCCAAGAGCCGCTGCTCACGTTCAGCCGCGAGGAGTATCTCCTTTTCGGCCATGGCCTGCATCCGCTCGGCAATTTCTTGGCCAAGTAGTTGGTTGGTCTTGTAGAGTTCAATAGATCGAGAGGCTATGGTGGCCGATAACTGTGTAAGCTCTGTCCGGTGCTGTTCAATCGTGATCAGTTGATCAAACGATTTGAGGGAAGTCAAGACCGTGATCACTAACTCCTGCGGGGTGAATCTGGTCTTAACTTTGTAGTCGTTAATATCGTAATCCAGGATAAGTTGGGCGATGGATAGCTCTTCGCTTCTACCCGTCTGCAAGATAATCCGCACCAGTTGATTACCGATAGTGTTTCGGACATAATCGGCCACTTTTAGGCCGGAGTCTGGCTCCTCCATCACCATATCCAAGAGAATAACAGCCGTATCGGGATGCACTTCAATCAAGCGGATCGCTTGGGCAGCCGAGTAAGCTGAGATAAATTCCAGCCTTTTGTCCTTGAAGTTTAGGTTTTGCAGATGCCGCTGAATTAAGGGATGACTGAGTTTGTCATCATCAACCAGCAAAATTTTCCAGGTTCCGGCGCCGATGCTTATCGCCTCTAACGGGGAGGCGTGGTCCAACATCAGGGTATTCGTTTCGGTGGACAAGTCGGAGTAGCTGTCTGTAATCATCGCTCGAATATGTAGGTTAGGTCAAAAAGGAGAAATAACCGGTTATACGGTAAGCCAGTCTCTATTAATACTATTATCGACCCTAACTTCTCTCTCTTTAGCCGAAAACCTGCCAAACCGCGCTTAAGCGATATTCTTCCTTAAAAAGGATCAATATCCCATTGTTTCATAACCCCACTCGGACTAAGCTATAGAAGACGGCGAATTGTTCGCCAACAAGACATCTATTGTGCGAGGGGTTGGGGTTAGTGGCATCTATCCTACTTCTTCTCTCACCCTACACCCCCCAGGTGAAACTTCCGGTTTCACGGGAGATAAAATGACTTTAAAACAACTTGGTTTTGCTCGAGTAATGGTTTCCACCGCGGTGGCCGTAGGACTGATCCTGACCAGCGCCGGCCTGGTGCTGGCGGTCAACCTGCTGGGAGCCGGCGGTCAGTTTGAAAGTTTCCAGAGCTACAACGGCGAAGAGTGGCGTGGGTTCCCCGAAAAGATCGGTACCGGTTGGAACGTGACCGTCATTGATGAGGACGGTCTCCACTTTATGGACAGCGATACCTTTGGCCGCTTCCTAACGGCGCTCTTTGGCGTTCCCTATCTCAACTACCATCTTGAGGGTAACCTGGCTCAAGGCTTTGCCTCGCGGCGTGCTTTCGATTATGTGATGAGCCGCTCGGTGCCGACCACTCCAGGCGAGGACTACACCTTCGGCGGTAAGCTGGTTACCTACTATAAAGGCTCCGGTGGCGAGCGCAACGATACTAAAATACTCAAGCGCATCGGCCTCGATCCCACCGGCGGCACCAGCCATACGGGCCCTAACGTCATCTGGACCGAGTGGGACGGTACCGATAATACCTGGCTTAGCCCGGCCCTGGCCGCCACCGCCCCCGGTGACCAAATGACGCTCTTTATTCAAGTCCACAACACAGAACCCGATGTCGGGGCCCAATATCTTAACACCGGCTATCTGGATAATTTTAGGTTTGAATTGGCTCCAGTCGCGACTTTGAATTTACCCAGTCAGGCCAACCCAGGGGCGGTGAAGGTCACCTGGAGCGCCGATTTTCCTGACGACGATTACTGGGATTTGTGGGGCTACGATGTGCAGCTTAAGAATAATATCGCCAACACCTGGCAGACGCTGCAAACCCATACCGCTAACAACGGAACCAACAACTCGTATCAGCTTAACACCGAGGCGGGTCAAATTTATACGATCCGCGTTCGTCCCTGGCAGCAACGCCCCGGCGGCGATGCCGCCACTACGGCTATGCCTGGCGTTTGGCAAGAGAAAAGCCTGACAATTGGCAATGCAGTGGTGGGACGGGTCCATGACCCGGCGGGTTTGGGGTTGAGTGGGGTCACGGTCTCGATAAGTGGCACCACCACCAGCACTCAAAGCGACGCCAGCGGTTACTACGCTTTACCGACGGGCGGCGCGGCCAACCTCACCATCGTGGCCGGTAATAAGGGTGATCTCACCGCCCCTCCCCCAACCACAATCGCGGTACCGGTGGGTAGTGTGGCCAGGCTCGATCTAACCTTGCGTCCTGCCGGTGCCGCTCAGGGCGCCAGCAATGGTGACTTCGAGGTCGATTTGAGCGGCTGGACCGTTAGTGGTGAGGCGACTCTTTCCAACGCCGATCGCCACAGCGGTCAGGGCAGCCTCCACTTGACCGGCGAGGCCACCGTCTTACAGACCAACAGCGTCTCGGCGATGGACCGGCCGTTACTTTCTTTCTGGTATAAAAGTGACGCCACGCTGACCGTTGAGTTTCTGGACGAGTCAGGCGTAGCCGCGAGCCGAACCTTGCCGGCTACCGGCGGCGTGTGGTCATTGGTGACTCTAGACTCCGGCTTAGGGCCGAATTACAGCGGCCAGGTTGGCATTAAATTCAGCTATAATAGCGGTTCAAGCAGTGCCCAGGCCGGTATCAACATCTTCATTGATGAAGTCAGTATCGCCACGGGACCAATCAAAACCTACTTACCGTTTGTTTTGAGGGAGTAACCAGGTCAAGGGCTCAGAGCAGTGTTAACGAGTTTGAGTCCTTGAGCTCGCGGCCGAAATTGTACTGGGCGAGCATATGATACATCACAATCCCGACGCTCGTAGCCAGATTGAGGCTGCGCACGTTGGGATTTTTCATTGGAATAGTGGCGCAAGCCTGGGGATGAGCTTTCAGCAACCATTCCGGTAGCCCGCCATCTTCTCGGCCAAAGAGAAAAAGGTCACCCGGCTGCGGTTGAATCGCCGTGTAAGGCCGGGTGACCTTGGTCGTCAACAAATGAGTGCGGGCCAGATCAAGCTGAGCCAAAAACTTTTCGACATCCGCTTCGTGCTTGATCCGGACAAACTCCCAGTAGTCCAGTCCGGCCCGCTTGAGATAGCGGCTACTCAAGGCAAAGCCTGGCTCCCCCACAATGGTCAAAGCCATCTCCGTCGCCGCGCAGAGGCGGGCGATGTTGCCGGTATTCTGGGGAATTTGAGGTTCGACAAGCACGACGTTGAACATAACTTTGATTTTATTTACGGCTGGCCCCTTGGCGAATTTTAGCTTCACGAATAGTTAAAATTATACCGGTCGGTTTCCGTTTCTTACATTGTTATGTATAATTGAGAAAAAGAGGTTTTCACACAGATGAGTCAACAGAGTGGCTTAAACTATCCAAACCTGATGGGGCGGATATACATCCAGGCCCTGGAAG
>CALMIS010000048.1 GCA_937864185.1 uncultured Chloroflexota bacterium
CTTAATATGGGGACGACAATGAGTAATGAAAATGGAGTGCAGAGCTTGCTCTGCTAGCAAACCAAGGTTTGCCCTCCTATTTTCAGGGGAGTGGAACAGTGACCAAGCGATGCTTTAACTTGAATTGGTGTTTGGGCAAAAGTGAGCCAGCCTCTGCTTTTCCTCGTGAAGAACGAGGTTACTGGAATCTTGCCGGAGTCAGAAGCCGAGAGCAGAGTAAAGTGCTGGGGCAAGTCGAGCTTCTTAGCCGCTATGACCCGTTAGAAACCCAGAAGATGCTGGATATGGCCGGCTAAAGTTCATCATCCCTGGAAATGCCCGCCTCGTTTAAGGCTTGGTCGAGATCTTTTAGGGTCGCCGCCAGGAGCTCTTGCACCCCGCTCTTCGCTGCCCCGGAGGCGGACAGCGTCACCCGGAATTTGACCTCGGGTCCAAAGGCGCTAGCGTGAGATTTGAGGTAAACTTGGGGGTGCCGGCTCGATACCTCGCGCAAGATAGGAGCCAAAACCGACTCATCGCCACAGTTTACGATAATCAATTGGTTCAAATAGGTACCCGTCTCGAAAAACTCGGTTAGGAGGGTGGGTAACGTTTCTTCAAAAATCCCCTTCAGTTCCGCCGGCACACCCGGCAGCGAGATGATGGTCCAAGGTTCTCCTCTAAGCAGCATACCCGGGGCTGCCCCAACCGGGTTGGCCAGCGGGCTGGCGCCGGCCGGGAGGTAGGCCATCTTCTGGCGGGCCGGGGTCATCTCGGCAGTCTTCACCGATCCCTCTTCAGCCAGCCGCTCATATTTGGCCCGGACCTGGGCCAAGGCTTCCGCATTTAAAACCCAATCCCGATTTGTCGCTGCGGCGATGGCCTGTAAGGTCAGGTCGTCGTCGGTCGGACCCAGACCGCCGGTCGTAAAGAGGAGGCCGGCCTGTCGCGCCAAGGCATGCCGAAGTTCAGCCACAATGGCCGCCGGGTCGTCGCGTACCATAGCTGCCCGCCGGACCCGGCCACCCAGCCCGCTGATCTGCTGGCATAGCCAGTGCGTGTTGGTGTCCTGCACCTCGCCGTTGAGCAGTTCGTTACCGATGGCGATGATCTCTACTTGAACCATAATTTTCCCTTTCCTTGTTTTATCAAAGTTTCAACGCTGGATGGCACTTCAGTTGGCCGAGCTGCTGCCCTACCTCCCCCACAGACAAGCGTCCCGCTTCGGTCACCACCCCGGCCAGGTAAGTCAGCGGTGTCCGGTCGAAGTAATAGTTGAGGATGGTGACCTGGTCGGGCGGATCGGCCACGATTTCCGCCGGATCTTTGGCCGGTTCCGGCGGAGGTTCATACTCGGTCGGTAAAAATTTGGTAGAACTGCACAAGGCGTAGCCCGGCACTTTGAAGGCTTGGGCGGCAATAGCTAAACCTAGCGTCCCAATCTTGTTGACCAGCCCGCCGGTCGATAGCGAGTCAGCTCCCACCAGCACGAGCTGGACCGCCGGCAAGCAGCGAAACACCGCCGCGTCGATCACCAGGCTGACCCGCAGGCCGGCTCGGCCCAGTTCTCGGGCCAGCTCAAGGCCTTCGCCGACAGGCCGGGACTCGGTACAGATGACGTCAAACCGCTGGCCGGCTTTATAGGCCTGCTTCAGGCTCGTCAGGACGGTCGCGCTGGCGGAGTAAGTCAGTACCGTCGAGCCGTCGGCAATCAGGCCGACCGCCTCCGCGGCGATGGCCTGGTTTGAGCGGTCGAGGCGGTCGGCAAAGCGGCGACAGATGTCTACCACCGCGTTGCGGCTGGCGGCCGGGGTCTCAAGATTATCCAGGCGCCACAGCATTTCATTGACCAGATTGAACAGGGGCGCCATCGTTGGCTGGGCCGCCACGAGCGCGCGCCCAGCGGCCGTCACCACGGCTTTGAACTCAGCGGCGGAGCTTGGCTTGGTCTCAATGGCCAACTCGCTGAGTGTCTCCGTTGCTCGCCGGGCCAGATAGGCCGCGCCGTGGCTGTTATCGGCCCGGATAGCGGCGATTTGGTGTTCAATTGTCTCCGGCAGAGTCATCGAACTCACCCCTTTTTCTTCTTACTGAATCGTCAGCTGCTGCAACTCAACCGCGTTCCCGCCGCCGGCGAGCGGCAAGCGTCTGCCCGTGGCCGGTTCGTAGAGGCCGGTAATCAGGCGGTAGGGGCCGGGGGCCAGATCGGCCGGTAGGGGTAGGCGGTAAGGATCGGTCAGGACTTCGCCCGGCAGCCAAGTGGTGGTCGGGGCGGCACCGGCCAGCGGCGGCAAATCGACCTGGGCCGCCACTTGACCGGCCGGGTCCAACAGCTGCACAAAAACGGTATAGTCGGTTTCGATTTCGGCCTGTGGCTGCCAGTAAAGGGAGACCAGGAGCTGAGCGGTCGAGGCGCTGGCGAGCTGGGCAAGGGAGAGTGGCTCACCGGCAAGCGCGAGCGACTGATCGTTGATTTCTACAGCCGCCTCGTAGCCCAGCAGGGTGAGTAAGGCCGGGTCGCCAAAAACGGTGTCCAGCCGGTGGGGAATAGGCGGCGGCTCGAAGGTGCGCGCGCGGGTTTCAAGCTCGAGGGGGGGCAAGGTCAGTTGGCTTTCTACGCCTTCGGCGGCCGGATTGAGGAGGGCCAGGGTCAGGCGAGCCTGGCGGCCACTCAGGCGTGGGCTGGTCGGCAGGTGATAGACAGCCCGGCGGACCTGGTCCGGCTGCCAACCGGCGAAGTTGGCTGCGCTTTCGAAGAGCGGCACATCGCTGGTCAAGCTTTGGCCGTCGCTGCTGGTGAGGGTCAGCCGGAGGGTGGTTTTGGGATCAGGTGGAGTCCGCGCTTGCCAGTAGAGCCAGAGCCACATCTCCTGACCGGGTTGGACGCTCTCAGGCGCGGCATGGCCCACCAGGTCCACCTCGCCCAGGGGGTGAGGCTCGTAGTTAGGGATTGATAAGGCAGCCGCGGGAACGGTGATCGACGGCGGGGCGATGCTAACGCCGTCAATGACAACCGGTTGGCCAAGTGAGGCGCCGCTGGCCGGGTTATAGACGACAAGTTGCAGCCAATAATCGCCGGGCGGCGTGTCAAACGGAGTCCAGAGGCTGCGGCGATCGGTGAGGGGTTGGTCGACGGGCCAGGTCGAGGTTGGCCGGCCGGCCGCCAGGGGCGGCCAGTCGCTTTGGGTAAACACGTCGCCATAGTGGTTGATCAGCCGCAGCGAGAGTTGATAATCGGTGGCTGGCACCGCCGGGATCCGCCAGGTTAGCCCCAGAGGCAGCAGGTCCCCGGCCGCAATCGAGCGATCGGGCTGAGAAACACGCTCCAGGGTCAGCGTCCCGTCAAGAGTGATGGGGCTCAGGGTCGAGCGGCTGCTGGTTAAGGCGCCCGCCTCCGGCGCGGCGCTGGACTCCAGGGCATACAGGGCCAGCCGCTTGCGGCCCAGCCAGCTTTGCCAGGCCGGATAGGCCTTGTGCGCCAACCAACTTTCTAGCAGGCTATCGATCTCGACGCCGTAGGGGGTGTACCACAAGCGTCGATGTCGGGCCGTAATCTCGGCGAGCCGCTGCTCGGCTGCCTCGGGCGGAGGCACCGGGGTGTTGAAGTCATGGTAGACGGGCAAGTCGCCCCGGTAATAGTAATCGAACAGCTTTTCGCCGCCGTCGCCGGTCAGCAAGATCGCATCGCCGGGCAGGCTGTAGGTTTCAATAGTGCGAATGAGTCCCCGCCAATCCGGCTTCGCATAGAGAGGATCGGTATAGTGGTGGTAGAGAATCCAGGTGGAGATGGCGAGGAGGAGGAAGAATGGAAGAATGGAAGGATGGAAGGATGGAGGATTGGGAGACGGAGGGTTGGAGGGTTGGAGGATTGGAGGATTGGGAGGTGGAAGGTTGGAAGGATGGAGGGGTGGAGGAGTGGAGGGTTGGAGGAGTGGAGGGATGGAGGAGTGGATTGTTTCCTGCTTCTTGCTCCCTACTTCTTACTCCCGGCCCTTGACTCTTCGGTTGGAATAATTGTTCATTGCGGGAGAGCAGAATATCGTCGAGGGTGACCAGGCCGACGGCGATGGTCAGCAGATAGCCGACTTGGATCGGGATCAAGTAGCGTTCCAGAAAGACCGGGGTGCCGAATAGACTGTAAAGCCAGATGGGAAGATGAGGAGCCAGGGTGAAGACTGCCAGGAAGACAAATAGCTGCGGGCGGGGACCAAGTGCCCAGCGGCGTCGAGAGAGACCGGCCGCGGCCAACAAACCTAAAGCGTAGAAAACGACAAAGACCAGGCTCAGGTAGAGAGCCAGAGGTTGGGCAACCAATTCGCCGACGCTGAAGACCAGGGCGCTGCGCAGGTAAGACTCGCCCAGACCGGTCAGAGGCAGCCAATGCTCGCTTTGCCATAAGGTAGAACCGTAGCTGAGCCACAGCCCCAGCGGCGCCAGGCTGATGAGGAGACCTGCCCCCCAGGGGAGATAGTGTCGCCAGTTTTGCCGCCAGGTCAGCAAAAAGTAAAGCCCCTGGACGCCAATGATGATCAGGCCGTGATAGTGGGTGAAGATGGCGATTTCGGTGCTGATGAGATAGATCAGCCACCAGGCCCAGGGGCGGCGGGCCGGACGCCACAGCCGGAAAAAGCCCCACAAACTGGCCGTGGCGGCGGCGGTCAACAAGGCGTAATTGCGCGCATCTTGAGCATGCCAAATCTGATAGGGCGCTACCGCCAGCAGCCCGGCCGCGATCAGGCCAACCCGGCCATTGGCAATCGTTCGTCCCAGCCGGTAGATCAGGGGGACGGCCAACAGGCTGAAGCTGAGAGATAGGTAGCGCAGGGCAAATTCGCCGTCACCCACCAGCTCTACCCAGGAGATGGTTAAGAGATGGTAGAGGGGCGGGGCAGCCCGAATCGTGCGTAGCGAGGTCAGCAGCTCGGCCAGCGACTGGTGAGCGTAAAACAGAGTCCAGGCCTCATCGATCCAGTAGCTCTGCGCTTCGAGCTTGTAACTGCGCAGGATGAAGGCTAGAAACGTGATCATGAGGAGCGGCAGCCGGTACTGCCAGTTTGGCCGTCTCAATGTTGGGTCGCCTTTGATTGGCCGGGGGAGAATGGGGCTTCAGGTGTTAAGGCGCTGATCACCGCTGCCTGATTGCCATCCACCAACACTCGCCCTAATGCTACAAAATCCGCTCCCTCGGTCGTAACCAGGCGCTGGCCGGTGGCCGGATCGTACAGTCCGGCGATCAGGCGATAATCGCCCGGGGGCAGATCGGCCGGCAGGGCCAAGGCGTGGCGGCTGATTACGGGGGCACCGGGCCTCCAGTCCGTGGTCGGGCTGTAACCGCCGTTAGGGGCACTATCTTGTTGAGCCACCAGGCCGCCATCGGCGTTGAGCAACTGCAAGAAGATAGCGTAATCGGCACCGGGTGGAGCCAGGGCTTGCCAGCGAAATTCGACCGGCAGCGGCCGGCCCGGCTCGAGGGCGGACGGCAAGGTCAGGTCCACCAGTTGGAAGGTATCACCAAACGTGACCTCGATCGGTCGTCTCGGCGCCGGCTGGCCGGCCGTAAATTGGACTAACCGCACCTCGTCGGGCAGCCACTTGTCACTGATTTTAAAGGCGTTAAGGGCCAACCACCGTTCGGCGGCGTTGTCCGGAGCAGCCGGGGGAAAGCCAACGGTGACCAACCACTGTTCGGGCGCCAGGCTAGCCGCGGTCAACAGCGGCCGGGCCGTCTTGGGGGGCGGCCAGGGCTGTTGGGCAAAGCCAAGCAGAGGCAGGCTCGCTTTGAAGCGATTCATAGGAATGTGATAATGGTAGGGCGCCACGGTGAGAACCGGGTGGCCGGGCAAGCCCTCAGCCACGGTTTCAAGCGCCCGGGTATAAGCATCGTTCACCGGGCCGAACTGCGGATCAGTTTGATAGTAGCGCGCCAGAAGGAGGTAAGTGACTGTTAAAGCGGCCAGGCTGAGCAGCGGGGCCGAGGCGAGCAGGCGCCGAGGGGCTAGCGGCTGGTGGAGTCCGGAATTTATTCTGAGATCCGTTTCCTTGAGGGTCAAGAAAGACCATAAACCCCAGATAGCCAGGAGGATCAGAGCTAAGCCTAAGCCAAAAGCCCAGCCATCAAAACCCGCCGGCTGCCACCAGGCGAGATCGGAGTTCTCAACGCCGAAATTCAGCAACTGACCGGCGATCTGGCTGTACCGAACATCATACAGTGCCGCCGTATTTTCCAAAAAGAACTCTCCGCCAAACTCGGCCTGGATTTGAGCCAGGTAGACCCAGGGGTTGATCGTCACCCCGAGAATTTGAATGAGCAAGGATAAACTAAGCAACCCGAAGAAGGTAACTCGGGCGACGTGCCGGGTAAAACGAGGCGGGTTGGCCCTAAAGTTGAAAAGCTCGTTTTCGATGATGGGGGCTAGACACAAGCTTAGGAGAGGCACAACCGGCACCAAAAAGCGACTGCCCCAGGACAACCCTTCGCCTGAGGACCAGGCCGAGAAGAGGACGACGGTCACGCCGACCAGCCCGGCAAACAACCAGCTTTCGGCGGGATTACAGCGTCGCAGTTGCCACCAACCCGGTAAGCTGAGCAGCAAAAGGGGCGTGTAGACGAACAGGCCCCGTAGCGGGCTAAATAGTAACTTGTACAGGCCCAACAACAAATTGGGACTAAACAGAGTCAAATCATAGCCGGTTTGCAGCGAGTGTCCGGATCGAGCGGCATTGTAGATCAACAACAGGAGGCCGGGGATGGCTAAGGCGATGGTGAAGGTGAGGAGGGGGAGGATGGAAGGATGGAAGGGTGGAAGGGTGGAGGAGGATTGGAGGGATGGAGGGGTGGAGGGATGTTTTTTGTTAATTGTTAATTGCTCATTATTAATTATTAATTGTTCATTAAGGATCCAGAGGAGGTAGAGACCGAAAATAGGCAGAAGGAAGAGATTGTTAGCGCGGGTTAAAACAGCGAAACCGACCGCCAGGCCGGCGATAACGAGATGGCGTAAACCGCCTTCCTGGCGAAAGGTAAATAACATATAGGCGCTGAGCAAGATCAGGAAGCCGGCGAGGGGCTCGCTGAAAAGATATTTGGCGTAGACCCAAGCGATGGTGGCCAGACCAAAGATCAGGGCTGTGACCAGACTGGTGATCGGTCTAAAACCGAGCCGGTCTAGAAACATCAGGACCAAGAACCCTGTCACGGCGGTCACAAAGGCGTTAAGTAGGGAGACGGTTTGGAGCATGCCCAGACCGGGCGTCAGCAGGGCCAGCCCATAGAGCGGCGCCTGAGCCAGCGATAAGGCCAGCCCTTTTTTGGAATAGACCTGACCATCCGCGCCGAAAAAGCCTTGAGCCTCGGCTTGACTGGTAGTCCACTGTGTCCAGGCGATCTGGTTCGTATTGACCTGACCAAATTTGACCAGGCTCTCGGTCACGGCAAAGATCGAGACTTCATCAACGGAATGAAAGCCGCCCCGATAAGTGAACAGATAAATTGAAAAGAGTAAAAGCGCTAAAATCAGCCCCAGGCTGCGACGCTTAGCTTTGTCATTCATTTCTATTTTGCAAAAAACTATCAGGCGTGTATCATGCCACAGTTTTGTTAGCAAGGAAAAATCAGCCTACCGCAGCCTCGTAAATAGCCAAAGCCCTAAAAAAGGTGCGCCGAAGGCCGGCAAGCTTCTCTTGCAACGGAGATGGACGAGATTAGCGCCAAAAAATCCGCCGCAACCCTGCTGTCTATTATTATCCCAGCTTACAACGAAGAACACCGGTTGCCACAGACGCTTTCAAAGATCGTTGAGTTTGTTGAAGCCCAGGATTACGAGAGCGAAGTCTTGGTGGTTGATGACGGCAGTCAAGATGGAACGGCAGCTATCGTCACCGCTTTTGCGGCGCAGTACGGCTATGTCCGCTTAATCCAGCCGGGGCGAGGCGGTAAAGGCCACGCGGTGCGAGCCGGAATGTTGGAAGCACAGGGTGAATACGGCTTTTTGTGTGATGCCGATTTGGCCATGCCGATTACGGAATTGCCCAAATTCTTGCCCCCCCAACGCAGCAGCTACCATATCGCTATCGGTTCCCGAGAAGGATCCGGGGCCGTGCGTTATAATGAGCCCTTTTATCGCCATATGATGGGCCGGGTCTTTAACTGGTTGGTTAAAATCATGGCTGTTCCCGGCTTTGAGGATACGCAGTGCGGTTTTAAGTGCTTCCACAGTTCTGTGGTTCCAGACCTATTCTCTCACCAAACCATTCAAGGCTTTGGTTTCGATGTGGAACTCCTGTACATTGCTCGGAAACGCGGCTATACTATAATAGAAGTGCCTATTCACTGGTATCACCAAACTGAGAGCAAAGTTGACCCGATTCGCGATACCTTACGCATGGTCCGCGACATCTTGCTGGTGCGACAAAATGACCGCAACGGTCTTTATGATTGTCAAAAACAGCACCTACCCTCGACGCAATAACCCAAAACTCAGTCGATCTTGCCTTAAAATTTCTGTAACTCTTATTTTAGCGTAATTATTTAGCTATCAGGATCGTTACTGTTGTTAGGCGTTATCAAATTTTAACTTCATCTATGACTCAAAAAAACTTTGTTCTCAGCGAGGGAGAAGCACCTGAACATGAAACGGATACAACTGCTTGGTCTTAGTTTGTGCCTGGTTATCATTTCAATCGCTTGTGGCAGTGCCTCAGACCCGGGTACGCCAGTGTCCGGACCGATCGTTAAGATCACGTCACCCCCAGCCGGTAGCGTTCTGCCTCTCAATCAAGAGACATTAATCACCTTCAATACGGCCGATGCTAAAGGTATCGCCCAGGTCGAACTCTCCATCGACGGCGAGCCCGTCATGATCGAGCCGATCGATCCTCCGGTCAACGCTTACACCACCGGCTTCCGCTGGAAAGCAGGGGTGTTGGGCGAACACACCATTGAACTGCAAGCCTTTAATGTCGATCAGGAAGCGAGTGAACCGGTTCAGATTACGGTTAGCATTGTGGAGTCGTCCGTTGAAACCGGCCCTATCCCAACCGATACGTCGCTGTTGAAGCCGACTTTGACCGCCATCGCTGCCCGGCAAGGAACCACCACCCCGACTCCCATCGCCGCTCGAGTGCTGGACTCCACGCCTTTGGCCCTCGACAATCTTCCCCCAACCGTAGAGATCTTCACGCCTGTGCCGTCTTCTAGCGGACCTCCCCCGGCTCCGGTCAATCCGAGCAGTGGTGAAGCAGTCATGACTACCGTTATCGCCCTCTTTGTCCGTAGCGGTCCCAGCACCACCCATCAAATTGTAGGCCGGCTTGGCGCTAACGAGTCGGCTCTCATTACCGGCCGAGATGACTACGGCGGGTGGTGGCAAATCGAGTATCAGTCAGACCAAGGCGATCGAGGCTGGGTAGCCGCCGGTGAAGGATTCACCCAGGCGGTCAACGCCGAGAATGTGCCGGTGGTTAATCCAGCCCCGTAGCCACTCTATCCTTCCCCATGCCTCGCTTTGATATCAACACGCTTGTGGTATAATAGGCTGCTATCTGGTGATGATACGCTGAGGACACACATTGAATGGCTGAAAATATTCTAGTTTGCACCGCCTGGCCCTACGCCAACGGTGATCTGCACATTGGGCACCTGGCGGGCGCCTACCTACCGCCCGATATTTTTGCCCGTTTCCACCGGCTTAAAGGCAATAACGTCTTAATGGTCTCCGGCTCGGACTCGCACGGCACACCGATCACGCTCCGGGCCGACGCTGAAGGGGTCTCACCGTTGGAGGTCTTCGAGCGGTTTCATCTCAGTTTTCTCGAAACGTTTCAACAGATGGGCATCACTTACAACCTATTCACCCACACCGATACCGAGAACCATCATCAGGTCTCGCAGGACATCTTCACCGCCTGCCTTGAGAACGGCTTTCTGTTTAAGCGGGTCGAGCAGCAGTTCTACTCCGAGACCGAGGGCCGCTTCTTGCCGGATCGTTACATTGAGGGGACCTGTCCCAACTGCGGCTACGAAAGCGCTCGCGGCGATCAGTGTGATAACTGCAAATCGCTGCTAGATCCGACAGACCTGATTAACCCCCGTAGCAAGAATGACGGTTCCGTGCCCGTGCTGCGCGAAACCGAGCATTTTTATCTCGATCTGGAAAAGCTCAGCCCGGATGTCTTGGCCTATCTCAGCCAGGATAAAGAACACTGGCGGCCCAACGTCATTAACTTCAGCCTGCAATATGTTAAAGACGGCCTCCGAGGCCGGGCCATCACCCGCGACATCGATTGGGGTATTCGCCTGCCGCTAGCCGGGTACGATAGCAAACGCCTCTACGTCTGGTTTGAGGCCGTCATTGGCTATTTTAGCGGCAGTATCGAGTTTGCCCACAATCAGGGTCAGCCCGAACTGTGGAAAGAATGGTGGTACAATCCTTCGGCCAAAACGTACTACTTCATCGGTAAGGATAACATTCCTTTTCACGCGGTCATCTGGCCGGCGGAACTCCTGGGGACGGGCCGGCAACTGTATGAACATGGCACCACCCGCCAGTTAAACTTGCCTTACGACGTCCCGGCCAATGAGTATTTGAATATGGAGGGCCAAAAGCTCAGTACCAGCCGCAACTGGGCCATCTGGGCCCCGGACTTGCTGGAGCGGTACGATCCAGATGCAATTCGTTTCTACTTGACGGCCATCGCCCCGGAAACCCGTGATTCGGACTTTACCTTTGAAGATTTTATTCGGCGCAACAATGATGAACTGGTGGCCGCCTGGGGTAATCTGGTCAACCGCGCCCTCGGCTTTGCCTACAAGCGGTTTGATGGCCGCGTTCCTGACATAGGACCTGACGGTCTGGACGAAGCTGATCAAAAGATCCTGACCGAAGTTGAGCAGGGCTTCGAGACCGTGGGCAACCTGCTGACCGCGGTCAAGCTGCGGGCTGCGCTGGAAGAAGCGTTACGTTTGGCCCGGACGACCAATGGCTACTTGAATGATAAAGAGCCCTGGCAAGTTATTAAGAATGACCCGGTTAAGGCCGGACAATCGATTTATGTCACCCTGCGTGTGATCGATAATCTAAAGACTCTGTTTGCGCCCTTTTTGCCGCACACCAGCCAGCAGTTACACGAGTTTTTGGGCTATGAGGGCCGGCTTTTTGGTCGCCAATATACTCAAGAATTTGCTGAAACCAAGCGCCAGCATGTGGCGTTGTGTTATGACGGCTCTGAGGCGATTGGTCGCTGGGAACCAAGCCAGCTCCAACCGGGTCAATCGCTACGCCAACCGTCGCCTCTGTTCAAAAAGCTAGAGCCGGAGTTGGCGGCACAAGAGATTGCCCGGTTGCTAGGGGCAGGGTAAGTTGACCTATGTTGAGGCCTTAACCTACATGCAGCGTTATCCGGCTTACCAGCCATACGATACCAGCGGCTGGAGTCTGGAACGCATGCAGCGTCTGTTAAGCCGGCTGGGGGAACCCCAACAAGCTTATCCCGCTATTTTGATTACGGGCACTAAAGGCAAAGGCTCGACCGCCGCCATGATCGAAAGCATCTTACGGGCGGCCGGGCGGCGGACCGGGCTCTATACCTCGCCCTACCTCCATTCTTTTAGAGAAAGTATTCGGCTCGATGGGGCGTTGGTTGAAGAAAGTCTATTGGCCGAGACCCTCAACGCCGTTAACCCGGCTGTGGAGGCCACCCCTGGGTTGACCCGTTTTGAACTGCAAACCGCCTTGGCTTTGGCTGTTTTTGCCGGCGCCCAGGTCGAGGTGGCCGTGATCGAAGTCGGGTTGGGGGGCCGGCGTGATGCGACCAACGCCGTTGATCCACTGGTCTCGGTCATAACGCCAATCAGCTACGATCATACCCATATTTTGGGCGAAACCCTGACCGAGATTGCGCGTGAAAAAGCGGGCATTATTCGACCTGGTGGTTGTGTCGTTAGTGCTTCGCAAGTTGACGAGGTCCGAGGCGTAGTTGTCCAGATCTGTCAGGATTTAGACGCCACGCTTGTATTTGCGGAGCAGGATTGGCAAGCGGGTGAGGCTCGCTTGGAGGGCCAGACTTTTACCCTTGAAGGTGAACCCTATCGCCTGCCGTTGCTAGGCAGGCATCAGATCGGTAACGCCTTGACAGCGTTGGTGGCGGTGACCTGCTTCATTGAGCAAGTTGGCTGGCAAGTTCCGTTGGTTGCGCGCCGTTTGGGTCTGGCCCAGGTAGAATGGCCGGGCCGTTTTGAAATCTTGGCCCGACAACCACTCCTGATTGTCGATGGGGCGATGAACGGCGAGTCGATTCGCATGTTAATTGAAGCGCTACGGCTCTACTTTGCGGATCGACCCTGGCACTTCATCTTTGGAGCCTCGGCGGACCATCCGGTGGCTGATATGCTGGCCGCCCTGTTGCCGGTGGCCAGGCAAATGTGGGTAACGGCCGCCCACTATCGGGCCGAGAAACCCGATCAACTGGCTCATATCGCAGCCGAGTTAGGCTATTCAGTCGCCGTGACTGATAATCCGCTCCAGGCCCTGGAGGCCGCGCAGGAATCGGTCGGTTTGGAAGAAGTCATTTGTGTGACAGGATCGCTGTTTTTGGTTGCCGCGGTGCGCGAAATTTGGTTCACGCGTACCGGGCGGGCGCTGCCTGTTGATCCCAGAGTTTAGGAGACTAGGTGGTTATGATGTCACCCTCAGATAGTGAATTCGAGCTTCCCCTGAATTTAGACGAACCCGAAGTTGATCTACCCCTGCTAGCGGTTCGTGACACCGTGGTCTTTCCGCGGATGCTAACCCCTCTCTTTGTCGGCCGCCGGCGTTCGGTGCGGGCCTTGGAGGCGGCAATGGCCGAAAATAGCCAGGTTGTGGTCATGACCCAACTCGAGCCGGATATTGAGCATCCTACTTTGGAAGACCTGTACCCCATTGGCACGGAGGCCGTCATCGGGCGAATGCTTAAGATGCCGGAAGGCGGGACCAATGTGCTGGTTCAGGGCTACCAGCGCATCGAAATTTTAGAGATGACTCAGGAAGAGCCTTATCCCCGAGTCCGGGTCCGTCGTTTGAAAGAGGTGGACGAGCAGAGCGTGGCCTCGGAGGCCTTGATGCGGGCGGTGCTGGCTCTGTTTGAAAAATGCGTTCAGCTCGATCGCAACGTGCCGGATGACGCCTACGTAGCGGCTATGAACATCGATGAGCCGGGCTGGATGGCCGACCTGATTGCCTCAGTGATGGATTTTGATACCCAGCAGCGCCAGGAGATTTTGAGTACCACCGATGCAATGACTCGCTTACAGCGGCTCAATATTATGCTGGCCCAAGAGCTGGATGTGCTGGAACTCGAGTCGAAGATTCAGGATCAGGTTCAACAAGAGGTGGATAAAGGCCAGCGTGAGTATTTTTTACGCGAGCAGATGCGCGTCATTCAGAATGAATTAGGTGAAATGGATGCCCATCTCTCCGAAATCAATGAACTGCGAGTCCGGCTCTTTGATTTAAAACTCCCGCCTGAAGTGCAGGCCAAAGCCGAAAAAGAGCTGAATCGATTGGCGATGATGCCGCAAGGCGCCCCCGAGGTCGGGATTATCCGCAGTTATCTCGATTGGATTATTGATTTGCCCTGGACTATGGAGACGGAAGACAACACCAATATTAGCCATGTGGCCAAAGTGCTTAACAGTAACCATTTCGGTTTGCCTAAAGCCAAGGAGCGGATCTTAGAGCACATCGCCGTCCGGCAGCGAGCCGGCACAAAGATGCGATCACCTATTCTCTGTTTCGTCGGGCCGCCGGGCACAGGTAAAACATCGCTGGGCCGCTCTATTGCGGAGGCGATGGGCCGCCAGTTCATCCGGGTCAGCCTCGGGGGCATCCGCGACGAGGCCGAGATTCGCGGCCACCGCCGGACCTACATCGGGGCTCTGCCGGGCCGGATCATCCAGAATATGCGCCGGGCGGGGAGTATTAACCCCGTTTTTATGCTGGATGAGATCGACAAGATCGGCGCCGATTTCCGGGGCGATCCCAGCGCGGCCCTGTTGGAAGCGCTCGATCCGGAGCAGAATGCCGCCTTTTCCGACCACTACTTGGAACTGGACTATGATCTGTCTAAAGTGCTGTTTATTACCACCGCTAATTCACTTTACCCCGTGCCTTCGCCCTTACAAGATCGGATGGAGGTGATTGAGTTCTCCGGGTACATCGAGGAAGAAAAGATGCAGATCGCCCGGCAGTTTATTATTCCTCGCCAGCTTGAAGAAAATGGTCTGGATGGGGTAGCGGTGAAATTCGCCGATAAAGCGCTTCAGGGCATCATTAGGGAATATACTTACGAGGCCGGCGTACGCAACCTTGAGCGCGAGATCGGCCGTATCTGTCGAAAACTGACTCGCCGGCTGGCTGAAGGCAAAACTATTTCCAAAATTGTCACCCGGCAGGCGTTGCCCCGTTATCTCGGCCCGCCTCGTTTCACCGAAAGTAGGATTGGCGATGAAGATGAAATCGGCGTGGCGACCGGTATCGCCTATACCGAAGCCGGCGGCGATGTGATGCCGGTTGAGGTCACCCTCATGCCAGGGAAAGGGGAATTAACCCTCACCGGGCAGCTAGGTGATATTATGCAGGAGTCAATCCAGGCGGCGCTATCGTATACTCGGGCCCATGCCAAACAGTACAACATCAACAAGACCCAGTTTGAAAAATTTGATATCCACCTCCATGTACCGGAAGGGGCCATCCCTAAAGATGGCCCCAGCGCAGGCATTACCATGGCTACTGCTCTCATCTCCGCTTTCTCCAATTATAAGGTGCGACGCAATGTAGCGATGACCGGCGAGATTACCTTACGCGGTAAGGTCTTGCCGATTGGTGGATTGAGAGAAAAAATCTTGGCGGCGCATCGGGCCGGGATCGAAACGGTGATCATTCCCCACCAGAACCGTAAAGATATGGTCGATGTGCCTAAGAAGATTCAACGCGAAATGAAGATTGTTTTTGCCGACCGGATGGATGAAGTCCTTAAAACTGCTCTCGTCATCGAGAAAAAGCGAGTCCGCCGTCCCGCGGCTCCGGCGTAGAGAGGCCTCAATCTTGGTCGCCGCAGTGAAGTAAGCCATCCCAATCGTTAGCGGTTTTTCGCAGCAGGCTGTAAACCTCGTCATCGAGGGAGGTATAAAGATCAGAGACCCCAAGTTCCGCCCAGCGTTCCAGTTCATCACGAATGCGGGCGGCCAGGGCTTGAGCAAAAGGTTGGAGGACGCCGTAGGCGTCGGTTTTAATGAGACGGGCCAGGTGATAGCTGGCGCAGGGATCCCCGTAGCCTAAACATTCGGCGAGGGAAACGGCTTCTCTTTGGGTGCTGATAGATTGTGTTGTAGCCAACATGGTTCGTATATCTCCTTCGGGTTGGTAGTTGTGAAATATTTCACAAGATATTTATATTATACCTTATTAATTTATTTTTTGTACTGGCTGCCTGGCTAGGTTTTTGCTGACCAATCGGGGGGTCTTTATCTGGAGGGTGTATTTGGAAAGTATGGCTGTTCCGGCTTATTCTGACCGCGGCACTTCGACAATAACTTGGGTTCCTTGACCGAGGGTGGATTTTACCGTCATGCGCCCACCGATAGCTTCGGCCCTTTCCGTCATCGTGACAATGCCCCAACTCTGGCGCTGAGCCGGATCGCTCCATTGGTGTAACTCAAAGCCACGACCATTATCGGTGATGACCAGACGGATGTGGTCATCATCCGTCGAAATAGTGATAGACACCAGATCAGCCGCGGCATGTTTAGCCACGTTGGTTAAAGCCTCTTGAACAATTCGGAAAAGCGAATCCTCAACCGGAGCCGGTAGGCGTGGTTCCAACTGTTCGCTTTGAACGACTACGCGGAAATCGACGCGTGAAGAAAACTCGTTGGCGTACCAGCGGACCGCCGCCACCAGGCCATAATCATCCAAGACCGGAGGGCGCAGGTTAGCCATAACGTCCCGAATATGTTCGGCAGTTTGAGCCACGAGAGCCAGCGAGTCTTCTAAACGCGTTCTGGTCAGCTCGCTGACCTGCACCGTGCTATGGCGAAGTTCACTCTGGATAATGTTGAGATTAAGGTCTAGGGCCGTTAGACTCTGTCCCACACGGTCGTGCAGTTCCCGGGCAAAGGCTTTGCGGTCGGCTTCCTGAGCATCGGCCAGACGGCGCGTTATCGCTCGGAGCTGTTCACGCTGCCGGCTCACTTCCTCAAAGAGATTAGCTCTTTCGCTTTCGGCCCGGTTCTGTTCCGTAACATCTTGACCAATGACCAAAAGACCGATAATGGTTCCGTTGGCGTTTTTTAGGGTCTTATCGTACCAGGCAATTTCTCGCTCATGCCTATCTTTGGTGACGATAACGCTGATGGCCCCCTGAGTTTTATGGTCGCTAATGGCCTTAAGAAATATGGCTCGCATCCGCTGCCGGTCCCGGGCGGGGATGAAAGTATCAAACCAATCCTTACCCCAGACCTCGGTTAGAGTATAGCCGGAAATTTCTTCCATATAACGATTGAAACGGACAATTTGGCCCTGCGGATCTAAAACCAAAATAATGGCTTCGGCCGTTTCAATCAGGGTTTCGGCAAAATCGCGTTCGCATTGGAGCCGGCGCTGCATTTGCCGGCGCTCGGTAATGTCGATAAGAACCAGCAAGCAATGGGGCAGTTCATCGCGATGGTCTTGGGTAATCAGCGCTTCCAACCGACCATCAAAGATTGACCCATTCTTTTTGACAAAGTTGAGCTCACAGGTGTGAGGTGTTCTATGCGAGAACAGAGCCCGCTGGAAGAGGTAGTAGGCATCCTGGTCCTTGGAGGCGATAAAGCGCGTGAATGGCTGGTTGATTAAGGCTCGCCGTTCATAGCCTAGCAAGGTCGTAGTCGTCAGATTCGCCTCCAAGATAATACCTTGCTGATCGATGGTAAAGTAACCAACCGGGGCAAAGTCAAACAGGCTGGAGTAGCGGTCCCGCGAAGCTTCAAGGTCGTAGTGAGCCTGTCGCAGTTCCTCATTTTGGAGTTCCAACTCTATTTGGTGGACCCGCAGTTCATGCACTAACTTCTGAAGATCTTGGATAGTCTCTTGTTGAAAATTGATTCGTTCTTGGTTTAGGATCTCCTCGGCTTGCCGACGGAGTTGAGTAAACTCGGTACTGTCCATGGCTTTTCTCTTGTCTTTTTTCGTGGCGTAATAGAGGCTAGGTTATGACGACTTTTTCAGTTTTAGCTCGGCTTGAACCCGATCCGTAATGTTTTCATGGGCAACGACAACACGCACGTTACCCTCGTGGTCAAAGCGGGTGACAATCATTTTGAACCAACGTTCCTCGGTTGGGCTGTGGCATGGGTATTCCAGGTAAAAGCGGTCCAGTTTTTGTTCGATAACTTGGCGAATACCTTCAGCCGCTGCCCGGGCTTCCCCAGAACGGTCACCTTCAGCCACTTCGCAGACGGCCAGGTAATTTGATCCCACCCCATAGTCAGGCCAAGACAGGCTGTTTTGTCGAGCAAAATCATGCCACAGCGCGTTTACGGCCAGAATCTTCCCGGTATCATCCAAGATAGCTAGCTGAACAGGAAGCGCATTAAGCACTGCCTGGAGAAATTGCTCGGACTGGCGCAGAGTTTGCTCGGCTTGGAGGCGTTGTTCAATTTCAGCCTGGAGCCGTTTTTGTTCGGTAATGTCGGTAAAGGTCAAGACGACCCCGTCAACGATATTCTCTATGGTGCGGTAGGGCATGATCTGCATCCAGTACCAACTGCCTTTACGGGTTTGGACCTCCGCCTCTTGAGGGGTTAAGGTATCAAGCACCTGATTGGCCTTTCCAATCAGGTCCCCCACTTTTAGATTGGAGGCAATATGGCTGAGGGGACGACCGACATCGCTATCGATTAAATTGATAATCTGCGTCGCGGTTGGCGTAAAGCGTTCAATTTGGAGATTGCGGTCGAGAAAGATAGTGCCGATCCGGGTGTTGTTGAGCAGGTTATCGATATCGTTATTGGCCTTAGTCAGCTCATCGATCTTGAGTTGGAGTTCAGAATTGACCGTAACCAGCTCTTCGTTGACCGATTGCAGCTCTTCTTGGGAGGTTTCTAACTCTTCATTGGTGCTTTGTAACTCTTCGTTGGTCGATTGCATTGCTTCGTTGGCAAAGCGTAAATCCTCATTGGAGGTCTCCAACTCTTCAACGGTAGTTTGGAGATACTCTTTGGTGGATTTTAATTCCTGGCGAAGAGCGACAACATAGCGATCCTGTTCGTCCGGCCTATCGTCGGTCACTTGTTCCGGCTTTTGCCAGGGTGGTGATCCGGCCTCTTCAAAAATAATTAAGACTAAACCTCGCATAGAAATCGGTTTGAGGATAGGTTTGACCGTCAGTTTAACGGTTTCAATCTCATCGTTGGCTTGGATCTCCAATCGCTCGTAGATAACATCCTGCTTTTGATTGATGGCTTTGCGGATGGCCGCCGTAAGCGGCATCCGTAACCCCTCACGGGCCATACGCAGGACGTTAAAACTAGCTTTGCCGCTGGCCGGCTCCAAAAACTTGCCGGTACGTCCGTGGAAATAAAGGACATCGCCCCGTTCATCAATGATGACGCACGGAGGTGCATACTCTTCGAGGAGTATCTTTTCAGTTAACTCTCGCATGCCTAAGGTTTGGTCAGACTTAGCATCAGGATCCAGACGCTGCCTGATTAGAGGCGGTGGCAGCATATCGAGCGTATTACGCAACCCCGATGTGTTGGTCGTACGCTGGAAGATGCGCCAGCGACTATCGATGATAGTATGGCTATCCACCGCAGTTCCCAACGTTTCAGAGTTGCCCAAGAACAGGAAGCCACCCGGTTTGAGAGAATAAAAGAAAAGTTGAAAAACCTGCTTTTGCAGTTCTTGCCCCAAATAAATTAGCAGGTTTCGGCAGCTAATTAAATCAATTCGGGAAAACGGCGGATCTTTGATAACACTCTGGACAGCAAAGATGACTAAATCACGGATAGGTTTGCTTACTTGATAACTACTGCCCTCTTTGACGAAGAAGCGTCCCAGTCGTTCTGGGGTGATATCGGCAGCGATGCCGTCGGGGTAGACGGCGTTGCGGGCTTTCTCAATGGCATGATCATCGATATCCGTGGCGAAGATTTGCACCTCAAAAGACTGACTTAAGCGCTCCATGTGTTCCCGCAGCAAGATAGCAATAGAAAAAGCTTCCTCACCGGTAGCGCAGCCGGGCACCCAAACCCGGATGGGCTCGCTGGGCGGACGATTGTAAAACAGACGGGGGACAACTTTCTGCTCTAAGGCCGTGAAAGCTTCTTGATCCCGAAAAAAGCGGGTGACCCCGATCAACAATTCCCGGAATAGAGTCTCAACTTCTGTCGGGTTTTGCTGGAGATAGCGGACATAATCGCCGATATAATCGATTTGATTGACGTTCATACGCCGTTCAATACGGCGGCCGATGGTCGTATTTTTGTAAAGCGAGAAATCGTAGCCGGTGTGGTTACGCAATAGAATAAAGATTTTTTGCAGCGAACTGGCCGACTGAGGCAGGAGCGGCTCCGGCTTTTTGATACGGCTGACAAAAGCATGTTTAACATAGCTAATCAACTGCTCGGCCATTGCTTCGGGAGAGAGAATAAAATCCATCATCCCGGTCGAAATAGCGCTCCGGGGCATGCCGTCATATTTAGCAGACAGCGGATCTTGGACCATGGCCATGCCGCCTTCGCCCTTGATCGCTTTCAACCCCAGGGTGCCATCGCTGCCGGTGCCGGACAGAACAATGCCAATCGCCCGTTCCCCCTGGTCTTCCGACAGGGAGCGGAAGAAAAAGTCAATCGGCAAGCGCAGGCCGCGCCGGGCGGAAGGCTCCATGAGGTGCAACGTTCCATGGAGAATGGCCATATCCCGGTTAGGCGGAATGACATAGATACAGTTGGGCCTGATTTTCATGCCATCTTGTACCTGGAAGACTTCCATCCGGGTGTAGCGTCGAATCAGATCGACGAGGATGCTTTCGTGAGTAGGATCAAGGTGTTGGACCAAAACAAAGGCCATATCCGAGTCGGGGGGCATATGGGTAAAGAACTTATCAAATGCTTCCAAACCGCCGGCAGAAGCACCAATGCCCACGATGGGAAATACGCGCTCGCTCGGCTGTTCAACCGGCGCAGCGACCTCGTCCGCGGTAACAGGCGGTGGCTCCTGACGTTTGACCCGGCGTGGCTTCACTGGTAACTTGCCAGCGGCCTGCTCTTTACCATCCTGTTCTTTTGCTTTTGTCGTCATACCGTGTTACAAGCTCCGTTTTTGAGGACGCTAATTTCCATTCGCCTTAGTCAAAAAGAGATGAATTGGCGTAACTCCTCAGCCCTCATGTCATTTCGAGTGACGTAAGAGCGAGAAATCCCTACAGCGCGTTTGCAAAGCTGCGTCTCAGGGATTTCTCGCCTCATCGAGGCGATGTCGCTTCGCTCCTCGAAATGACATGCCTGAGCAGTTACAAATTGGCTAGATATTTTGATGGCGAATAGTATACTATAGCCAGTTGTCAAATACAATGATGAAACCTCGATTGGCAACCGCGTTTGAGGCGATAAGTAGCCTCAGGGCACAAGGGTAGGGGTTGAAATAGACAATGCAAACGGTTTCAAGTAAAATACCTGCCGTGGCGAAGCTTTTTTCGAGCACATTTTCAGGAAACTAAGGCGTTAAATTGCTCGCAGTCGAGTCAACCAAAATTTGGCAAAGCTGTTTGACTAGAAAAATAGAAGAAAGTTGTAAACAAAAGCGCTATGATAAACCAACATAGCGCTTTTTATATTCATGTCTGAGGGAGGTGTTTCCGGTGAATGGCGAAAAAACGTAAACGCGAGGCGAAATATTGGAGACGAGTGATTGAAAAAAACTAACATAACAATAAAAGGAGGCTTTAATGTCGCTTGGTGGTTTTAACAACAGAGTGGCTTGGATAAATCTTAGTGAAGGCACCGTGGAGTACAAAGGTGTCAGCGGCGAAGATGCGCGCAAGTATATCGGGGCGCGTGGCCTGGGAGTAAAATACGTCTACGATAACGGTCCGGACGTCGATCCCCTCTCGCCGGATAATATTTTGTGCATTATGAACGGCCCGCTTACCGGCACCGACGTCAATATGAGTGGTCGCCTGGCCGTGGTGACCAAATCGCCTTTAACCGGCACCGTCACCGACAGCCATATGGGCGGTTGGACGGCGGCGAAACTTAAGTGGGCCGGCTTCGATGGCTTGGTTTTCAAAGGTAAAGCGAATAAGCCGGTTTATGCTTATGTTGAAAATGGCCAGGTGACTCTGCACGATGCTTCCGATGTGTGGGGCAAAGGCGTCCACGAGACGCTGGATACTCTCTGTGCCCGCCACGGTGGTAAGGCCAAAGGCGGCAAAGGGGTGGTCGATGGCATGGCGATTGGCCAGGCCGGTGAAAACCTGGTGCGCTTTGCTTGCTGGGTTAACGTGGACGATCGGGCCGCCGGTCGAGGCGGGACCGGGGCAGTGGCCGGCAGCAAAAACCTAAAGGCCATCATCATCAAGGGTGAAAAGAAAAACAGACCGCAACCGGCCGACAAAGAGGCCGATAAAAAAGCCCGCAAACGCGCCCTGGAAACGATTATGGCCGAGGAAAACATTACCTCACCGCGCAAAGGGGGTTTGAGCGTTTACGGCACCAACGTCCTGATGAACATTACCGATAGCATCGGAGCGCTGCCGGCCAATAACTCCCAATATACGGCTTTTGGCGCAGAGCGGGCCGAGAAGATCTCGGGCGAGTATGTGCGCGAACACCTCTTGGTGGAAGAACCCACCTGCCACGCCTGTCCGGTGGCTTGCAAGAAGGAAGTTGAGGTTAAAGAAGGGCCGTATAAAGTGCGGATGGAGAGTTTTGAATACGAACCGGGTTGGTCACTGGGCGCCAACTGCGGCAATGACAATGCCGCCGTTATCGCTTATATCATCGACCTGGCCAATGATTACGGCTACGATGCGATTGAAATCGGTCAGGCGCTGGCCGTGTATATGGAAGCCAGCCAGCGCGGCTATACCAACGGCGATGGTCAGCTCAATTGGGGCGATGCCGAAGGTATGGTCGAAATTGCTCACAAGATTGCCATGCGCGAAGGCGTTGGCGACAAGCTGGCCGAAGGGCCAACCCGAGCGGCCGCGGCCTGGGGCCATCCCGAGTTATCGATGTCGGTTAAGGGCCAGTCCATTCCGGCTTATGACCCCCGTGGTCTCAAAGGTATGGGCATTGCTTATGCCACCAGCAACCGCGGGGCCTGCCATCTCCGGGCTTACACGCCGGCCGCCGAACTGGGCGTTATGCCTTACGGCTCGCTCAAAGTTGATCCGCTGGCATGGGAAGGCAAAGGGGGCCTGGTGAAGGTCTTCCAAGACGTGCATGCGGTCTCGGACTCGCTGGACCTGTGTAAATTCTCGGCCTTTGCCGAGGGGATGGATGAGTACACCGCTCAGTTCAACGCTGTGACCGGGCTCAACTACAGCGTCGCGGAGCTGCTGAAGTGTGGCGAACGGATTTACAACCTGGAGCGTCACTTCAACAACCTGGCCGGTTTTGGCGTGGGCTCGGACTACCTGCCGAAGCGCTTTACCGAAGAGGCCAGTACCATGCCCGGCTCCGAAGGCCATGTCTGCGAGCTCGACCAGATGCTGGCCGAGTACTACCAGGAACGCGGCTGGGTCAACGGGGTTGTAACCGAGGCGAAGCTGACAGAGCTTGAGATTGTCTAGCCACCCTTGAAAACTCAAAGAGCGAGAGGTCAGCCTCTCGCTCTTTTTTTATCCACCCCCGCGCAAGGTTTTCCAATGCAACTTTTCTAGCATCGCTTCAAGGGCGGCCTGATCGCCGCTGAGTTCCACGTCGGTCACGCCAACTTGCAGCGAGCCTAGCCGAAATGGCTCGCCCTTACTGACCACGGCCTGCCAGGTGCCGGCGGTCAGAACGTTTTCATTGATCTCGGTCGCGCCGAGCTCGGTTAAATATTCCTTCATCAACCACAGGGGAATAGCGTTGAAGCTGAGTTTCAAGCCAGGCCTCCCCCCACCGGCGGAAAGATGCGGATTTCGTCCCGGGCACTGACCGTTGTTTCCAAGCCGTTGAGATAGCGCGCGTCCCGGCCGTTCACCAGGATGTGGAAAGCGGAATGCAACTCACCGTTACCTTTGAGCAGCAAGGGCCGCATATCGGGATATTGGGTGAACAAGCGATCGATCACTTCGCCGACCGTTAGCTGGGTGACGTGGTCCAACTGCACGCTGGGACCGCCGACCACGTCCCGCAGCGTAGCATAAACTTTGATTTGCATAAAACCGCTCCTTTGCGTTGATGGGCCTAAGATTTAGGGGAATATACCCGGAGGCGACTGAATCGACAACTACCTGATCAGTTTTGCCACAAAGCGGGCAATGGTTTCGGCACCGTTGGCTTCGGGCGGCTGATTTTTGGCCAGGCCCAGTAGGTGAGGCAGTTTGGCTGACCAGTGACCGTTTTCAAACTCGGCCGGATCGAACCACAAGTGCGGTAGGTGAGCGCGGACAAAGTTTTCCAGGATGGGCGACTCGCGAAAGGCGGCCCGGCTGACGAAGCCGAAAGGCAGCCCGGCCTGATAGACTTCGGCCAGAGTGCTATAGCCCACTTTGCCAATGACGGCGTCACAAGCGTTGACCAGGTCGGGGTGAAAGAGCGGACTGTGGCGCGGCAAGGTAATTAACTGCGGCACTGCGGGGAGCTGCTCGCGGCCGCCGGGGATCACCAGGCGCACCGCCGGATCGAGCCGGGCCTCAAGCAGAAAGCCGAAATCCCAGCCGGTGCCGCCCATGCTCATCAGCACCAGTTTTTCCCGGGGCGACACGCCGAGCTGAGCTCTGATGGCGCCGGTCTCGCTCTGGTGGGCGCGGCTGACCGGGGCGACCGTTAAATCGACCGGTTGGGGCCGGCAGACGGGCTCGGTTTGAATGTGGTAATCGGCGGCGGCAAAGATGGCGTGCAAATAGTCGATATGAGGTTGGAAACCTTGGGCGTAGTCAGAGTAGCCGGCGTAAATCCAATCCCAGGTGAAGTTCTCGATGAGACAGGCCGGCCGGCCGGCTTTCTGAGCCACCACAATGCCGAGCGGCGCAATATCGCACAGGATCAAGCGGCTGGCGGCTAGATCAACTTGCCGGGCCAGCGTATCCACCAAGGTCGGATCGAAGGGCAGGAAGTTATTGAGCGCTTCCAGTGTTTGGGGCAGATCTTCGACCAGGGCATCTTTTTGGACCAGGCCGATATCGGTCAGGGTTTCGTGGTAGCTGAACGAGGTTACGCCCGACTCGGCAAAGAACCAGGCCGGAACCTTGGTAAAAATTTCAAAGTGAACATTTGGGATCAGCTTTTGCAGGGCCGTCATTACGGCCGAGGCTCGAGCCGCGTGGCCGAAGCCGTGAGGGGAGATGAAGTAACTTAGATTCATAGGTTGTGACCATCAGACCGAATCGGCCGGCAGAGTCAAGGCTGCCTGCCAATCGGGATAGGCCGGGGCCGGTAACAGATCGCGGCGCAGGCGGGTTAGATCGTAGCGAGCCGGGGGCCGGCCGATCGGTGGCTCGAATTCCGGGGCCGGGAGATTTAAGCGGCGGCAGGCCCGCGTGTAGAACTCCTGGCGAGTGGGACTCGGCTCGGTTACGGCCAGGTAGAGGCGTTCCGGAGCCGGGTGCCGCAGCACCGCGTGGATGGCCGCGGCGGCATCGTCATAGTGAATCAGAGCCAGGGTTTTGTCCGGAGGCCGGCGCTTCAGCGTTTTGCGGCGAGCCAGAGCCGATATCGGCCCGCGATTGTGCGCATACAGCCCGCCCAGGCGCAGCACCACGCCCGTCTCGCCGGCCCAGGCGAAAAAGACGGCTTCGGCTTCGGCGATGCTGGCCGAGCGCTCATCCGGACCAGGCGGAGTCGCCTCGTCAATGGGACCGTGAGCCTCGGGTCCATAGTAGCCGACCGTACTTAGAAACACCGTCCGGCGGGGCCTAGCCAGGTTGGATTTGACGAGCTGCTCGACGGCCGTTCGCTGGGTGTCGTGACCCGGCAGCGAGAGCAGCAGGAGATCATCCGCCTGGATCTGATCGAGGGGGTCACCGCAGCGAGGGCTGATCCCGGCCGCCCGAAGGTCGGCGTGGCGGCGATCGCTGTGGGTGACGGCGATAACCGGCCCTCCGGCCTGGCGCCATAGCCGGGCCACGCGCCCGCCCAGTTCGCCGGCGCCCCAAACAATCAGGCGCGGCTGGGTTGCTTCAAGGGTTGCGGGCTGGTTCATGCCACCTCAGGGGGCCGGGGCGATGCCGACCAAAACCACCAACCGCTGGCTGCCTTTATTCTCGACACCGTGGAGCACCCCCGCTTCAGCCCAGACCACGTGACCGGGGCCGGCTTCAGTCACCTCGTTGGCGACCGTGAAGTGGCCGGTGCCTTCCAAAACCATGTAGAACTTATCTTGATCGTCGTGGGTGTGATTGGCTTGGATCTGACCCGGTTCCAGACAGTTGAGGCCGATCATCAAATGTTGGGCTTGAAAGAGGGTGGTTTTATAAAATTTGTCAGCCCGCGTTCCGACGTGCTCTTGATAGTGGGTCACATTTTGAGCCATTCAATGCCTCCTTAAGGTCGTTAGCGCCGCTTCTCGGGGAAGAGTCCTAGAACACCCTCTTCCGAGGCGGCGCAGAGGCCGCGCTCGGTAATGAGGCCGGTCACCAGGCGGGCGGGCGTGACATCGAAGGCGTAGTTGGCGGCAGGGCTATTGGCCGGGGTGAGGAGGACCTCCTTGATTTCGCCCGCGTGCAGGCCCTCGCTGTATTTAACCTCTTCGTTGCCACGCTGCTCGATGGGGATTTCTCGCAGACCGTCACGCATCGTCCAGTCAAAGGTGGATGAGGGCAACCCCACGTAAAAAGGGACGCCGTTGTCGTGAGCGGCCAGGGCTTTAAGGTAAGTGCCGATCTTGTTGGCCACATCGCCGGTGTAAGTGGTGCGGTCGGTGCCGGTGATGACCAGATCGACCAGACCATGTTGCATGAGATGCCCCCCGACATTGTCGGCGATGACGGTATGAGGGACGCCGTGCTGGCCCAATTCCCAGGCGGTTAGCCGGGCACCCTGGTTGCGAGGGCGAGTCTCATCCACCCAAACGTGAACCGCGATGCCGCGGTCGTGGGCGGCGTAGATCGGCGCGGTGGCGGTCCCGTAATCGACAAAGGCTAGCCAGCCGGCATTGCAGTGGGTGAGGACATTGACCGGCTCGCCGTTTTTGCGGGCGCTGATCTCGCTAAGGAGGGGCAGGCCGTGCTCGCCAATCCGCCGGCAGAAGTCGGCGTCTTCATCGGCGATAGCCTGGGCGGTGTCAAAGGCAGCCTGAATTTTCTGCTCAAGGTCAGGGCCGGCCGCCGCGATCGCTTCAATTTGGCGGTTGACGGCCCATTCCAGATTGACGGCCGTGGGGCGAGTGGCTTTGAGCTTCTCGCCATCAGCCTTTAGCGCGGCCATAAACGCTTCGCCCGAACTGCGCGGGGCCTTTAAGGCGGCCAGGTAGAGGCCATAACCGGCTGTAGCTCCGATCAGGCCGGCGCCGCGCACGTGCATCTCCTTGATGGCCCGGGCTACGTCGTCTACCGTCCGCAGATCCTCGATTACGAAGGCATGCGGGAGGTGACGCTGATCGATGATCTGGATGGTGGCCGCATCGTTGGGATCGAGCCAAATGGTGCGGTAATGTTTTCCGTCAACGTTCATTGATTTATCCTCCGCCAGAAAGTAGGGTTAAATTGTACCGCAGGCGAGTAGGTCTGCAAAACTTGACCACATCGACAGGTTGAAGGAGAAGGCTGGAGATAGTATAATAAGGCAGGAAGGAAATCGCGCAGCCGATTGGGGCGGGCGTTCTTCAATTAGCCACGAATAGCCACGAAATCGAAAGTAACCCAGCCTGAACTGCCTGGATATTTTTCAGCGCCGGCGCTTTCTTTCGAGCCTCGTTGTTGTGGCCTTAACCACGTTTGGGAACAATTTTATAGCGATAATTTGCTGTGAGGAAAAGAGCATGACCAACTTTTTCGCCGCGCTTGTCGTGGCCTTGCTTGTAGCCTTGGCGACAGTTTCCCCGATGCTGGCGTACCCTATTTCTACGGAGCCCTGGCCCGAATTCGAACCGCTTACTCCTCCGGCCAATCAAGGCTCAATCACGGGGCTGACCTATGCCCGGGTGATTACCGGCAACGTCCCGGTTTACGCCAGTCCCGCCGACGCCGTGGCCGGCCAGGCGGCGATCCGCCAACTGGCGCCCGGTTATGTGTGGGTATCCTTGGCCGGTGAGCGCATCCAGGACCCAAACGGCACGGTCTGGTATGGCATCAATGAAGCTGAGTACGTGCAGGCCGACTATCTGCAGCTCAGCACCCCGTCTGCCTTCCACGGTACGGATTCACCTCGCCCCGGCCGTTTTGCCTGGATTGTGTTCCAGACGTATACCTCGCCCCGGCCTGGGGTGGTGCCTAACGGACAGAAGCAGTGGCTAAAACGGTACGATATGGTCAGTATTTTAGAAGAGCGGATGTATGACCAGCGGCTCTGGTACCGGATTGCCAAAGGGCATTGGGTTGAGCAGGGCAGCGTGGGGATCATTGCCGCCAAACCTCGGCCTGAAGGCGTTGGCCCGGACGAGAAATGGATTGAGGTTGATCTCTATGAGCAGACGCTGGCGGCCTATGAAGGTGATAGGTTGGTTTATGCTACCCTGGTTTCATCCGGGTTGTCTCACTGGGCGACCGTGACCGGCTTGTATCGGGTTTGGGTTAAGATTGAGCGCGGAAAAATGAGCGGTAGCGAAGGCCAAACTGACTACTACTATTTAGAGGATGTGCCTTGGTCGCTTTATTTTCATAAGAACTATGCTTTGCACGGCGCTTACTGGCATAACCGCTTTGGCATTAAACACTCGCACGGCTGTGTTAATCTGGCCCCGGCCGATGCCCGTTGGTTGTTTGAATGGGCCGGACCGGCCGGTCAGACTAATTATACCGTGGCTGATGAAGAAAACCCCGGCACTTGGGTTTGGATCCACGAGTAGTTGTTTCCGGTTGGTTATAGACCTCTTCTTCCCCTTTCGCCCAAAACCAATTTTTGTGGCTTATCTGAAAAAAGTTGGACTTTTGGATAGTATACCTATATCTAGGTGCTATCCAGTTTTTGATCATTACATACAGTATTCTGGGTTGTAAGAGTCCCACTTTTTACCGTTTTTGCCGGCCCGTCATGTGACTTTCGGGAAAAAAACTCAGTACCTTTAGCCCCCAAAATTGGTGACTTTCGCCACTACAACAGATCCGATAAGTCCTGTATGATGGAAGTGGAAATCTTGTGACAAGACTTTGGCCCTGCGCTGGAGTGACGGGCCAGTGTAGATCGCGAATACGGATCGACACTGAAAATCTACTCGAGCAGGGACTTGAAGGAAATATTTTTCAGGAGCTGATTTGGATGACTATAGCCGTGAACAACTTAGCCGCCCCGGGCTGTGCTTTACCGGTCTTGACCTTTACTGTAGCCGATCAGAGTTGCTGTTTTCCGGTAGAGCAAGTGGTGCGGATCATCGAAATGGTGACCATCACCCCTCTTCCGGCTGCGCCCGAGGGCATCGAAGGAATAATTAATCTCCATGGCCAGCCGGTACCGGTTCTGGACCTGCGCTGGCGGTTTGGCCTGCCCCGGCAGGCCTATGGCTTGTCTACGTCGATCATCCTGGTGGAGATTAATGACACCGGCCAGTTGATCGGGATTATCGTGGATGCGGTCGAAGATGTGCTTCATTTAGTCCAGGAGGAAGAGTACGTTCGAAATGCTCTTGAGCCTGACGACCGGATCGCTGAAGCGAACCAGCAAATAACGTGGCTAAAAGGGATCGTCACGACTGAAGGCCGGATGGTCCTTATTCTTGAGGTAGGAGCCTTGTTGTCCTACCAAGAGCAGTACCAACTTCGCCAGATTTTGGCTCATAACATCCAGTTTATGTTCTAGAGAAATTCCTTTGACAGCATTGTATTCCTCAGCCGCCAATCCTAGCCAACCGGCCACCCTTGAGACAAAGTTGGGTTATGGTGATTACATCCGCTTCCGTGACCTAGTCCTTAAGGAGAGCGGGTTGCATTTTCCCGAAAGTAAGCGACTTGATCTGGAACTTGGCCTGCTTAAGGCCATGGCCAGCTCACCTGTGGCCGAGGTAGAACCCCATCAGAAGCTGGAGGCCTACTACCGGCTGCTGCTTGATGAGACTGACTCCGCCCGGGTCACCGAAATGCGGCGGTTGATCAATGCTTTGACCGTCGGCGAAACCCACTTTTTTCGGGACGAATACCAGTTCGATGCCCTGATTGAGCAGGTTCTGCCCCAGTTGATCGAGCGGAAGCAGGTTATGGCCCGGTCTCTCGGACCGGAGGTGAAGCCCCGGCTCCGCATTTGGAGTGCTGGCTGCGCCAGCGGCGAGGAACCTTACTCCATTGCCATTGCCCTCAAACAACTTCTGCCGGAGATCCACAACTGGCAGATCCTTATTCTGGCTACTGATATCAATGAGAATTTGTTAGCTAAAGCCCGGTGGGCCTCCTACAGCGACTGGTCATTTCGAGAAGCGCGCGCCAAGCAACTGCGAGATCGATATTTTTACCTCGAACCAGACAGCCTGCGCTACCGGCTAAGCGAGGATCTTCAGAAGATGGTCACTTTTGCTCGACTAAATCTGGTGACCGATGATTATCCTTTGCTGCAAAACAACACGTTCGGCATGGACTTGATCTTGTGCCGGAATGTGACCATCTACTTCACAGAGGTGGTCACCCGGCAGGTGATCAAGAGATTTCACAGCGCGTTGGTTGAAGGTGGCTGGTTGGTGGTCGGCCATGCCGAACCGTCGTTGGTGGTTTACCAGGCGTTCCAGGCGCATAGCTTTCCGGGGACGCTGCTCTATCAAAAAATGGTCAAGACCGCCTCCGGGCCAGAGAAGACGGCCTGGGTCCTGGAAGGGACTCAAACACCGATCCCCAACCTGCTAAGCGTCACCGGGTCAGAACGGCCGGATCAACCTCTAGCCGACTGGGTTCCCGTGGTCCCTGAGATCGATCAGGTAGGGACACCGCCGCCGGCGATTAATGGTTCAAGTGCCAGAGCCGAGACAGCGGCTGACCCGTATGGCCTGGCGATGCAGTTGCTGGACGGCGGGTTGATTGAAGAGGCCATTACCGAGTTAAACCGCAAGCTGGCCGAGTCGCCAGATTTTGCGGCGGCCCATGCTGCCCTCGGCCGGGCCTACGCCGACCTGGGCCGTTGGAATGAAGCCCGGCGCTGGTGCCAAAGCGCGCTGGCCCTGGACAGTTTGCAGGCTGAAGCCTACTGTGTTCTAGGGATGGTTTACCAATATGAAGGCTTAAACGGCACGGCCATCGATATGCTTAAAAAGGCCATTTATCTGGATCGTGAGCAGCCGGTCGCCCACTTTAGTCTGGGTATGCTGTACAAAAAGTTGGGCCAAACCGGTAACGCCCGCCGCTCCCTGCGCAACACGGTGCGCGTCCTAGAAAAGTGGCCGCCGGACCGACTAATTCCCAACAGTGATGGGGCCACGGCCAAATATCTTCTTGACGCTGCTTTGCGCGTTTTGAATCGGCTGTAGGTCACTGATAGAAAAGTGAGAGGTCATGGACAAAAACAACGGCTCTGCTAAGCCCCCTCATAGGCGCAATGGCCATCACTCTAAAGCGAGTCGCTTTGAAACAAGGCCCCAGATTGCCAAACTCCTGCCCGATGACGATGGGGAATACGTGGACCAGGCAGAGTTAGCGCAAATCTGGGCCCGCCGAGCCCAGATTTTGGCCCGCAAGCCCCCGGCCGAGACGGTTGGCGAAACCCTAGAATTGATGGTTTTCTGGTTGGGTGGCGAGAAGTACGGCGTCGAGGTACTAGGCGTCCGGGAGATTCACCCCTTGGGCCGCCTGACGCCTGTCCCCCGCACGCCGGATTTTGTCGCCGGGGTTTTTAGCGCTCGAGGGCGGATTTTATCGGTGATCGATCTGCGGGCCTTTTTTGGCTTGTCGACTTCGGAGGAGGAAAAACTGTCCTATCAAAAAATTATCGTGGTCACCACCGAGGGTTGCTCCGACGCTCCCGCTCTTGAAGTCGGCTTGTTGGTGAACGAGGTAGAGGACGTGACGACGATCTTCAAGAGCGAGTTAGCTCCACCCCTGCCGACTCACAACGGAGCGCTGGCCCGCTACACCCGGGGAATTACCGCCGATCTGATGATGGTCCTGGATCTGGCGGCACTGTTGAGTGATCCGCAGATCATCATTCAAGAGGAGGTTGTATGAGCCAGGAGAATTGGCTTAAGCATCAAAAATTGGTTTACAACGGCATCATCGCGCTGGGTCTGGCGATCGGACTTGGCGCGGCCGGAGTCCTGGCCACTGGACTGGCTACCAGCCCGGTAAACCGGCTCTGGTTCGGCATAGGGACAGTACTGCTGCTTGGGCTTGAACTAATTGTGGTCTTTGGGTTGCAGCGCACTTTGGTTGCGGCCAAAGAGGGCACCGCGGAGCAAGTCAAAAGCGCTTGTTTGCAGGTAGAGTCTCAGATGACCGGCCGGACCAAAAAACTGGAGGTCGTCCTTGAGATCAGCCAGCGGCTCTCGGCCATTTTAGACCCAAACGCCCTGATCCGAGAGGTGGTGGACCTGGTCAAAGAAGCCTTTGACTACTACCACGTCCATATTTACCTGGTTGATGAGGCTAACGAATTTCTGAGTGTGGCTGCGGGTTTTGGTCCGGCGGGTGAAGAGATGAAGCGCAGAGGCCACAAAATTGCCGTCGCCGCCCAGAAAAGCCTGGTGGCCAAAGCCTACCGCGAACAGCGAATTGTGACCGTGGAAGATGTGAGCCAGGACCCGGCCTGGCTGCCGAATCCGCTGCTGCCGGATACGCGCTCGGAGATGGCGGTGCCGGTGATGCTGAGTGAACAGGCGTTGGGGGTGTTTAACGTGCAAAGTGCGCGGATAGGCGGTCTCAGCCGGGATGATGAGCGTACCCTCCAGGCCATCGCTAATCAAGTGGCCATTGCTGTTCATAATACGCGCCTGTTTGCCAAGATGGAGGCGGCCAGGCGCTATCAGGAGCAGATTGTGGCTAATTATCTGAATTTTGTTGAACAGGTGGCAGAGGGAGATTTGACGGCCCGGTTATCTCTAAACGGGCACGAGGACGCCTTGACCGTGCTAGGGCGCAACCTTAACAGTATGGTTGAACGCTTGGGCGAGATGACTTCTCAAATCCGGGAAGCAACGACCAATATCGCCACGGCTGCCTCTGAAATTATGTCGGCCACGGCCCAGCAGGCCACCCGGGCCACCGAACAATCGGCGGCAATTACCGAAACGTCGACGACAATTAATCAGGTCAAGGCCATTGTGGAACAGGCTTACCGAAAGGCCCAAGATGTCTCGGAGCAGGCGCAGCGCACCCGCGATATCTCGCAGTTGGGCCAGCGGAGCATTGTGAACACGGTGGAAGGGATGGTTGAGATTAAAGATCGGGTCGAAGGGATTGCCGAGAACATCCTGGCCTTGAGCGAGCAGACGCAGCAGATCGGCGAGATTATCGCTACGGTCAACGAGATCGCTTCTCAAAGCAATCTACTGGCCTTAAATGCCTCGGTGGAAGCGGCCCGGGCCGGCGAGCACGGCAAGGGTTTTGCGGTGGTGGCGGTGGAAGTGCGCAATTTAGCGGAGCAGTCTCGCCAGGCGACGGCCCAGGTTAAGACTATCCTGAGCGAGATCCAGCGCGCTACCAATGCCACCGTGATGGCCACCGAAGAAGGCACCAAGCAGGTGGATGACGGGGTAGAGCTCACCAAACAGGCCGGCGAGACCATTCAGCAGTTGGCTGAAAGCATCGGTCTCAGCGCCAGCGTGGCTCAGCAGATTGTGGCCAGTGCTCAACAGCAGACGACCGGAGTCGATCAGATTGTTGTGGCCATGGAGAACATCAACCACGCCACGCTGCAAAATATTGCCTCCACGCGGCAAGCAGAAAAAGCCGCTCAGGATCTGTCCGGCGTGGCCAGGCAGCTTGAGAAATTGGTAGCGCGCTACAAATTGGGATAGCGCGGCGTAGAAATTTAGGGAAACTGATGATGAGATTGATAAAACAACTACAGATCAGAACAGGAATTGGCGCCAAATTAGGACTCATTTTCTTTCTCATCGGGGTTTTGATGGTGGGTATTAGCGTCAGTGGGCTGATGGGCATTGGTCAGTTAGCCGGCGCCTTGGACCTTATTGCCAAGCGAGCCTGGAACACCGCCGATGGAGCCGCGGATACACAGATCGGGATCCAGCGGCAAATGCTCCTGGTGGCCAGCTTGATCGAAACCCAGTCCGACGGGAACGACCGTTCCCAACTTGCGGCTTCGGATGGCACCATTCAAGGGGCCTTGGATCGCTTAGCGAGTTCTGATTTGGTAGCGCCGGAATTGGTGTCCAAGTTGGAGCGAGGTTGGCGCGGCTATACGCTTGTTCGAGATCGAGTGGTTAAGGCCCGGCAAAATTTTTTTACGGTCGATGACCAGCTTAAGCAGGATTTTACGCGATTAGAGCGAGTTCTGGCCTCGGCGCGGAGTCACACGCTCAGGGTTATTGAGCAAGTCAAAAGTGGAGAAGACTTCGATCTGACTTTGAGTGAACGGGTCGCCTTGGAAGGTTACCTGAATAGCGGCACGGAGAAAGAGCGTGAGCTGGCGCGGCGGTGGATGTACGGTTACCAAGACTTATTGCTGCGCGACTACGATGAGCCAGCCGCGAGAAAGCTCCAAGATACTTTGAAAGAGTTGGACGATCAGGTCCAACGCGTGAGCCAACACCGGATCTTTGAAGCCGGGATCGAAAATGAGGCTCTCGGTCAGGGAACGTACCGGACGGTGATGACTCAGACTCTGGCGGATCACCAAACCAATGCCGGCCAAGCCGTGGCCGCTTTCAAAGAACTCCAAGAAGCCAGGCAAGCTTATGAGCAGCAATCTAACGAGCTGTTAGAGCTCTTGACCGAGGTCGAGGTCGAAGGGGACAAGCAGGTAGCGGGTCAAGCCACGGCGGTTGAGTCCGCCAAAACTACGGCCGTGGCCGGAATGATCATTAGTGGGGTCCTGGCCGGGCTGATCTCGGGGGGAGCGATTAAATTTAGCCAGCGGGCTATTGTTAAGCCCATCCGCCAGGTGGCTGAAACCGCCACGGCAATTGCTGAGGGTGACCTAAACCGTGTGGTTAACTTTTCGTCAACGGATGAGATCGGCACCCTGGCTCAGGCCTTTAATCGCATGACGGACAAGCTGCGCCATCAGATTGAAGCGGAGCAGACAGCCCGGCGCGAGGCCGATAAGCTGGCGGCTATCCAGGCCGAGACCAGCCGGCAGGCGGCTGAACTGGTTGAAAAGGAGCGCCAATCTAAAGAGCAGTTGCAGCGCCTGATCGCCGAGTATCTGGAATTCATCGAGCGCGTCGCCGAGGGCGATCTGTCGGCCCGCTTAAACCTGCACGAGGGCGATTACCTGATGACCACACTGGGGCACAATCTCAACATTATGGTTGAGCGGTTGGGAGAGATGACGCTCCAAATTCAAGAGGTCACGGAAAACATTGCCGTGTCAGCGGCCGAGATTCTGGCAGCCACCCGCCAGCAGGCCAGCGGCGCGAGCGAGCAGTCGGCGGCGGTATCGCAAACGTCAACCACCATCAACGAAGTTAAAACCATTGTCGAGCAGTCATTTGCTAAAGCCCGGCTGGTGGCGGAGCAAGCCCAAAAGACCCGGGAAATCTCCAAGGTGGGCCAGCAGACGGTGGTCGACACGGTTGAGGGCATGCGCCAAATCAAGGAGCAGGTGGAGAGTATTGCCGGAAATATTTTGGCTCTAAGCGGGCAGACTCAGCAGATTGGGGAGATTATCGCTACGGTCAATGATATAGCTTCTCAGAGCAAGCTGCTGGCCTTGAACGCCTCCGTGGAAGCGGCTCGGGCTGGGGAGCATGGAAAAGGCTTTGCCGTGGTGGCGGTGGAGGTCCGGAATCTGGCCGAGCAATCGCGGCAAGCGACCGGCCAGATCAAGACTATTCTGAGCAAAATTCAGCAGGCAACCAATATGACGGTGCTGTCCACCGAAGAAGGAACCAAAGGCGTCGATTCGGGTGTGGCGTTAACGGCGCAGGCGGGTGCGACTATTCAACAACTGACGGAAAGTATCGCGGCCAGTGCCAGTGCCGCCCAGCAGATTGTGGCCAGCGCGCAGCAGCAGACGGTTGGGGTCGAGCAAATTGCCTTGGCGATGGACAGCATCAACCAGGCCACCCTCCAGAACATCGCCTCGACGCGGCAAGCAGAGAAAGCCGCTCAAGACCTGTCCGGGGTGGCCAAACAGCTCAAGGGCTTTGTGGCCCGTTACAAACTCAATTGATCCCTTTAGACTCCCACTGGATGACCTCAACGGAGCGATGAGATGGGCTTAAGCCAACAGATTCGCCAACAACTGATCAATAGCTTCAAAGCCGAGCAAAAAGAGCACGTCCAAAAAATCAACCAGGGCTTGTTAGCGTTGGAAAAAAAGTCGGCTGAGAGTGAGCGCCGGGCCCTGCTCGAAGAGATCTTTCGTGAAGCGCACAGTCTCAAAGGGGCCGCCCGGGCCGTGGGGATGACCACCATCGAGAGCATCGGTCACAGCCTGGAAGAGCTGCTGCTGATGGCCAAGGAAGGTCAGTTGGATTTCTCGGCGGAGCTGTTTGATCTTTTATTCAAGTCACTCGATACCATTGAGCTACTGATGGAGCGCCTGGAGGCCGGCCAGTCGGCCACGCCGGCCAAAGCCCTGGCCTTGATGGCGCAACTTGAGGCCACGGTGGAAGCGGCCAGCAGCCAGGTCCGCTCTCCAACCGCGCTCGGGCCGGACCCGGCGGGCGAATCCGAGCGGCTTGCCGACGCCGCCGGGGTCGAGGCGCCGGCCGGCCCGCCTGAACCGGACCGCGTCGTCGAGCCCGACCCGCCCGTCCAGCCGGAACCGATCGAGCTTAATCCGGAGCCTCCAGTTAACCCTGACCGGTTGGAGCCAGCGTCGCCCACCCCGTTACCCCCGGCCGCTGACGAAACGATCCGGGTCTCGGTCAGCAAACTGGATACCTTGATGGCCCAGTTTAGCGAGTTGGTCGGGGCCAAAATACGAGCGGAGCAGCGGCTGGCAGAAGTGCGTGGCCTGCAGGCGTTTGCCGCCGACTGGCAAAAGCACTGGCTGGGGCTGCGGGCCTCCTACAGCCGGCTCATGCGCCAAAACCAGAACGGTCACGCGGCTGAGTTACCCAAAGAGGTCGAAGCCCTGATCGAATTTACCGGTTTCAACCAGGAGCGGCTGCGTGCCTTTGGGGCCCAGTCAAACCTTCTTTATCGCGAGTTGGCCAATGACACGATGCGCTTGTCGCTGATGATTGATGAATTGCAGGAGGAGATCAAGCGGGTCCGTATGCTGCCGCTGACTTACATTACGGCTGCTTTTGGCCGGATGGTGCGCGACCTGGCGCGGGAGCAAGCCAAATGCATCGATTTTGTGACGCAGGGCGCGGAGACCGAACTCGATAAGCGTGTCCTGGAGCAGATCAAGGATCCCCTCATCCACCTGCTGCGGAACGCCATCGACCACGGCATTGAACTGCCGGACGCGCGCCTTAAGGCGAATAAGCCCGCCACCGGTAAGATCACCTTGGCGGCTATCCAGCAGGGCAGCAACATCGTCATCACCATTAGTGACGACGGGCGAGGAATGGACCTGGAAGCCATCCGGCAGTCGGCGGTGCGTAAAGGCTTGTTTAGCAAAAGCGAGGCCGATAAACTGACCGAAACCGAATTGGTCAATTTAATTTTTAACTCCGGCTTTTCGACCACCGAAATCATTACCGATATTTCCGGCCGCGGCGTGGGGATGGATGTGGTCCGGCAAAATGTAGAGGAGCTGCACGGTACGCTCGAGGTCAGCTTTAAGCAGGGCCAAGGGACCACCTTTACCATGACCTTGCCGCTAGCCCTGGCCAGCTCTCGCGGGCTGCTGCTCTGGGCCGGGGACCAGATGTTTGTCTTGCCCCTAACCTCGGTTGAGCGAATGATTGAAATCAAGGCCGATACGATTGCCCGAGTGAAAGGCCAGGAAGCGATCACCTACCAGGGCCAACCGGTCGGGTTAGCCTGGCTGGCCGACCTGCTTGATCTGCCGCGTCGCGAACCGGCCAAGGGTGCCAAACTGACCATCGTGATCATAACGCTGGCCGAAAAGCGGCTGGGCTTGATTGTGGACGAGCTGGCCGGCGAGCAAGAGATCGTGGTCAAGAGTCTGGGCCGCCAGTTGGTCAAGGTAGGGGGCTTTACCGGAGCCACGGTGCTGGGGACGGGCGAGGTTATTTTGGTCTTACACCCGGCGGATCTCATCAAGCTGGCCGGCCGGCGCAAAGTGCGGCCCACGACGCTGCTGCGCAATAACACCGCGCGCCAGACGCCAAACCGGCAGCGGCAAACGATCCTGGTTGTCGATGACTCAATCACGACCCGGACGCTGGAAAAGAATATTTTAGAGGCAGCCGGTTACGAGGTTAAACTGGCCACCAATGGTGAGGAAGCGCTGGGCATGCTGATGTCCGAGGGCTTGCCGCATCTGGTTGTTTCAGATGTGAACATGCCCCGGCTGGATGGCTTTGGCCTGACCCAACGGATCAAACAAGACAGCCGCTGCGCCGACCTGCCGGTCGTGCTGGTTACCTCGCTCGACTCGCCGGCCGACAAAGCGCGAGGCATAGAAGTGGGCGCGGATGCCTACATTGTCAAAAGCCATTTTGACCAGGGTGATTTGTTGGAGATTGTGGAACAATTAATTTAAAGGGGTGGCGCTTTCGTTCCCCGTCAAACTGACGGGCAGGCTAACCCCGATTTAAGGAAGCATTTATGAGTTCACCCCCCATTCGAGTGCTCATTGCCGAAGATTCGCCGGTGTTTCGGGAGTTGCTGATGTCTATTCTCCAGACATCGCCCGATTTGCAAGTGGTTGGCATGGCCCGTAACGGGGCAGAGGCGGTCCGCCTGGTCAAGCGACTCGAGCCGGATGTCATTACGATGGATATTTACATGCCGGAGATGGATGGCTTTGAAGCGACCCGACAGATTATGACCGAAACGCCCCGGCCGATTGTCGTCATTAGCAGCGGCGTTGAAAAAAATGAGCGCGATTTGACCTTTAGCGCGCTTAAGGCCGGCGCCTTGGCCGTTATGCCCAAGCCGACCGTGTTTGACCCGCCGGAAGTCCATCGGGCCCTGGCTCACCAGGTTAAACTGATGGCCGAGGTCAAAGTTGTCCGGCACTGGAGTGGCGATCGGCGCTCGACCTCCCCTTTGGCTAAGAGTTCCACTCCGGTTTTGCTGGAGCATGACAGTGGTAAGATCAGGTTGGTCGCGGTGGCCGCTTCAACCGGGGGACCGGGCGTCTTAGCCGAAATTTTGGGTGGCCTGCCGGCTGACTTTCCCGTGCCCATCCTGATTGTCCAACACATTACGCCCGGCTTCTCGCAGGGCTTAGCCGACTGGCTCAACCAGCAAACGCCGCTGGCGGTCAGCCTGGCCCAAGCCGGGCAGGTGCCTCAGCCGGGACAGGCTCTCATTGCCCCGGATCACGTCCATCTGAGTGTTGATAGCCGGAGCGTGGTGCTGATTAAGAATGATGACCAACGGCGCAGCGTCTGCCCGGCGGCCGATGTGCTGTTCGATGGGGTGGCGCGCTATTTTGGCAGTAAGGCAGTGGGAGTGATTTTGACCGGCATGGGCAGCGATGGGGCTGAGGGCTTAAAGGCGATGCGAGATCGCGGGGCGCGGACCATTGCCCAGGATGAGCGGAGCTGCGTGGTCTTTGGCATGCCGGCGGTGGCCATCCAACTGGGCGCGGCTGAGCAGGTCTTGCCCGCTGGCCGCATCGCCGCCGCGGTTAGAGCCCTGGTGTAGAGGTTCCGGGTCGTGTAGCCTGCGACTAGAACCAAGATTGGGACCAAAGCTTAGCTTTGATCCTCCAAAAGCTTATTTTTAAGGAAGAGGTCGATGGCCAGATTTGGACAAGATAGACCGGTAGCGGCAAACAAAGAAGAACGAATTAGAGCTTCGATCTCGCAAATCATGAGTCTCCTTAATAACGGGACCAACAAGGTGCTCACCTTGAGAGCCGTTTTGCCTTACGCGATGGAGATTAGCCGGGCCGGCGGCGGAGCGCTGCTGGTGGTCGATCCGGACGTGGGTCGCATGCACGTGGTTGCTAAAGAGAATCTGCCCAATGAGGTCATTGCTCCGTTTTCGCGCGGAGAACTGGGTAACTTTTTGCTGCGTGGTCATCGCCTGCAAATCGAGTCCGAGGGTAACAATCCTCACCAGGCTCTTTTGAAACAGCACCAACTCAAAATTGTGTTTGGCTTTCCCTTGCGCTTCAAACGGCGGGTTCTGGGCGGGATTGTGATTGGGACCTATCAGGACGAAGATCATACATTAGTGCAAGAGCAGCTTGAGCAGCTTGATATTCTGGCTCAGGTGGTGGCCCTCTTCCTGGAGAATGTTCGCCTCCGCACCCTGCGCAAACAAAACTCTCGCCAGCCGACAGAGTCCTT
The DNA here is from genome assembly GCA_937864185.1 of uncultured Chloroflexota bacterium. Taxonomy (GTDB): domain Bacteria; phylum Chloroflexota; class Anaerolineae; order 4572-78; family J111; genus JAGRBY01. The sequence goes on from CALMIS010000048.1 coordinate 39,783, forward strand.
TCCAGAGGATGAGATCGCCGCCGATAAACGCAAGCTGGCCGAGTTGGAAGCTTTGCTTGAAGCCATGATGTCGGCGGAAGAAGAGGTCGTCAATCAGAACCGGGACTTGGGGTTGTTGAACCTGCTCTCCAATGAGTTGAACAGCACCATGCAGCTCAACCAAATTTTGGAGAGTGGGATCAAGCAGGCCAGAAACGCGATGAATGCGTCGCTGGGTTGGTGTTACCTCCTGGAGAATGGCGTGCTTCGCCTGTATGAGCCTCAAGGACTGTCCGAGCAGTACATCGAAGGGATGGCCTATCTTCAACCCGGTAATGGGGCAGAAGGCATGGCCTTTGCCCGCAATGAAGCCATTTTGCACGATGCTCTCCTGTTTCACAGTGGTCGGGCCCGGAATCTGGTTCAACAGGAAGGGCTGAGGACGGTGGCCGCTGTCCCGCTGTCCGACCAGGACAAGCCCTTTGGGGTGTTAGCGGTCGGTGACCGGGTCAATCGCAATTGGACGACCCGAGACGAGCGCATGCTGCTTTCAATCTGCCGGGAACTATCCCAGGCCGTCGTCAACTCTCGCAAGTTCGATGAGGCTAACGAGAAGGTGGAAAATTGGGAGTCTGACTATGGCGCCCTGCAGCAGGCTAACCGGCAGCTAACCTTGAAAGCGGCCTCGCTTGAGTTGCAAATTGAACGGCTGCGTCAGGCTGAACGGCAAATGTGGCTGGTGCTGGCTGCTTCCAGCGAGGCGCGTCGAAAATCGATTGGTAAAGGTAGTGGGCCGGAGGAGGTTACCGATGACCGGCAGGTCATTGTCACCCTCAAGCGAGCTCTGAGAAAACTCAGTAAACCAGAAAGGCAGAATGGGAAACGAGTTCTATGAAAGGACGAGATAAAACTTGAACCATCAAAAAAAGGCTAGCATTCCTTGAGAGGTCAAAACTATGGACACACAAACTAGAATTTACATCAATAATGATCTGGACATTGTCACGGCCCGGATGCAAGCCCGGCAAGTGGCAAAAGATATGGGCTTCACCACCACCGATCAGGCCCGCATTTCCCTGGCAGCCTCGGAGTTGGCCCGGCTGTTGTCTTGGTCAACCAGCGAGGCCAGCGAGATTGTGATCTCCAACGCCGCCCGGAATGGGCACCGTGGCCTCCAGGTGAACTGTTTGGTTCAACTGGAGTATATCTCCGGTAAAGACGAGGGATCGATTCCAACGAAAAGCTTCATGGGAGCTTGCCAACTGGTCGATGAAAGCAACGTGGAAGTACATGATGAACGACGTGCGATGATTACGCTCATTAAGTGGTTGAAGTGAAAGGAACTAGGTCATGACTACCCATCCCAACAACGGAACCAACAAACTCTACGCCGAAATCTCGGTGCTTATGGTGGAGGACAGCGCCCCCCAAGCTCTGAAAACTAAATTGGCCCTGGAAACGATAGGCTGCTCCGTCTATTGGGCCGACAATGGCACCGAAGGTCTGGCAGCCGCCCTTAAACAAAAATTTGATCTCATCGTGCTTGACATTGAACTACCGGATATCAATGGATTTGAAATTTGCAAACGGCTTAAGGCTAATCCCAGTTTGGCGACTATTCCCGTGGTCATGCTGACCACTCTGGATCAGGCCGAAAACGTGATGCACGGCCTGGACGCCGGCGCGATTGACTATATTCCTAAAGACGCCTTTGCCGATGTCGTCCTGGCCGAAACGGTCAAGCAGATGCAACTTGAAGCTGGACGATAATGTCTCAAAAATGTGGCTGTAAAAGGTTCACTCTGTTTTTTAGTTAAGAATTGATCAATGAATTCCGAGCTAACAGGCCCATTGGGGCAGGCCCAGACGCGTCTTAAGCGCTATCAAGCCGCCCTCCGCCTGGCCAGTACCGAAATCGAGCGGCGCAACCACAGCATCATGGCGCTCACGACCTTTGCTTATCAAGCCCACGGGGTCAGTAGCCCGGTGACGCTGCTAAAGCTGGGTTTGGTTAAAGCGATAGAAACCACCCGCGCCTCGATGGGGGCTACTGTCCTGATCAATACCGATACGCGCGAGCTCTCTTTGGGTATCCATCAGGGGGTTATGCCGGAGTTGGCCAAGGTGCTTACCGGTTATGACCTTGAGCACGGGGCCACCGCCCTGATGCCTCACCTGGTAGCCGGCCTGGGGGCGCTCCTGGAGTACCGCACCGCCACCGATGAAGCCGAGCGAGATCTGCTGAAAGCCGGTCGTTTGACCAGTTTGGTGAGCCTGCCCTTACGGTTTGGGCCACGCTTGATGGGGGCCTTTCTGCTGGGCATCAAAGATCGACAGTCTTTTACGCCGGTAGAACTGCGCTTTGTGATGGCTCTCAGTCAAGAGCTATCCATTGCTTTGGAAGGACTTCAACTCCGTGAAGGTGTCTGGCAAACCGCCGAAACTTTTTTGGGCGGCCAACTGACCGACCAGCGGGATATTTTGGAAGACAGCCAAAATCTCGATCTTGGCGTCACCCTGCCGCTCACCGTGCCGGAAAAAACCACCCTCTCGCCCCAGCCCGATCAGAGTGACCTGGAACAACTTTTGGCCGCGATGATGGAGGCCGAAGAGGAGGTCCAGCAACAAAACAGCGATCTGCAAACGCTCAACACGATCGCCGAGAAAATTAGCCAGACGCTTAACCTGGATGAAATTCTGCAATGCGCGGTAGAACAGGCCAACTTAACCTTAAATAGCAGCGCCGCCTGGATTTATCTGGTCGATGAGAACCAGCAGTTGAGGCTTAAGGCCCATCAAGGCTTATCGAGTACCTATGCTCGGGGCATGCAGTGCCTGAGCCTGGATGAAGGGGTTGAAGGTTGGGTGGTCAGCAACAAGAAAGCGCATTTTTTGGAGTCAATTGCCAGGAGCCCGATTAAGCACAAGATCTGGGTCGATCGCGAGCAGATCGACGCCATCGGGGCGGTGCCGATCACCCGACCGGAGCACCAGCAAGACACAAAGTCGAATGTGGTCGGGGTGCTGGCGGTGGGCCGGCGGGCAGCCCAGAATTATGTTTGGAGCCCGCGTGAAGGGCGCATGCTGGCCTCTATTGCCAATCAGGTCGCCCTGGCGGTCGATAATGCCCGCTTGTACGCCCAGATCCAGGAGGATGAGGTGGGCCTGCGGGCCGGTAATGAAATCCTCCGAGCCATCAATGATATGCTGTTGGAAAAGAATGCCTTCTGGGAGAGTTTTGTCCGCGATGATTTGGAGCCTCGACTCCTGAGCGCGGTCGCAACCGTTGACCAACTGCTAAATGGTGAATGGGGACAGTTGACGACGGCGCAGCGCAAAACTGTCACCGGCCTTCAAGCGCTGTTGACCCGGCTGGCCAAACAAACGAAGCAAGCCGACTCGTTGAATGAGGCGCTCGACAAGGAAGCCGATGAAGTTTTTGAAGCTAAAGATAAAGAGTTCACCGGCTCAACAAAACCGCTCCGGTTGGAGAAGAAGGGCGGAACCAAACCATTGGTCCAGCCGGACGCGCCAACCGCACCGGTCGTATCCTCCGAGCGGCCAGCTCAACCTTCCCTCCCAGCAGAGGCCCCCCTTGATTTAGAACAGGTGACCTCAAGCCCTGGCCCAAGCAAAGAAGAACTCAAACCCAAGCGCAACCGGCCCAACGGCGTGATGAGCTTTGACGAGGCAGTGGCCGGCGGGCTAGTGCCTGATTTCATTGTGCAGCGGGAGCGAGAGAGCAGAAGTTCGTAGCCGCTCATCCGGAGCTTTTGGGTTTTCCGAACCTGAAAGGTCTTCACAAAGCAAGCTGCCTAAAGCGATAAGACCCGCCGCCCGCTTTCGTAGATGGTAATCGGGCCATTTTGAGAGACGGTAATGGCCAGGCAGTTGGCTTCAGCACTCATCTTGGCGGCACTGCTATGCCGAGAGCCTTTGCGGGAACCAACTTCGGCCCGGGTGTGAGACGAGGGCCGCAGCAAAACCATACACCCTCTGAATCTGCCCTCATTATCAATAATCGTAGCCCCATCCTGTTTGGCAAAGTTAATGAGCTCCTCATCGTTTAGGGTAGCCACGTCAGCGTCCAAAATGGCCGCGTGGTGGCTAATCTCGGCCCAGTCGGAGTGCTGCCGAATTTGCTCGGCCTGGCCCACAACAAAAATGGCGCCCAAATTTTCCTCTGACATTTGAAACGAACAGCCCAAGAGCCGCTGAATGAGGGCGGCGTTGTAATTTTTTTCCACAACCAGTTGGGCTACCACTTCATCAACTTTGGGCATACTATCCGGTGACCAGTCGCCATTGGAGTAGCGACCCACCAACTGGCCATCGACAAAGACCCGCACCTGTTTTCCGCCGCTCGGCACAAAAAAGACCATCGCTTCGCACAACCGGGAGATGGCAGCGTGATGCCGGAACTGGGGGCCCAATAGCATATCGGCCGGTTCGGCATCAAGCTTGATGTCCAGCTTATGGATGCCGCGGACAAAACCGTGCTTATCGATCACGTAGCCGAGCACCAACCCATCGACCACAGCCGCCAGGGTGACCAAATTCTTGCGGGTGCGGCGAATATGGTCATAACTGAGTAACTGAATTTGACTGGGTGGCAGCACCCGATTGATGCGGGGTGGGTCCCCGACGATCAGCGCCGTGGACAGCGGCTGCTCCTCGTTGACCATTTGGGCAATGCTGGCAACGGTATCGCAAATGTGTACCAGCGAAGGCTTGTCGATCTGCATCTGCCGGGCAAAGCCAAACAGAAAACCAATCCCGGCGTCGGCCAGCCAGGCATCGAGAATATCTTCTTTTTCCAGAAGCTCGCGCATTCTTTGGGGGCTAACATGGACGCTAGAAACGGCTCGTTGCCGCAGCGAGACCGAGCCGGGGTACATCGCTTCCACCTGGGTGGCGTAACGCTGGGCCACCTGGCGCCGCGTACCGGGGGTGAGGTCGGCCAGCTCATTGGCCGCGGGGCTAAAAGCTTGGTCCAGCAGGGCGTACTTTTCAATGCGCTCCCCCAGATCAAATTGACGATTGACGGCCGCCACCGCCCGATCGATCTGAGTTTGAACTTCAGGGTGGGCCTCGGTGACGACCGGCTCCAGATCGTCATCGCCTGTAAACCAGTACCAGGTTAGCGGCACGGCTTGAGCCGGTTGGTCATCCGGATTGGCGGTCACGGTATCAGAAATGTTCGCCACCAGGGCCTCCAGGTCCGGCACCAACAAGGCCGAGACGTAAGGCCGGCCATCACCAAAGACAATCGCTTGAGCAATGTAAGGACTCTGCCGGAGCGCCCGTTCCAGGCGAGCCGGATTGACTTTTCGCCCGGAAGTCAACAGCATTTCGGTCTCTTTCCGCCCGTTTAGGACCAAGTAGCCGTCGTCCTCAACTTGTCCCAGGTCTTGGGTGTGCAACCAGCCCTCCGGGTCGATATTGGACGGCGCGTCGGTGCTTTGATTCCAATAGGCTTTCACCATCGTCGGCGATTTAATGAGCACTTCACCATCGTCGGCGATTTTGACCTGAAAGCCCGGTACAAGCCGGCCACTGGCGCCGGGACGCTGATAGCCGGGACGGGTGGCCGCCGCGAACCCACCCGCTTCGGTCACGGCGTAAATACTTAAGGGGGCGATGCCTAACGCTTCGGCAAAATGATACAACTTGTCCGCCAGCGGGGCCCCGACTGCGTAAAACCGGGTCACTCGCCCCCCAATGCGGCCCCGGATTTGGCTAAAAAAGGTCATCTGGACAAGGGTGTACTCTTCCCGCAGCTTTGAGCTAGCCGCGATGCCCGCCTCTTGGTAGGCTTTGCTAATCGACAGCGCCCATTCAAACATTTCCCGGCTGGCTTCCGGTTGCCCCTGCATTTCGTTCACAATCGCGTTGTAAAAAGTTTCCAGGCCAAAGGGAGAAGCCACGGCGATCGTCGGGCTGGTTTGCTGGAGGTTCTTGAAAACTTGCTCGTTGGCCGGCGAGAGTACACTAGGAATACCGGCTAGAAAAAGATGGAGCGAAATATCAAGGCTGCCGGCCTGGGCCCACGGTAACAGGGTAAAAGCCACATCGTCATCATCCACGGGCAGCCAGTCTGCGATCATGCGTAGACTCTGCAGGCGTTGGCCATGGTTAAAGATAGCGCCTTTGGGGACTCCAGTCTCAAGGCCGGTATAGAGGATCATGGCCAACGCGTTAGGCTCAATCTGTTCGGCCGCTCGGACGACCGCGGCTTCTTGCTCGGCCGTAAGGGCGCGGCTTAAAACGGTGGCGAGTGGAATGGTCTCGGGGTAGGCATGGCGTAGATCGCTGAGGGTCAGGACGGTCCGCAGCCCGGCACAGGCGCTGGTCGAGGCCGCGATGGTCTCCGCCTGCGTTTCGCCGTCAAGCAGCAGAGCGCAAGCCCCGCTGTCCTGAAGCTGGTAATGGAGCATTTCCGGGGGCAGGGTGTGGCGCAGGGGCACGACAATAGCGCCACAGCAGAGGCCGGCCATAAAAGTCATCAGCCACTCGGGTGAATTAGGCGCCACAATAATCAGGCGATCGCCTGGAGCCAGCCCTTGTTGCGTCAAGAAATGAGCCAGGCGGAGGGTTTTGGTCAAGAATTGCCGGTAGCTGATATCGTGGAAAGGTCCCCGGTCTCGCCGCACTTTGAAACAGGTGTGGTTGGCATGGCGGCGCATCGCTCCCAGGAAGGCGTGGTTGAGGGTTTGATTACTCATCGGTCCGGCGTTGAACGGTCACCGGCTTGGTCTGGCGAGTATCAACCTCCGCCTCAATGCCGATTTTGGCAAATATTTTTTGCTTGATCTGCTTATCAAAAACTTGCCACTTCAGGTCCAGGAACTCGCCGGTTTGATTCCGGCCGGATAAAAATCCAATCGGGATCTCAAAGCCGCCCGCCGACATTTTACCCCCACCAAAATAGTTGCCGGAGACGTCTTTGCCAAAAGCATCTTTAAGAAAGTCGTCGGGATCAATAGTGATTTTCGACGTCCGCATTGAGCCTACCAGGGCCTCGCCGCGCTCCGCGTTGGTGATAATTCCGTAGACGATGACGGTGTGGACGTTCTCCTCGGTCAGTAGAAAATCGGCTGCCTGGGGAATGGCGTCCCGATCCTCGGCCCGGAGATAGCCGATCCCGGCAATCGAAAAGCTCTCGGCCGTGACTCGATTCCCGAGGGCCTTATGAATGACATCCATGACCTGCTTGGAGCGCCGTTGGTTCATAATCTGGCTGAGCAGGTCAGCATCGGTGTAGTGGCTCAGGAAGGCGGCGGCGTGAAAATCCTCAACTCCGGCCCGGATGAAGTTGCCCGTATCGGTCAAAATGCCGTGCGTGAGCGCGGTGGCTACTCGCACGTGATCCCGCTGCGAGCGGTTCATGTTTAGTAACTGCTGGAGATACTCGGTGTAGATGGTGGCGCTCGATCCGGTCCGGCGAATATCGCTAAAGGCCGGTGAGAGCCGCTCTTGGGCCTCGTGATGGTCGACCACTGTGATGGTCGGCACTTTGGCCACCTCCAGCGCTTCAACCACGGCTTCGGCCACGGTCCCTTGATTATCCACAAACGAGGCCCCGTCGTACCTGGCGACATCGAATGTGTCGCCAAAGCGGACCAGTTCTATGCCCAGGAGGCGGACCATGGCAATATTCTGGCGGTGACTGATCCGACCACTGTAGACAAGATCGCACTCAATCTCGTAGGAAGCGCAGAGAATTTTGTGGGCAAAACCCGAAGAGATGGCGTCCGGGTCCGGATAGTCGTGCAAGACAACGAGGTGACGTTGGCCCCGATGCGCTTCAAGGGTTTGGGCGAATTGGGTGGCCATCAAAGTGTCACCGGGTTTGTGCTCATGGCCGGCCGGCTTGACCTGCGGGGGCCTCACGGCCCGGGTCTTATCCTGTGCATTGAGCTCACTCATAACTCTTCCTCCCTACTGCTGGCTCCAAAAAGCAATCTGTCCTTCGGCGATAGGACGCGGCTCTCCCTCGAGCGGGATCACGGTAATCTCGGTCACGCCGCCCTGCACCACCGGCAGCACTAAAGCTTGTCCATCAGGCGACCAGAGCCGGTGGCTGAGCGCGTACTGGTCAAAGAAAGGCAAAAACTGGTTGACGAAGAGAGCAGGTGGCTCAAATTCCAGCAGCCGGCGCGACAGCCGGGTGGCCACATCGACGACGGAGAGTTCCAGCCGGGGGCTGGGCTGGCCGGCTTGGAGTCGGTTCGCGGTCCGCCCATTTGTGGGATAACCTATGGGGACCGTTCCGTTGGTTGGCGGTCCTGCTTCCTCCCACTCGGCTGGGTAAGGGGCCTCGACGAGCGTCAAATAAGCAATATGGCGGCCGGTCGGGGCCCAGAAAAAAGCTAACACCGTCGGTTCAATCAACAGCCTGGCGCGGCGTTGGCGAGGATCAATAAGCTGGAGGGGACCGTAAAAGCGCTGGACCGGAGCCGATGGGGCAATATAGGCCAGCCGGTCACCGCTTGGATCCCAGCCCAGAGCCAGCGCGCCTTCGTACAGCAGCATAAAACGCTCCTGCTGGCCAATATCCTCGATGACTAGCCGGCTGTTTTCCTCCTCGTCGATTTCGCCGTAGGCCCAAAAACGGCCGCTGGGGGCGATACCGGGGGCTTGAAACAGACCGGGCCGGGCCAGATTTTTACTGATCCGGCCATGTTCAACCTCAACCAGGGCCAGCCGGGCTTCTGGCCGGTTGACGCCGCTGTGGACTAAGATCCGGTCACTGGCCGGCAGCCAGTTCCAAAACAGTGGCTGGCCGGTGGCTAACAGTTGGCTGCCTTCTTCGGTCATGGAGGCCAGGTGCAGACCGATGCCGGCCCGAGGGTGACTGGCTATGAAGCTGATCAACCGGCTGTTGGGAGCCCAGTAGAGATAAAACGGCAGTTGATCAGTGCTAAAATAGATCGTCTTCGGCTCGCCGGCAAAAGGCCGGTCCGCGCTGACAAAAACGCCGGTGCTGCTACCATCGCCGCCAATCGCCGCAATTAGACTGCCGTCCGGCGACCAGGCCGGAAACTGGTAGGTCAAATCCGTGTCGGTCAGCGTTCGCCGGTCCGCGCCGGTCGGGGCAATCGTCTGGAGTTGGCCCTGAGGCGTAATATAGGCGATCCGGTTGATGCGACCCGGAGCTCTTGCTTTAATCGGTTCCATGGTCGTTAATTATGCCATGTTTTTTGTGTTCCTGGAAACGAGTTTCCGGGACAGTGATAAGGCAGGATCGTCAGGAACCGATCAGGCCGGGCTAGTGCCACCCATTGGCCCTGACCAGAGCCGGCTCGGGTGATCGAGCCTTGCTTGGCGCCGCCAGCCGGTCTGGGCCATCTGGCTCCCGGGGCGGTACGACCGGAGTGACCGAGAGCGTTTGCTCGAGCTTAAACTGGCCGACGACCCTCTGGAGGAGGTGAGCCATCTCTTGGAGAGACTGGGCTGAGGCGGAAACTTCTTCGACTT
>CALMIS010000049.1 GCA_937864185.1 uncultured Chloroflexota bacterium
GACGGGCGGCGGCCTGCTAGTCATGGGGCGGGGCGGGGAGGGAGGAAACGGGGCGGGTGTCGTCGTTAAGCCCCGCCGTATTAAAAACGCCCGCCGTTTCCATCACCTGGTCGAAGTAGCGGCGCATCCCGTTCAGACTGTCGTGGAACCACCAGGGCGGCCCCAGTTTCAACGCCGGATAATGGCTGGCCAGGGGCGCCAGTTCACAGGCGTAGGCGGCTTCATCCAGGGTAAACAGAATGAGGGTCAGGCGCGAGTCGTTGCCGTATTTCTGCAGTAAAGGGGCCAGGTTATGAGTAAATTCGGCTTGAACCGGAATGTCGCCGCCTTTGTCAGGGCCAAAACGGTTGTAAACCAACGGGTTATGATTGCGTACCACCCCGGTATGAAGTTGCATGACCAGCCCATCCTCCAGGCTCATGCGGGCCATTTCCATGAGCATGTGGCCGGTAAAGCGGTGGGCCTCGTCCGGGGTGACTTGTCCCTTAAGCGCCCGCTCAAAGATGGTCTCGGCCTCCGGCTTGGTCAGTTCGGCGGTGTAGGGGGTCAAGGCGCTATGATCGGTGGCTTTAGCCCCCATGGTCTTGAAAAAGGCGCGGCGCTCGGTCAGGGCTTGCAGGTAGCGGCCGTAGCTATCCACCGTAAGACCGCAAACTTCGCTCAACCGGTCAATATTTTGCCGCCAGTGAGCATCATCCAAATTGATCACAGCGTCCGGGCGAAAGGTGGGCAAAATTCGCCCTCCCCAGCCGGAGTCGCGGATGGCCTGATGGTGGGCCAGGGTGTCGGTGGCGGCATCGGTCGTACAGAGTACTTCAAGGTTGAACTGCTCGTACAGCCGGCGGGGTCTAAACGCCGGCTCATTCAATTTGTCCGAGATTTGGTCGTAGATCTCCTGGGCGTTGTCGGCGGTTAATTTTTCACCGATGCCAAAAGCAGTGGCCAGCGCCTCGCGGAACCACAAGCCCGAGGGCGTGCCGCGAAACAGGTGAAAGTTGTCGGCAAAGGTTTGCCAGATCAAGCGATGGGGCCGTTCTTCGGGTTCCGGGCCGCCCTGAGCCGGAACACCCAGCGATTCCAGCGAAATACCTTGCGAGTACAACATGCGCAAAATGTAATGATCCGGGATGATGAACAAATCCACCGGCGAGGCAAAGCGGTAATCCGGGTCGGCCAACAGCCGGGGGTCAACGTGGCCGTGTGGGGCCACAATCGGTAGCTGGCGCACGGTCTGGTAAAGTTCAAGAGCAATCGCTTTCTGGCGACTGCCGGGGCCCAGATACCGATCCTCGGGCAGTAAGTAGCTTTCATATTTTTTAGCTCTGTTCTTAACCGGTGCTTCTATATTTTCTATCATCAGAGTCCTCACTTGTTTTTCTATTTATTCGCCCAAAACTCGCGCAGCACGTGCGCCGCCATTTTGGGCGTGCGAATGCGGGTGAAGACACCCTTATGGTTAAGACCCCCCACGCGCATGACGCTCTGCACGGCGGCGAAGTCGGCAAAATTCCACACCTGCATGCCGGCGACAAACGCCCGCTCTGCCGCTACTTCCAGGTGGAAGCGGATGAGATCGGCCTGGTATTCCTCCGTCCACATCACAGCGGGCTTGCCATGATAGCCGGCAATGGTGTCGGCGCCGAACTCAGTCATAACGATCGGCTTGTGGAACCGCTCCCAGATCTGGTCGAGCTCCTCTTTAAGTTTCTCCCGGGCCAGGTCTAATTGGCCGCCCAGTGCGTACCAGCCCCAATAGCGGTTCATACAAATGAAATCGCATTCTTCCATCCAGTTCTGCGGCCCGCCCATTACGGTGACGATCGTCACCGGGCGGGTCGGATCCAGTTCGCGTGCTCGGGCCAGCTCGGTATCAAGAAACGCCTTGCCCGCCATGTTGACCGCTTCCATCTTCGGGTCGCTCTCGCCCAGGGCGCCAACCCCAAAGCCGGCAGGCATCGGCTCATTGGCGACACACCAAGCCACCACCGCCGGGTGGTTCTTGTCGCGGGCAATCATCTCCTCGATCTGCTGCAGGCACATCCGCAATCGCTCGGGGTGGTTGGCCACATCGCCCATCTGCAAGCTGACGGCCGGGGTCTCATCGATGATCAGAAAGCCTTCGCGATCGGCGAGTTGCATCTCTTCTTCGCTGTACGGGTAGTGCGAGGTGCGATAGCTGTTGGCGCCCGTCCAGCGCATAAGCTGGTAGTCCTTGACGATCAGGGGCAGGTTCAGACCCTTGCCGCTGGCAATGAAATCCTCGTGCCGGCCAAACCCATTTAGCTTCACCGGCTGACCGTTAAGCAGGATCTGGCCCCCAGCCACAGCAATGGTGCGGATGCCAACCTTGAGGCTGTATTGGTCGCTCTCGGTGGCGATGGTCAGGTCATATAGATACGGATCCTTGTCCGACCAGAGGCGAGCCTTGGGCACGATCAGCTCTGTCTCGGCCACGCCGCCCTGGAACGCCAGATCGGCCTTAAAGCGCGCATCGCTGCCTTTAAGTTCCACCGCCCCCTGCCCGGCTGCCGCCGCGTTCAACTTGACGGTCACTTTCACTGTTCCGTCAGCCCCGTTGATCCCGGTGACAACGGTCACGTCTTCGATATACGTTTGCGGGACGGAGTACAGCACCACCGGCCGGTGGATGCCGGAAAATGGATAGAAATCGTAGCTGGTCTTTGGCGTGCTGGCGAACAGGCTCATCTCTCCGCCTGGCATGTTGCCGGAAGGCACGCGCTCGGGCTTCAGCACGTTCTCGACACTGAGGGCGAGGCTGTTCTCCTCATCCCACTTGATGTTGTCGGTGATCTCGAAGGCGAAGGGCAGATGACCGCCTTCGTGTGAGCCGATCTTAACGCCATTGAGGAAGACGGTCCCGAAATAGACTGCCGAGCCAACCCGAATGAACACGCGCTGGCCTTTCCAGCTCGACGGCACATAAACCTTCTTAACATACCAGGCCAGGTCCAGGTAGCCGAAGAGGTCGTCGTACTGCTCGTTCCAACTGCCGGGCACCGCTATGGGGCGCGATTCGGGTAGGTCCAGCGCCCAGCCGGCGGCTTCACCTTCTGCTTGGGGGTCTATCTTGAAATCCCAAATACCTGACAAATCTATTTTGTTACGAGTTTTGTTTTGTTGTGGATAAAGCATCATTGCTTCCGTTTTTTAGTAAGAATGATAATTAGACAGTTTCTACATTTAGAGATGAGGAGAGGGGAGATTGGAGATTTTTCGCTTGAAGCGCCTGATCTCCCATCGCTAATCTCCCCATCGCTTCCCTGCCGGGCATAAAGAGCCACTCAAACCGCTGCCGGGACGGCCTCAAGGGCGATCCCATCCTCAACATGGAGCTCAATGCGTCTTTGTCTGATGGTGTCCTTGATCTCTTCCATCTTCTTGTCAGTCAGGTCGTAATATTTCATCGAGATCAGGGAGGCGATGTGACCGAACAACGGTAAGGCGAAGATAATGACCATGATCGCGATATCAAACGAGGCATTGAGTTGCGTATTGGGCTGGATCTGGACACTGCCGTACCCTGAAAGGGTTAAGGCCAGGCCGACAACCAGGGTGGACAGAGATGAGATGAGCTTGTCTACGAAGGAGAATATTGTCCCGACCATTCCCGGCATATAGCGTCCCGATCGGTAGGTCTCATAATCGTTACAGTCTGCAATCATCGGAATGACAATATTTCCGGCAAGCGCACTAAACGAGACCTGAATCGCCATCAGTACAAGGAGCAAGATAACGCTAAACGGGACGATTTGGGAGCTGTCAGCTCTGAGCAGCGGGGTGGCCACAATCATGACCACGAGCATGACTGCTCCAAGCCAGGTAAAGAGCACGAAGGACTTTTTCAGACCTCCCGAGGCGGCGAACTTGACCCCGATATAGGTAACCAGTAGGGTGGGGGCTATGGTCCAAAGCGAATACGTTCCTTGCAGAGCGGCGCTGAGCAGCATGTTGGAGAAGAAGTAGACCAGAGCGCCGCGTACGGCGACATTGGCCAATTTGTCGGTTGAGGCTGCCACGATGAGCATCTGGAGGTTCTTGTTATGTTTGATGACGTCCAGGGTGTCTTTAAATCTGATCTTCGGCGCATGAAGGCCTAGTCCAAAAAATTGGGTCCGGTCCTTTTCCCAGATACCAATGATCGCGAGGATGGTGAATACGAAGGATATGCCCATCAAAATCAGGGAAACGTCCCTCCAGAGGGCCGGGTCATTAATATTTTCTGCATACTGTGGTCCCATGTATGAGGTGATGAACCAAATACTGACGTTAAAGAGAATCGCATTGTAGATCGCGTCAAAGAGGGTAAACAGTGGTCTCTGCTTGGGATCGTCCGTCAGGGCTGCCTGGGCGCTCTTGGTGCAGGCGGTCTGAAAGGTGTACCCAATAACATAGAGGGCATACATCGCTGCCGTGTAGACATATTTGAAGGTCGAGGAGCCGGTGGGATCTGTGGTAAAAAGCAGGAGAATGGCGATAAACATGATGATGTTACCGCTAAGCATGTAAGGCCTGAACTTCCCGAATTTCCCATCTGTCCGGTCGATAGCAAAACCAATGATCGGGTCTGTGACCCCGTCAAAGATTCTCATGATTGTCGCTATCAGTCCTACAGTGGCCGCCGCCAGCCCCAAGACGTTCTGGGTGTAAAAGGCATAAAACAACACGAGTACAAACGAGATATTCGTGGCAGTGTTGTTTAAGGTAAATAAACCTATCTGCCATACTTTTGCACTGTGATACTTGTGTGATTCACTCACGACTTAATCCTCCATGGATTGAATGTGTGATTATACTTACAGTAAAAGCCATAACTATCAGGGGGTTACGCCGGCATCGCGCCAGTGGTGCCATCAACGGTTCAACGCTCATCAATACGAATAATCATGACCTTATCTTTACCTCCTTTTAGCTGCCGGTGAATTTTATGGCCAGACGTTAATTTATTGACCCTTGACAACAACATTGATTTTGCTGTATGATGTTGTCGTAACGTTAATTATAACGATATAACGTTATCGTTAACGTTATAATAACACAGCTATTGTTCGCTGTCAAGGCCTTTTCGCAAATTTCTTCTTATTTCTTCTTGGGGAGGTTAAATTGAATAAACGAATCACCATCGCAGATCTGGCTGAGGCAGCCGGTGTATCGACCATGACCGTGTCTCGCGCCATTAATAACAAAGATGGTATTAGTGAAGAAACCCGGCAGCATATTCTGCAGCTAGCCCATGAAATGGGGTACCGGCCCAGCAGCCTGGCGCGTGGCCTGGTCACCCAACGCACGGCTACCGTTGGCCTGGTCGTTCCAGATATTGCCAACCCCTTTTTCTCGCAAATTGCCAGAGGCGTCGAGAATGTCGCCTATGCCAACGGCTACAATGTCTTCTTGTTGAATACGGATGAGGATATCGACCGGGAAATGACGGCCCTCAATTCTCTGTGGGAGAAGCGGGTCGATGGTTTGATTCTGTGCAGTTCCCGCCTCGACTCGGCCCAGTTAACGACTCGATTAGAGCGATTTCCGTTTGTTATTCTGATTAATCGCTTCCTGGAAACGGACGTGGCTGGCGTTTGCACGATCGATGTCGATGACAAAGGGGGGGCCAAACAAGCGGTTGATCATTTCATCGCTTCAGGGCATACCCACGTCGCTTTTGTAGCCGGTCCGGAGCATTCGCTGAGCAGCCGGCAGCGGCTTGAGGGCTATCACTTAAGCCTCAACGCCCATCAACTGCCGTTTCGCGAGGAATATATTAAGCACTGTGTGCCCGACACCGAGGGCGGGTACGCGGCGGCAATGGCGCTGCTCAATAATTACCCGGAGATAACGGCTGTTTTCGCCTTTAACGATTTGACCGCCACGGGCGTACTGCGGGCCTGCGCCGATCTAAACCGCCACGTCCCGAACGACGTCGCGATCATTGGCGTGGATGATATTCCCCTGGCTTCTCTGGTGACGCCGGCTCTGAGTACGCTGCGTATTGGCAAACGAGAATTGGGATCAACGGCCATGCGCATTCTGACTCAACTCATGAATGGCAAGCAGCTAGTGGATAATTGCCATCAGATAATTACGCCCGAGCTTGTTTTACGACAATCTACGGCTGTTGTCCGGCCAACTGAGGTATCGGCGGGGTAACTATAAGCGTCTTGGTCAAGTTAACCTCAGTCGTTGTAGCCCAGGAGAGCCTTGATTTCCAGAAACTCTTCAAAGCCCCAAACGCTTTGTTCGCGGCCATTGCCCGATTGTTTGTAGCCGCCAAAAGGGACATACGAACTGCCCGGGGTTCCATTTATATGCACGTTGCCGGCGCGAATCTGCCGCGCCAGGTTACGGGCCCGCTCCAGGCTGCCCGACTGCACGTAGCCGGAGAGGCCATACAGCGTGTCGTTGGCAATCTGAATGGCCTCCGCCTCGTCCTCATAACCGATGATCACCAACACCGGGCCAAATATCTCCTCACGAGCGACAGTCATATTGTTGCTCACATAGGAGAAGACAGTCGGCTTGACAAAATAGCCACGGTCCAGGCCCTCGGGTAGGCCCTCCCCGCCACATTCAAGCCGGGCGCCTTCCTCTATCCCCTGCCTGATCAGCCGTTGAATCTTGTCCCACTGCACCCTGGAAACAACCGGTCCAATATTTGTGTCGGGGTCGGCCGGGTTGCCCACCTTGATAGACAGGGCTGCGGCTTTGGCGATAGCCGCGGCTTGGTCCATCCGCTGCCTGGGCACCAACAGCCGCGTTGGCGCGTTGCACGATTGGCCGCTGTTGTTGAAGCAGACTTTAACGCCGGCAGTGATCACCGCCTCAAAATCTGCGTCGTCCAGGATGATATTGGCGGATTTGCCACCCAACTCCTGAGCTACCCGCTTGACCGTCGGGGCCGCGTTTTGGGCCACCAATACTCCGGCCCGCGTGGAGCCGGTGAACGACACTAGATCCACATCGGGATGCCTGGACAGGGCCGTGCCAACGCCGGCGCCATCGCCGTTTACCAAGTTGAATACGCCCGCCGGCACTCCGGCTTCGTGGATGATTTCGGCAAAGATGATCGCGTTCAGGGGGGCAATTTCGCTGGGCTTCAGCACCATCGTGCAACCGGCGGCCAGGGCCGGCGCAACTTTGGCCCCAATTTGGTTGAGCGGCCAGTTCCAGGGAGTGATCAACGCGCATACGCCAATGGGCTCATATACAATGCGGTTGCGCCCCAGATCTTTTTCCCATTCAAAGGACTTAAGCACTTTGAGCGCGGCCTGTAAGTGGCTTAAGCCCGCTGCCACTTGGGACCTGTTGGCAAGTGACACGGGCGCCCCCATCTCCTGTGAAAGAACAGCGCCCAGTTCGGCGGATCGTCTTTGGTAGATGGCGATGATCCGCTCCAGCAGCGCCACGCGCTCAGCCACCGATGTCTGCGAGAATTGGCTGAACGCTTTCTGCGCGGCGGCCACGGCGGTATCAACATCTTCCTGGTCGCCCAGAGGAATGGTTGCCACAAGGCTTTCATCGGCCGGGTTCACCACGTCGGCGGTTTGTTGGCTATGGGGAATGATCCACTGTCCATCTATATAGAATTTATGTTCGTTCTGCATGATCTGCTCCTTAGATTAATAATGATCTTGAAGTCGCCCTCGTCGAATTGATGCCCCGTTAGTATAGTTCCGTGGTTGAGAGTGTCACCTCCGGCCCATTAATACCACTCGAAAAGGAAAAAGCTCGGCCCGCATCACGCCGGCGATGACTGCCGGGTCATTGTCCATAATCTCACGAGCCGCTTCTTCAGAGTCAGCCTCAAAGACGGTGATGCCAAAGGCGCTGCCGTCGGTATTGAGGGTGCGGCCTACAAAAATGGCGATGCCTTGGTCGGTCAGGCTCTGCAAGTAATTAAAGTGGGTGGAGATAATCTCGGCTTCCTGGGGTGTTGGACCTTCGGTGAGCATGCCCAGGCGAGTGGGCTGAATTTTGTAAAGATATTCTGACATTTTAGATATTTATCCTTTAGGACCCGGTTAATTCCAGGTTCTTATTCTTTTTGATAGCTGTCACGGTAGGTCACCGCGCCCGTCGCCACTGCTACTCGGTTTGTCAAACCAGTCCCGCCCCTATGGGACTAAGTCAGGCAGGTTAATTAACCAGAGAGGCCGGGCGAGCCTGGCGGGTGAGTAAAGACCTCCACCAGCGTTCGGTGGGTGGAGATATGTCCCAAAAAGCAATGCCGCAGCCGTTCATCCTCAATGGCGGCGGCGCGAGTTTGCAGGAGACGATGGGCGGTGACCAGGATTTCCGTGGCCTGCGGGTCCTGGTCTGCTTGCAGGACCTGGTAACAGGTTAAATAAACTCGAAACGGTTCACGGGCGCCGTAGAGATTTTCGAGGGTCAGTTGGGGCAGTAGTTCGGCTACCCAAGTCTGGGCCTGGGACAGGTCGCCCTGAGCCAGAGCCACCCGGCTAAGGCCGGCCAAAGCTTCACGGGCAAAATGAAATTGCCCCAACTCTTGACAGAGGGCTAACGCCTGGTGGTAATTTTCGGCGGCTTGGGGCAGTAAGCCCAAGTCCACCTGGGCGTGTCCCCGATGGGTCAACGCCGCAACAGAGATTTCCGGCGAGTTTACCTCTCGCCCAATCTGTTCTGCCTGTTGGCCGTAATCGTCAGCAGCCTGGTTGTCACCCATCAGATGACGCAACAGGGCCAACTCGGCCCGGGTGACGCCTTCATAAAGCCTGGCCCCAATTGCTTGCCAGAGTTCAAGGGCTTGATGGTAATAGCTTTGGGCGGCGGCGAAATCGCCCTGTCCGCGCATGATATTGCCCAAACTGTTTAACAGGTGACATTCACCCCAGTGATCTTTGATTTCGGCACAGATTTGCAGACCCTGCCGGCACAGGGCCTGAGCCTGACTGTACTGGCCCAGGTCATAGCGCAGACTACCTAAGTTATTAAACACTACCTCTTGGCCCCAGCGATAATCAATCTCTTCAAAGATGTGGAGCGCCTGCTCATAATGAGTTTCGGCCTGGGTCCATTGCCCCTGATCCAGGTGTAGGGAAGCCAAACTGTTGAGTGCCATACCTTCACCGCGCCGGTCTTTGAGACGGCGGAAACAGGCCAGCGACTCCTGGTAAAATTTTAAAGCTCCGGTGGTATCGCCTTGATCCTTGCAGGCGATGCCTAAATGGCGCAAGGCTTCGGCCTCGATTGTTCCCAACTCGGCTAACCGAGCCAAATCCAGGGCCTTTTCCAAATGGGTCTGAGACAGGGCGGGTTGGCCATTAAAGGAGAGAGTTTCGCCCCACTGATGGTAGGCCAGGGCTTCCAAGGCAGTGTCTTGAATCTGATGGGCCAATTCAACTGCTCTGGGGATAACCTGAAGCGCTTCCCCCGATAGACCGCGCCGGTTCAATAACCGGGCCTGTTCCGCCCACAGCTTGACCACCGTTTTGTGGAGGGCTCGTTCAGAAGCCTCACCTGACGACCGCGCATGCTTATGCAAATCGAGAGCGGCCTGTCCAAAAACAGCAGATCCTTCTTCAAAGAGACTGGTCAAATCATAAAAACG
>CALMIS010000050.1 GCA_937864185.1 uncultured Chloroflexota bacterium
AGCGTGTCGGCGGACAGGTCACTGAGCTTCATGGCGATGTTGATATAGAGCAGGTTGGCCGGGTTAGCCAAAAACTCTTTAACTTCAGCCGGCAACTGGGCAAAGTCGGCAATTTCATTAAGAGTAGGCGGTTGGTTGCCATTCTTGTGGGGCATCATGCCCTGGTCGACAAAGTGGCTAATGGGGAGCTTATAGTAATGGGCCATGTGCTCCAACTCTTGCAAAGGGATGGGCAGACGACCCAATTCATACTCTTCAATCTGGTCCGGTTCATAGCCCAGCATCTGGGCTACTTCCTGTTGGGAGCGACCGGCTCTTTCACGAGCTTGCCTCAGCAAGATGCCAATAATACGCTGGCGCAGCAGCATGGCTTCCTGGGTGGGGAAGTTAAGATTAGGCTCGCGGATAATTCCGTCGGACCAAAAGTAGTTGACCGGGATGTTAAAAATAACGGCCATAGCTTCTAACTGCGGTAGCGTCACCAGACGCTGACCGAGTTCAATCTCGGCTAACTCTGCTGGCGTAATCCCTAACGCCGTAGCAATTTCTTGTTCGTTGAGTCCCGAGCGAGTCCGGGCATGTCGGATTTTAACGCCGAGTATTTTCCGACGGAGTATCGCTTCATCCGAGGTTAACTTAGGGCTTGTCATAGGCTGCCTCCGGCACAATATCCTGCAAAATTATAACATAAAACCAAGGGTTTAACAATGAATTGCTGATTGAGTTGTCATAATACACAAACTCTGCCTTTATTTTGACCCCGCAGCCACTTTTTGACTCTAATCCTGTCTATCATTATTATTACGGGGGCAAATTTCCCACACGCTCATTCCCAATTACTTAGGTCGCTGGTTGTCTTCATAGCTGCCTGCCTGTCTGGGAAAGATTTCAAGCAAAATTGTGGCTGACAATTTAGATAAGTAACAATGGGGTATATTTATGCGGGTCTTAGCTGTCTTGATGGCCGGCGGAGCCGGCACGCGCTTGACGGTACTATCAGATAAACGAGCCAAGCCGGCAGTTCCGTTTGCCGGCAAGTATCGGATTATTGATTTCACCCTGTCTAACTGCGTCAACTCGGGCATATATGATGTGGCCGTGTTAACGCAGTACCGGCCTCACTCCCTCAACACCCATATCGGTATTGGCAAACCGTGGGACTTGGACCGGTTGCGCGGCGGGGTACATCTACGTCAACCCTACCAGCATGATGCTTCCGACTTTGACTGGTATCGAGGCACGGCCGATGCGGTCCGGCAGAACCTGGACTTTATCGAAGAGAAAGATGCTGATCTGGTGCTGATCCTGTCCGGTGACCACATCTACAAGATGGACTACCAGCCCATGATCGATTACCACGTCCAGAAGGGGGCCGATCTGACTGTGGGGGTCATGGAAGTGCCGCTGGAAGAGACCGATCGCTTTGGGATTATGACCGTCAACAAAAATATGCGCGTCACCGAGTTCCATGAAAAGCCCAAAGATCGCGATAAAGGGACGCTGGCCTCGATGGGAATTTATATCTTCTCGTCCGATATCTTAATCGAGCGGCTCTCGGAAAGCGGCCAGGAGCGCATCGATTTTGGCCAGCACATCATTCCCGATATGATCCAACGAGACAAAGTCTTCGCCTACGCGTTCGAGGGTTACTGGGTCGACGTGGGGACGATCCAGTCTTTTTGGGAAACCAACCTGGCTATGACCAACCCGGAGACGGATGGCGGCCTCAAACTGCATGATCCAAATTGGGTCATCCACACCCGTGACCAGGAGCGTCCCCCGGTAAAGTTGGGACCGCAGGCCCAGGTCATCAACAGCTTGATCTCCAACGGCTGCGTGGTGCGCGGCTATGTCGAGCACTCGGTGTTGTCGCCGGGCGTCTATGTGTCGCCGGGGGCAGTGGTTAAGGACTCGGTAATCATTAGCGACACCTGGATTGGCCCGGGAGCCGTGGTGGACAAGGCTATTATTGATGAAAACGTGGTAATTGGCGCCGGAACTTTTTTAGGTTATGGCGATGACTGGACAATCAACCACCGGATGCCGGATAAACTCAACACCGGGATTACCGTGGTCGGCGCCGGAGCGCAGATCCCCGGCGGTATCACCATCGGCCGTAACGTATTGATTCATTCCGGCGTGCTTGAGAGCGATTTTCCCGGCACCGATATTCCAAGCGGAGAAACCGTATGAGAGTCTTAGCGATTATTCTGGCGGGCGGCGCCAGCGAAAACCTGAGCGTGCTCACCGCAGTGCGCGCCGAACCGGCTATCCCCTTTGGCGGTAAGTTTCGAATCATCGACTTTCCGCTCTCTAACTGTGTCAATTCCAACATCTATGATGTCGCCCTGCTCACCCAACACATGCCGCGCTCGCTCAACGCCCATGTGGGGGTTGGCAAGCCGTGGGACTTGGACCGCTCCCAGGGTGGGGTGCGTCTGTTGCAGCCCTATCTTGGCCCCCGGCAAAGTGGCTGGCAGCGGGGCAACGCCGATGCCGTGCGCCGCAATCTTGATTTTGTCGACGAGCGGCGAGCGGATACGGTCCTGCTCCTGGCGGGTGACCACATTTACAAAATGGATTACCGCCAAATGCTGCAGTTCCACGAGTCAAAGCAAGCCGATGTCACTCTGGGAGTGCGGCGGGTTAGCCCCTTTGAGACTTATCGTTTCGGCATTGTCAGCGTGGAACCCAATATGCAGGTCACCGGCTTTAAGGAAAAGCCACGCCGCTCCAAAGAAACGCTGGCTTCAATGGGCATTTATGTGTTCAAGGTGGACGTCTTGCGTGACGCCTTGGCCGATGACAAAACCAACGACTTTGGTCGGGATGTGCTGCCGCGCATCATCTCGTCGTACAAAGCTTACGCCTACACCTTTGAAGGCTACTGGGCCGATGTGGGCACCCTGCAAGCCTATTGGGAGGCCAATATGGCTTTGCTGGCCGAAACCCCGGCCCTCGACCTTTACGACCCTGAATGGGTCATTCATACTAAGAGCGAAGAGCAACCCCCGGTCCAGATTGGCGAACAGGCCTGGGCCGGCGGCAATTTGATCTCCAACGGCTGTATCGTCGAGGGGGTGGTGGAGCGTTCGGTGCTGTCGCCCGGGGTCCGGATTGAGCCTGGAGCGATTGTGCGAGACTCCGTTATAATGAATGACACTGTGGTTAAACCCAGTGCTCGGGTTGAACGGGCTATTGTAGATAAGAGTGTGGTGGTCGGCGAGGGGGCCGAGATTGGCTATGGCGTGGACAACACCCCCAACAAACTGCATCCTAACCGGCTCAACACCGGTTTAACGGCGGTCGGTAAATGGGCTCACATTCCGCCCGGCGTCAAAATTGGTCACAATGTGATTATCAGCCCTGGCGTGCGTGAGACCGATTTTCCCGCTGATTACGTAAACAGCGGGGAGACGATCTAAATCGGACAACCTTCATCAAAAAAATAAAAAACCGATGTCGCCGTGACATCGGTTTTTTATTTAGCGATCTGGGCATCGCTTTATCTGTCCTCAAAATCGTCCCGACCTTTGTTTTTGCGCATCCAGATAACGCCTACGAGCGGCAGCGTAATGATGACGATCGCGGCAACGGCTATGGTCGGGATCATACTTTTTTCTTCTTTGATGCCGCCCACGGCCGGCAAAGCCGTTTTGCCATCCAGTCCGACATTATCATAGAAGCGAGTATCTGCCGCCGGTAAGCGTTGACCGTCCGGAGTGCGTAGCTCTTCCAGCGGGGGCGGCTCAACGTCGCCGCGATAGAAGCCCAAATACACCGTCCACGTATCCAAAAAGCCGGTTGATTCTATTCGAATATTGGGATTGAGCGGCGTCGCATCTGGCGGCAACTGCGCGTTCAGCAGAATCGGACCCGAACCGAAACGGGTTTTGTAAAAATAGAAGTATCCGGCCGGATCTTTTTCGGTGATCCAGTAAATTTCAAAGTCAATCCCTTCGGCGATAACCGGAATACCGGGTCTTGGAATAGCGATCCACTCGTCTGGATCTTCAGGACTCGGAACATACTCGTAAAGGTAGCCTTCAATCTCGGTTTGAGCGATGTATTCCAGGAAGCCATTTTCGTCTTCGCATTCGTTTTCAAGCCGGCTAACATCAACGTCCTCCGTTGGATCAAAGTCGATGGTGCCGCCTTCGGTGCCGGGAAAAGCATCATTCTCCAGATTGATATACTTGCCATCCTCCTTGCTTTTGCAGACGAGCACATTGGGGTTGGCCGGTCCAATCGTATCATCCGGGTCGCCCGCGAAAACCGGTGGGTTGATCACCATCATCACCGCCATGGCCAACAGCCCCGGCAGTACCATCTGAACCCTAAAAAAATGTTTGATCAGCGTCATATGGCCTCGCTCCCCGCAGATGGACTTACCATAATATTTTTAATTGTAACATACTTGGGGCAGAGAATCAATACTTCCTAGTTATGTTGAGAGTCTGCGAAGCCCTGGGTTCAGACAACCGTAGGGAGTTGGTTGCCGGAGTCGGTGATGGCCCGGCGTACATCGGTGGTGTAGAGCAAAACCAGGCCAACGGCAAAGAAAAGGACCAAGGAAATAATGCCCAACCGCTGTATTCCGGTTAAATCAACCACCAGGGCGAAGACGAACGGTCCCAGCCAGGAGGTGCCGCGCTCGCTAATTTCATAGAAGCTGAAATACTCAGCCTCCCGGTTTTCCGGAATCATCTGCGAAAAGAGCGATCGACTGAGGGCCTGCGACCCGCCGAGCACCACCGCCAGTAGGGCGCCGACGATCCAAAACTCGGCCATTGAGGTTAAAAAAGCAAAGGTATAGATGATGAGTAAGACCCAGATGCCCAGGTTGATCATAATGGCTTGTTTGGCTCCGATCCGGCCCGAAACTCTGTTGAACAAGAGGGCCCCGGCTGCCGCCACAAACTGAATCATCAGCACCAAGACAGCCAGCATCTCGAAAGGAAGGCCAAGTTCTGAAGTGGCAAAGCCGCCGGCCACCACAATGACCGTTTGGATGCCGTCGTTGTAAATGAGATAAGCCAACAGATAGCGCAGCGTTTTAGGATACTTTGTCTTCATATCTTTGAGCGTCGAAGCGAGCTGCTTGAGGCTGTGCGAGAAGTAGGACTCGCCGGCAGGCAGAGTGTGGACCGGTTCTCGTTGGACCAGGTAGCGCTGGGGAAACAAAAAGGTGAAAGCCAGCCACCAGACCCCGGCACTGGCCAGACTGATCCGGATCGCCAGGGTTTGATCTTCCATAAAATAAACCAGGATCAGATTGGCTAACAGCAGCGTGCCACCGCCCAGGTAACCAAAGGCAAACCCTTTCGAACTGACCGAGTCGCGCTCATCCGGCCCGGCGATCTCCGGCAGAAAGGCATTGTAAAACACGATGGCCGCCCCAAAAGCCAGGTTGGCAATAATAAACAAACCGCCGCCCAGAATGATGGTGCTGCTGCTTTGGACAAAAAAGAGCAGCAGGGTCGCCACCGAACCGAGATAGGCAAACCCCATCATCAGCATCTTCTTCAAATTTGAATAATCGGCCAGCGAGCCCAGAATCGGTAAAAAAAGAACCTGCAGCAGGACCGAGAGCGAGACACAGTAGGGAAAAAACGAACTGGCTTCGATCTCAAGTCCCAAAACATTGACCGTGCCGCCATCAGCCATGGCCAGCGCAATCAGGTACGAATTGAGAAAGGTCGTGCCCACGGTCGTGCTAAAGGCCGAGTTGGCCCAGTCGTACATGGCCCAGCCGAAGACTTCGCGTTTGTTACTCAAGATCTTCTCCTGTTGAGGTTTGGTGGGGTGCTGATCCATCGGGAAAGGGTAAGATTAGTTATTTTTAAAGCGTTCCGAGACTTCAATAACTTCAGCCTGGGTTACCCGCAGCAATTCGGCCACGGTCAGACGCAGCATCGCGTCAAGGTCACCGCCTCCGCCGTAGACCATGTCCCAAGTCGTAATGGCCGGATCGAGCAAGGTTCGCAGCTTCAGCCGGTGACCAAACGGCGGCATGCTGCCGACCACGTAGCCAGTGATGCTCAAGGCATGCTCGGCGCTGGCAAACTTAACCTTCTTGCGCCCGACCCCTAGCCGGTCGGCCACTTGGCGGCGATCAACTTTAGCCAGGCCGTTGTTGATCACCAGCAGCGGCTCGTCATCGATCACAAAGACCAAGGATTTGATAATCTGCTCCGGCTCAACGGCCAGCACTCGGGCGGCTTCGGGGACGGTCGGTGTGTGTTCAGCCAGATGCAAAATTTCAGCCTCGAGCCGATGCTCGCTGATGAAACGCTGGAGGTCAGCGCTGGTTAGAGGTGTTGACAAAGATAGCCTCAAGGTCAGTGTTGGGAGAGTCACAGAGCCGCGCTTGAGACCGATGCGCGGCAGGGGCAAGTGTGTCTCCCCCCCTTAAATTTATGCGTAAAGTGATATTCTGTCAACTGCGCCAAAACTGCACCAAGCGGCGCCGCTCGTCCTCGGAAATATGGACGCCCTGCAGGCGAGTGAGCTCAGTGGTGTTGGGCGCCCGGTAAAGCAAATCACCCTGCCCCAACAGCACTTCGGCGCCCGCGGCGTCCAAAATCAAGCGCGACTCGGCCGCCCCAATGACGCGGAGCGCGATCCGGGCCGGGAAGTTAGCCTTGATCGTCCCCGACAGGGCTTCGGTATCCGCGCGCGGGGTGGCGAAGATCAAATGGACGCCCGCTCCCCGGGCCCGCTGAGCCATGCGGGTAATCACCTGCTCCACCTCCCGGGCGGCCGTCATCATCAGGTCGAAGACATTGTCAATGGCAATGATGATGTAAGGAATAGGCGGCCGGCGCGCTTGTTTAAGTTTCTGATTGTAGCCGGCAATGTCCCGAGCCTGGTTATCGGCAAAAGCCCGGTAGCGCCGGTCGATGACTTTATCGATCGTGTTCAGCGTATCTAACGCCTGCGCTGAACGAGTTACGACGGGCGCAAAGAGATGGGGCAGGCCGCTATAATCGCGCAGTTCGATAGCCAACGGATCAATCATCAGCAATTGCACCTGATTGGGCGCGTAGTTGCACAACAGATTGGCGATGATGTTGTGCAGACAGTCGCTTTTGCCGGAGCCGGTCGTCCCGCCGATGAGCAGGTGGGGCAACTCGGCCAGATCGATGATGACCGGCTGGCCAACGAGGTTGAGACCCAGACCGACCTTAAGCGTGCCTTCCGCTTGTTTATACAGCTTTGTCTCCAGAATCTGGCGCAGCTTGACGGTCGGCTCCGGGGCGTGGGCCGGCAAGACCAGCACCCCTAACATCGGAAAATCCGGCGTCGGCAGATCGATCTGCACTGTGGCGCCATCTAGAGCCAACGCCAGATCTTTGTCCAAATTTTTGACTTTACTCAGTTGGCCCTCTGCTCCAGGGCTCAAGCCAAAACGGGTAAAACGCGGTCCCGGCTGCACCTGCTGGACCTTCGCTTCAAACCCCAGTTCGCTCAAGGTGGCCTCAATCAGGCGCTTTTGCCGCAGCAAATTCGCCTGCCCCGTCTCCGGTGGCGGCTCATCGAGGACTTGGTCGATGGGGGGGAGTTGCCATTGCTCAGCCATAAGGTATGAATCGACGGGTTCAGCTCACTGAACCTGCTTGTTTACTACTTATCTTTTACGCGTTGAAAAAAACGCTTTAGATCAGTCGGCTCTCGACCCAGCAGCCAGCGCAGCACGTTAGCGTTGCCCAGAAAATGATACTGCTCGTAGTAGCGAAACATTTTGAGCAGGGTCTCGATTTGATACTCGCCCAGCCTGGCCTGCTCCGCCTCTCGCCGCCAGGCTGCCGGGGAAACCCGCTCCGGGGTTACGGTCCGCCCTAAAACCTCACTGAGAAGCGCCGCCACCTCGGTCTGGCTGGGGCTGGTCGGTCCGGCCAACTCGTAGATGGCGTAGTCGTGACCAGGTTCCACCAGCACCCGCGCCGCTACTTCGGCCACGTCGGCCAAATCGACCAGGCTCAGTTTCGTTTCGACCGGGTAAGGGACCCGGTACACCCCTTCGCCAGCAATGCCCGGCCAACTGCCGAGGATGTTCTGCATATAGGCCGCCGGCTGTAAGATGGTAAAGTTGAGGCCAGTTTCAAACAGCAGCTCCTCCACCCGCAGCTTTTGCCAATGGTGGGGCATCGTCTCGGTCTGGGGGTGGAGCACGGAGTGATAGACAAAGCGGCTCACTCCGAAATCTCGGGCTGTGCCGGTGGCCAGGCGAGCCAGCTCAAATTCGTGAGGATACATATTCGGGCAAATCAAATAGAGAGCCTGCACGCCGAGCATCGCCTGGCGCCAGACCTCGGCCTGCTGCATATCCCCGTAGACCACGTCGGCCAGGCCCAAACTTTGAACGGTGGCCACGTGCGCCTCGCGATAAACCAGCGCTCGGACCGTTTCGCCACGTTGGACGAGCGCCTGGATCACTGCCTGTCCGGTTTTGCCGGCTGCGCCGGTCACAAGAATCATCTTTAGTACTCTCCAGTATTAAAGGTCACAAACGTGAATTTAAGCTTTTCGTAATCTATCTCATGTAAGATTCTAAATAGGTTCGATATATCAGCAAAGGAGAAAAGCGCCATGAGCAAACCAAAAGTGATCAAAACCGAAGCCGAGTGGCAAACACAACTCACGCCTGAGCAGTATCATGTAGCCCGACAAAAAGGCACCGAGCGCGCCTTTACCGGTAAGTATTGGGATAATAAAGATAAAGGCGTTTACAAGTGTGTTGGCTGCGGTGCCGAACTATTTAGCTCGGAAACCAAATTCGACTCCGGAACCGGTTGGCCGAGCTTCTGGGAACCGATGGATGAAGAAAATGTCGGCACCGAAACGGACACAAGCTGGTTTATGCGCCGGACCGAAGTTCACTGCAACGTTTGTGGCTCCCATTTGGGCCATGTCTTTGAAGACGGTCCCCGACCCACCGGTTTACGCTACTGCATCAACTCGGCTTCGTTAGATTTTGAGGAAAAGTAAACCGTTTTTGACAAGAACCCAACTGTAAGGCAGCATGGAGCCGCTCCAAATTTTGGAGCGGCTTCAGTTTTTACTGGCCAATTAAAGGTTTCAATAAATCGCGGTAGCGTTGGTTGAGCTTGTCTAAACCAACGGCCTTCGACAAGCTCAGGCCGGGTTCACCCCGAAATATTGAGAAGATACGCCAATTAAGTTACCAAGGAGTGACCCATGGACGAACAACCCGCGCCGAAACCACCCCGTTTCAACGTTGAAGTCCCCGCTGATTTGGAAGCCAGCTACGCTAACCTGGTCCTGGTCAGCCATTCCGCCTCGGAAATCATCCTTGATTTCTCTCAAATCTTACCCAATAAGCCCAAGGCTAAAGTTCACAGCCGGATTGTGATGACACCGCTTCACGCCAAACTTCTGCTCCGGGCTCTGACCGAAAATTTGCAGCGCTTTGAAGCCAAAAATGGCGAAATTAAAGTACCGACCAATATTGTGATCGATCCCAGTAAAGGATTTACATCGTAAGTATGGAACAAAACTATAGCTTTACCGAGACGCTTGACCAAATCGTTAGTTCAATTAATCATGATTTTGAGATCAAAACCGATATTCGAGATAAAACTTTGGCCCGTTCCCGTGAGTTGATCCGCTACTGCGCCAATTCCATCCGGGCCACTCATCGCGGTGAAGATCCGGAAGCGCTGTCCTTGCTACAAACCGCCAACGAGATCGCGGCCGAGATGGTGGCTGAGACCCAGCCTTATCCGGACGTTTATTGGGCCGGCTATACTCAAGATGCGCTGAAAGAGTTGGCCGAAGCCCACCTGACCCGGGCCATTGTTCAAGCAGAACCGTTGCCCAGCCCCGAGAGTCTCAAGATCGAATATCCGGCCTATCTTAACGGTCTAGCCGAAGCGGCCGGCGAACTGCGCCGTTTTGCGCTCGATGCTCTGCGGCGAGGCGATGTCTCCCAGGCTGAGCGCATTTTGGATCATATGGACGAAATCTACACCGTCCTGATCGCCATCGACTTTCCGAGTGCGATCACGGGCGGGCTACGCCGGACCACCGATATGGTTCGCGGGGTGCTGGAACGGACCCGCGGTGATGTGACCACCGCCGTACGTCAGGAAGCCATGAAAGTGGCGCTTGAACGTTTTGAACAGCGTATGGGGCTAGAGTAAGGCCGGCTTACTGGAGATTACTCTCAGGTTCGGCTTCGTCCGGACTGGCTGCGTCCTCAATCGGGGTCGGCTCCAGGCTAGGCGTGGCGGTGGCCGTAGAACCAGTTAACTCCGAGAACTGCTCCGTGGGGGTGGCTTCGGCCGTTTCATCCGGCGAAGAGGTAGCGGGTGGAGTGGTTAGGGCGGCAGGATCGGTCACTTTTTCCCAGATTTGGTCGACCACCTGCCCGTTAGCGCCCATTACTCCCCGATCAACGCCGTTAACGATGACTTCAACCCCACCGCCGTTGCCGGCGCGGATGGCCACGCGTTGTTCACCGGTCCAACTGGGGGTGTCACCGGGTTGCAGAATTCCTTCGAATTCTTTAGTCTCATCGACCAGGATCTGAACCCACGAGGCTTGATTGATGACCAGTTCGACGGTTACGCCGGTGTAGATGAGGGGCGTTGGGGTAAAGGTCGGGGGTAGCGGAGTAGGCGTGTTGGTGGGCAGGGGCGTGGGCGTGTCGAGAATTAGGGCTGAGGTCTCGCTGATGCCCGCGGCTCGAGTGGTTGGCGTAGCCGTGGCCACCACAACCGCCGGTTGGACAGCGGCTCCATAAAAAAAGTACCAGGCCGCCCCCACCACCAAAAAACCGAGCACAACCCCAACCAGGAGCTCCCAGTTTAGAAAATAGGAGCGGGACGACATCGAGAGGTCCATAAACTCGATTCCGTCGGGCGTCAAACGCTGCCCTTTGACCGGCACTCGACCTTTGCCGTCATACAGGGTTAAGGCTTCAATCGGGTCAAGTTTGAGGAACTTGGCGTAGTTACGGATCAGACCGCGGGCAATGACCGGCGATGGAAACGTCTCGAACCGGTTTTCTTCCAAAGCTTCCAATAAATGTTGTCGGATGTGGGTTAGCTTAGCAGCTTCCTCGATGGTTAGCCCTTGCTGCTCGCGGGCGGCTTTTAAGGTATCTCCAAGGCGGGCCAAATAGGTGCTCCTCAACAAGCAACCAGCCGACGAGGTCGGCCGGGGTACTTACGCGAAAGGCAGTCGTCTGCGTTGCAATTTCTTCCAAACTTCAATATACTACTCTTAGATATTCAAGAGTCAAATTTTCCTTCACTTTCGCAGTCCAAGATTTGCCCCTTTCCAGCTAACTAACACCGGGAAGTATTCATGAAACAGAGACTTATCGCTTTAGGCCTGGTTGGCAGCCCCTTGGCTTTGGCCGTAGCATGTACCGTGCTTGTCGCCCTGAGCTGCTCGGCTGGCTGGCTTTTCTCCGGCCCAGAGAACCAATCAAGATTGATCAGAATTGTCCAGTTGGCTCCGCTGGCTACGCCTCAAGCCGGAAGGGTAGCCGAAGCGATCATCGCTCCGGATGAAAGTTCGGGTTTTCTAGCCCCTCAGCCGGGCGTGGCCTCGAGCCAGCCGCTGGCGCCTGAAAATGGTCAGTTCCTTTCTCAGGAAGAGATCAACCAGGCCCGGGGCTTTTCCCTGCCGGAAGGCTCGGTCAATGCCATTACCCAGGAGGGAGTGGCTACTCGCTTAGTGGTGCCCAAACTGGGGCTGGATGCGCCGGTAGCGCTCTCGCCCATTGAGAATCAGACCTGGAAGGTGGACCACTTGGGGACCACCACGGTCGGTCATTTGGAAGGCACGGCCCGGCCCGGCGCCAACAGCAACATCGTCCTGGCGGCGCACGTCACGGTCGATGTTGGAGTCTACGGCCCTTTTGCTCATCTGTCGGATTTGCAGCCGGGGGACAGTGTCTATGTCTACTATGGCACCGAGCAGTTTGAATACGTGATCGATGATTATCAGCTCGTCGACCGGTCGGCCATTCAAGTGACCCACCCCTCTAATACCGCGCGGCTGACCTTAATTACATGCAGCAACTGGAGTAGTGAGGAAGGGCGTTACTTAGAACGTCTTGTAGTCGGCGGCTACTTGAAGAGCTAAGGTCAGAGGGTTCAAACGCTGACCTGGTCTTTTGATTTTGGTTTTTGTCATTCATTTCGTCTCGTGTTAGACTCCCCATCTTGAGTTTTTAACCTAGTTTTAGTCGAGGACGGAATGATCCACATAGTTCGACTCTGCCGCCGGTTGTGGCCCCTCATCGGGGCAGCGGCGCTGGCGTTTTTAACGTTTACCCACTTTTCCACGTCTAGTCTAACGGCTTTGGCCGCCCCCCCGGAACAGGGCCAGGACCTGGCCGTCATTACCGAGCCGACCAGTAACGCTGTCGTCAGCGGGGTGGTCCGGATTACCGGCAGTTCTGACCATCCGGCATTTCAGTTCTATATCATCGAGTACGCGCCTGAGCCGGCCAACAATCAATGGCAGGCTATCGGGGGGTTGGGCAACCAGCCGGTCATCGATGGGCAACTGGCGGTCTGGAATACCAGCGTAGTGCCGGACGGTAGCTATACCCTCCGGTTGCGCACCGTGCGCCAGGATGGTAACTATACCGAATTTTTCGCCACCCAGATTGTAGTTTCCAACAGCCAGGCGACACCTACCCCCACTGCGGAAGTCACCGAAGAGCCAACCGAAGAGGCAGGAGAAGAAGCGACGCCTGAACTGCAAATTGTTATCCCCACCGAGACTCCTACCCCCCTTCCGCCAACCCCGACTATCGTCATTGAGCAGCCGGTTGTTGATACCCCCACGCCGCGCCCGGTAGAGACCTCATCACCGCTCGAAGATCCGGCCGAAAACTCATCGTTTATCCCCACCGTCTCAGGCTTCTCAGTTGTCCCGTTGCGAGATGCCTGTCTATACGGCGGTCTGCTTATGCTCAGCGTGTTTGTCTTGTTTGGTTTTCTGTCGGCGCTGCGGGCCTTCTTTAAAGACATGCGCGATCGGCAAAATCGGAAGTAGAACTGATGCCGCTCTCATTTCCTCTATTTGGAGGTCCCAAGGAAAATCGCTCCGGCCCGCCGGAGTGGTTAATCGTCGGCTTGGGTAACCCCGGTCAAAAATATCTAAACACCCGGCACAACGCGGGCTGGCATCTGCTTGATACCGTTGTGCGCGATTACCCGGATTTTCGATTCGATGAGTCGCGCCACAAAGGTTTGGTTGCCCGAGCCGAATTGGCCGGAGTGAAGGTCGCTCTGCTTAAGCCGCAGACCTTTATGAACCTGAGCGGTGAGGCTGTTGGCGCGCTGGCCCGTTTTTATAAGATTCAGCCGGAGCGCATCGTGGTGGCTTTTGATGATTTGGATACGCCTTTGGCCGGGCTACGCTTGCGGCTCAAGGGTGGAGCCGGGGGGCACAATGGTATGATCAGCGTTATTCAGCATTTGGGTACGCAGGATTTTCCGCGGATCCGGCTGGGCATCGGCCGCCCGACCGGTTCGGTGCCGCCGAAAGCTTACGTCCTACAACCCTTTACCAAAGATGAATGGGCGGAGATGTTGGTTACTTACGAAAGGGGTGTTGAGGCCATCAAAGTCATTGTCACCGAAGGCATGGAGATGGCCATGAACAAATTCAATAAGAAAGATTAAGTTGTGCTCGGGCTG
Source organism: uncultured Chloroflexota bacterium (assembly GCA_937864185.1). Lineage (GTDB taxonomy): Bacteria > Chloroflexota > Anaerolineae > 4572-78 > J111 > JAGRBY01. The sequence continues at coordinate 13,689 of CALMIS010000050.1, forward strand.
ACTCATTCCATTCTAACGATAATCT
>CALMIS010000051.1 GCA_937864185.1 uncultured Chloroflexota bacterium
TTCCGACCGATACGCCTGTCCCCCCCACCGATACGCCTGTCCCGACTGACACGCCTGTTCCGCCGCCGACCGCCACCCCCGTTCCGCCTCCCACCCCGACTCCGGTGCCGAACCAGGCGCCGTTAGGCGTGATTATCGCCCCAACGCAGGGCCAGGGGGGGCAGGTGATCACCTTCAACGGCAGCCAGTCCCAGTCGGCCAGCGCGATTACCAGCTACGCCTGGAACTTCGGCGACGGGACCGTGGGCGGTGGACCGCTGGTGATGCATACTTACGCCGCCTCGAACACCTACCAGGTCAGCTTAACCGTCACCAACCAGCAAGGCCTCAGCGATGTTGAGTTGGTCTTTGTCACCATTACCGCTGCGCCGGCCGGGCAAGCACCGGTGGCCATCATCAACGGCCCAACGAAGGCCAACCCCGGCCAAACCGTTAGCTTCGATGGCAGCAGCACGCTGGCCAAGAGTCCAATTATTAGCTATACCTGGGATTTTGGGGATGGGTTGGCCGGCGACGGCATTGTGCCGACCCACATGTACAGCTTGCCGGGAGTTTACTCCGTTACCCTGACCGTCGTTGATCAGCAAAACCTGGCCGACAGCGCGGTCTCAGCCATTCGGGTGGTGGGGTCGGAGACAAGGCAGGCTTCCAATGAGAGAGCGGTTAGCCCCGCTTATACTCAGTCGTCGGGGCTCGGTCTCCTGTGCCGGAGTTGTACCGCTTTTCCGGCCCGGTCGCCTTGAGCCTGGGCTCGGCTAATTCAGCCTGATGACTCAAGCACCGGATGAGGCAGAGGTTGCTGAAACCAGACATAGGCGCCGTAAATCATCTGCATAAAAATGGGCAGCATTAACAGACTTAACAGCCAGGTGGAGCTAACGCCTGCCCCCAGCCAGCCTAGACCTATGGCCAGCAAGCCGCCGATGAACTTTAACAGCGGGCTGAACTGAGGATGGGTTGGCTCGTCTTCACGCCGGTGCAGCGCAAGTTCCAGCAGCCCGATGATGATTAAGGCCACAGCCACAGCGCCAGCAATAAGCCAGCGAACTTCATCCGGCAAGCTTGTCTCGTCACTGGCGACTGCATGGCTAACACCTGCCCCAACGGCCACAATCCCCATCAGCAGTGGCAAGTGCAGATAGGTCCAAATGAGCGGCCACCAGCGGCCCCGTTTGAATTGGCGGCGGGCCACAAAATCAAAATAAACCCACCACAAGCCAAAGCCTAGGGCCATTCCCAATCCACCGGTTACCCCTGTCGCCAAAGTGAGGTGGTGCTGGTCGGCTACTCCGTGTACCACGCCGACCAGCGTCTCGCCGAGGACGATAATAACAAACAGGCCCAGGCGTTCCGGCAGGCGGGAAGAACTGAACCGGGGCAGCCGGGCCTGGAAGTGGAGAGTCGCCATCGGTGTGACCACGTCAATTAATAAACCCAGCCCCCACAACCAAAAGCGCACCGGGGGGGGCACAAACACCGAGCTCACAAACAGTAAAACCGACAGACTAAAACCCACGGCATAACGGTTTGAGACCGGGCGGAACCTCTCCTCGTGCCAGCCGCCGCGCAACCACAGGATAATGATGATGATCCGGCCGGCCGCGTAGGCCAGAGCGAATCCGGTCGAAGTTTCACCCAAGGCATCATGAGCAAAAACGGCCAGCGCCGCCACCGGCAGCATTTGCAAAAACACAAAGAGGCGGTTGCTGACATCGTTGGTCTCGAACCGCTCGTTGTAAAAGGTACCGCCAATCCAAGTCCACCAGACCGGGATGAACAACAAAACAAAGCCGATCACGCCCTCCACGGAAATATGCTCGGCCAGACTGTGCGACAGTTCGGCCACGACCACTACAAACACCAGATCAAAAAAAAGCTCTAGCCAGGTGACGCGCCGCTCGCGATCTTCTTCCTCATCGGTTCTGAGTTTCGGTTTCTCCCACCATTGCCGTTGGGTCAAGAGTTACCTCCGTAGAAATTTAAAGGTGATAGTCTAATCAAGTTTATCGGTGAACAAGTCCAGGCACAATACCTATTTCGTCAGGTCTAACCTAGAAAAACGGGTAGCTTGGGCTTGACTCAAACGGCGCGGACGAATTAATCTCGCCCGCGCCGGCAGTACCAACCGTCAGCCTACTCACCCAAGGCTTGGATCACCAAATCGGCGGTTTCAGAGCCGCTGAAGTTTTGCTGGCCGGTGACCAGGTTACCATCCCGGATGGCAAAGCCTTTCCAGAGACCGGCCTGAATGAAGTTGGCCCCGATTTTCTTTAGCTCGTCCTCAATCCGCCAGGCCATCACGTGCTTATCTCTGGACAACAAACCCAGCGACCAGACCGCCTCGTCGGCAAAATCTTCTTCCACATTGGCGAAGCCGGTCACCGTTTTGCCTTTGGCGAGATATTCCCCGTTAGAAAGTTTGGCGTAGCGCAAAACAGCCACGCCGTGGCAGAGAGCACAGGCAATTTTACCGGCCTCGTAAAATTCTACAAACTTCTGCTGCACCTCCACGGCTTTTTCCATTGTGACCATGGGCGCCTGCCCGCCGGCAATGACGATGGCGTCAAACTTATCCACCTCAATTTCGCTGACAGGCCGAGTATTTTCCACCAAGGCCATCAGGGCCGGATCACCGATAAAGCCCCGGCTGATCAGGTCTTCGGCCTGCCACTGGGTGACATCATCGGGGTTGCTCATAGCATCGCCTTCGCATTTTCCGCCAAAGTAGCTAAAGATTTCGACCTCGTAGCCTTTTTCGGAAAACTTGAAGTAGGGATGGGTTAGTTCGCTCCACCAAAAACCGACCGGCCAGCCCGTGGTCGGAGACACGGCCGGGTTGGCGATAACAATAGCCACTCGTTTCGGTTTGGCCGGATTAACCGGATTTAGATTTTTGTGCGACATTGATTCAGTTTCTCCTTGATTAACGTCTAACAATTTTGAAGGCGATCTGCCGCCCCTGCTTTTGCCCAATGGCCAGATGAATCCAGACCATGGCCAGGGGTTCCAAGTAGCGAGCGGTTGAGAGCGGTCCGGTGTCGGCCACCTCAAAACCCAGGTCTGCGGCCAGACCGGTCACCACAGTTTTGGCCTCGGCGTCGTCGCCGCCAATGAACATAGTGATCGGTTCGCCATGGTAAATGGGATCGGCCATATTCTCCCAGCCGGTGGTGTTGAAGGCTTTGACCACCCGCCCGCCTTTAGCCCAACCGGCTATCTGCTCCGCTCCGGAGGTAGTGGTCCCCACGGCCAATTGAAAGCCGGGGTCAATGGGGTTGGTGGCATCGACAATGATCTTGCCGGCCACCTCCCCCAGCGCTTCAACCACCTGGTGGACACCATCCCAAGGGGTGGCTAGCACGATCACTTCTGCCCTGGCCCCGGCTTCGGGCAGCGTGGCAGCGCTGGCATTGGGTCCGGCTGCCGCCAGCACGTCGGCTACCTTCTGGCTGTGCGGATCGCGGCTGCCAAAAATAACCTGGTGGCCTTTCATGGCCCAACTCGTTCCCAAAGCGCGACCAACGTTGCCTGTCCCAATCACTGCAATGTTCATAAATCACCTCGTTTAGTCTAGGTTAGTTAAATGAGCGACCAGAGCATCGGGCATGGAGAAGAAAGGCGAGTGGGAGGAGTCGAGGGTGAGGGTCTTGTCAACCGGCGTTTTGGATAGCATAAGCCGCTGCAATTGATGGCTGACCGCTTTATCCTGCCAGGTTTCGATATAAACTTTACGCACTTTACCAAAGTTTTGCGAGGTAAGGGTGGCGGCTGCGCTGAAGGGCGCGCCGGCTTCGGGTTTGTGCCGGTCAATCAGGCGTTGAACGTGCTGGCGGTCGCAGTCGGCGCAGAAAACCGACTCAATAGCCGATTGGGCAATGGTGCTGGTGGAGTAATCGGGCGCGAAGAGCAACGTCGGGTTAGCGCCTGCGGCGGTGATCAGGCTGCCTTGATCCTGGCTGGCCAGGGCGAGCAGGGTATCACCATTTTGGGGCAAGTAGCCGGCCACATACACTAGGGTTTTGAGCTGGTCCGGGATGGCCTCCGCCACTTCGGAGATGACCATTCCGCCCATACTGTGACCGACCAGGACCACCGGCTCACTTTGCGCCTCCACCGCTTTGATGACGGTAGCGCGATAGTTGGCCAGAGTCTGCTCCGCCAGAGGGCTGTTATCCTCGCCGTGGCCGGGTAGTTCGACCGCCACCGCGCTGTGGCCCAAGGCGGTTAAACGCGGGACAACCTCGTCCCAGGCAAATTTACCCATCCAGGCCCCGTGGACTAAAACATAGGTTGTAGACATTATTCCTCTCTTTCTCAAAATAGGTATCCGTTTTTGGCTTCGCTTTTGGGCGGCAAACTCTCCTCGCCCAAAAGCTCTTTCAGATCGCGTTCAATAGTGCGGCACCAGGCGGTCAGCGGCACGTCGGTGATCCGATTTTCAAACGGTTCTTCGTTGACCGCGCCGGTTCGCTCGACTACGGCGAAGACGAAGACAAAAATTAACGAAACGGGGACCAGCATCAGGCCGACGTTATCATTCACCAGGGTGCGCACCAGGCACATCGGCGTCAGGATGATAAAGAACCAGACAAACAGCCGGGTAAAGTAATCATACTGGCGCGGGACCGGGATAGTCTTGAGCCGCTCACAGATAGCCTGCTGACCGGCCAACTGGGCCAGCGTGCCTTCGAGTTGGAAGCTGTCAAAACCTTGCAAGGTGCCGGCGGCCATTGCCTCGTAAATGCGCTGGCCCTGTCGTTGCAGCAGATAGTTGAGCTTGTTCGATTTTTTTAGACAGAGGTTGTATTCCGCCTCGCTTAGAAAAGGGCGCAAAATTTCCCAGTCCGTTTGTCCCCGCAAGGTCAAGCGGAGCGTATTGACCCAGGCTAAGTGGCGGTAGAGCATCTCCTTTTTGAACGCCTCGGCCGGCTCGGCCTGGTACTGCGGCGTGTGACGGTGCGAGTCGACAAAGGTGATGATCAGCCGGCCAAAAATGCGGCTTGAGTTGATGATGACCGCCCAGGCCTGGCTGGCCTCGCCCCAGCGACCATAAGAAGTGTTATTGCGAAAGCCCAGAAAGATGGCCAAGGCGCCACCCAGGACCAGCAAAATAAAGGAGGGCAAGGCGATCAAAGTCAGGTTAAGCTGCACATAAGCCACATAGACGCTGGCCGACCAGACCAGGGCCAGCACCATTTGTGGCCAGATATAGGTCATTACTTTGGCCGGGTTGAGATTGCGCTTAACGATCATCGTCGTTCCTTCATGAAGTTACCGCCAGGCTTCGGCGTTGGCGGCGGCAAACTGCTCTAAAGTGATGGGCGCGCGTCCCAGCAGCTCGGCCAGCGTGGGGACTACCGGAGCCGCCCACCCCTGCCGCACGCCCCCAAACAAGCCCACCATCAACTCGACCTGGCCGGGCCACCAGCCGGCCCCGGTCAAGGCCTCGCGCATGGCCTCGTCGGGGACCGGCACGTAGCGAATTTCCCGCCCCGCCGCAGTGGAGATAAGGGCCGCGGCATCGGCATAGGTCAGGGCCGTACCGCCGGTCAGGGTGTATTCCTGCCCGGCGTGGCCTGGCTCGGTCAGGACCTTGGCCGCTACGGCGGCAATATCGTGGGTATCAATGAAGCTGACCGGGGCGTCGCCCGCCGGCAGGTAGATGGCTCCGCCTTGCTGGATCATCGGTAGGATAAAGCCGGGGTTGAAATTCTGCATAAACCAGTTGGGGCGCAGAATCGTGTAAGCCATACCCGACTGCATCAAGTGCAGTTCCACCTGGCGATAGCCCAGGTCGGGCGGAGCCTGATCCACGCCCATAGCTGTGCTGAGAACAACATGATTCACGCCGGCCGCTTTGGCCGCGTCAATAAACGGATTGAGCGTCTCCTGGGCCACCGGATCGGCATTCTTGGGGATGGCAAAGACGCGATCAACGCCGGCCAAAGCCGGGGCGTAACTTTCGGGCCGGTCGTAATCAAAAGCGACCGCTTCAACGCCTGTCTGGGCGGTGTAAGCATCCGGGTGGCGGGTAGCGGCCTTGACCGTTGCCCCTTTTTCGGCCAGCAGCCTGACCAGGGTATGGCCAATGTTGCCGGTGGCGCCAATCACTAAGATTTTGTTTGACATGATCTACCTCTCTAAAAAATGTAATCGGTTTAGTTACATATCGGCCTAAAAATATTAGTTAGGCCTGGTAAACTTCACGCGGCCGCGTCTTTATCTCGTCGGCCAGATGGGCCAGAGTAGTTTGGTTCAGGGCCGCCTCCAGGGCTGTTTCTGCTTGATCAAACTCGCGCTGCAAAATAGACTCAATTCGACTGCCGCATAAACAAAAGGGATTGGGCCGGCGGTGAGGTAAGGTAAAAAGCGGATTGGGTACAGTGGCCCGATAGATTGCCAAAAGGGTGATTTCAGCCGGGGGTTGAGCCAAACAGGATCCGCCCTCAGTTCCTAACTGAGTGGTCACCAAACCTGCGTTCCGGAGTAATCCTAAAATTCGCCGGATAAAAACCGGGTTGGTATTGACGCTCTCCGAAATATCTAATGAGGTCAAAAATTCAGTCTCGTGCAGGGCCAACAAAGTCAAAACGTGAATCGAAATGGCAAAGCGGCTGTTGACGCTCATCCTGGTCTGCCTTAAAGAGAACCACCTCACTTACAGTTGCGGGTTCAGTATAGCGGGGAAAAAACGGGGCGTAAATACTCTTAAGTGTACTCTCAAGAGTAATATTTGGCCGGGGCGGGGAGGTAGCCGGTTACTCGATGAGGCCTAGTTGGCGGGCTTTGGCGGCCGCCTGGGTCCGGCTGGTAACCTCAAGCTTTTGCAAGATGTGGCTCACGTGCTTTTTGACCGTGTGTATGGTCACCACCATTTTTTGGGCGATGTCCTGGTTAGAGGCGCCGGCCGCCACCCAGGCGAGGACCTCCAATTCACGCTCACTCAGAAGGTTTTGGGCCGGGGCAGCCGGCCCGGCCACGGTCTGACCGGCCAGCGGCAGTTCTAAGCGCAGGGTGGTGATCCGCTCCAGACTCTCGGGTAAATGGTGCCGGGCCAACTGTTCCGCCTTCTCGAGCAGGGCTTCCGCCCCCGGCTCGTCCGCCTGAGCCCGCTTCACCTGGGCCAGGGTCAGGTAACCATCCAGCAGCACGGTCAGATACTCGCCTTGCTCTGCCCGCTCGAGGCCGCTGCTTAAATGGCCGGCGGCCGCGTCCAGGTCATGCCACTTAAACCAGATCTTGCCCAACCCGATATGAGCCAGACTGGTGACCGGCAGTTGGGCGGCGCCCTGGTCGGTGGCCAGTTGGAGCGCGGCGCGATAATACGTGGCCGCCTCCGCCAGCCGGCCTTGCCCGGCTTGCAGCCCGCCCAAATTGCTCAGGGCCAGGAGGGCGACGTAAAGATTCCCGGCCGCCTGGCTCAGAGTCTTGGCTTCGCTGAAAGCTTGCTCGGCGGCCGGCAGATCACCCCGCTGGCGATAACCGTGCCCTAAGTTTAAGGCCACGGCGCTGCGCAGGATCAAATCATCCGGCGGGAGTTGAGCCAGCGCCTGGTGAGCCAGGACGATGGTCTGATCGGCATCTTTCTGCATCCGGGCCAGGGTCGAGCGAAGCGTCGCGATCTCGCCGGCTAAGCCGGCGGAAAAGGGCTCAGCAGCCTGTTCAGCCGCCTCGAGCCAGGTTTCGATGATTTGGAATTGGCGAGTGGGCAGCAAAACCCAGGCGTAGAAGAGACAGAGCTGGGGCCGGGCCCGCAGCAGAGGCTCGGGCAGGGCCTTGAACCAGCGCTGGAGGGTGGTTAACTCGCCGCTCATCCACATAGGGCGGGCGATGCGGGCCAACAGCCGGGCCGCGGCGGCAAAATCTGGAGCCAACAGCCAGTGGGCCATAGCCTCCTCGACCAGGGCTTGCTGCTCGTACCAGCCGGCGGCCCGGCGGTGCAACTCAGCTTCATCCCCACTGAGGCCTAGCCAAGGGGGAGGCGCCGGCGAGGCGGCTAATTGGCGCAGCCGGCCGCGCAAGGCTTCGGCAAAGAGGGGATGGTAGCGATACCAGTAGCCCACCTCGTCGAGGGGTGTAATGAAGAGATTGGCCCGGGCCAACTGTTCGAGCAAGGGCAGCGGAACGGCCAGCGGATCCGGTTGCGGCTTGGGATCAGTTGGGGGATTGGGCCGGTCGCCCATGTTTTGAGCCGGCCCCAGGACCGCCTCACCGAGAGGAGCACAGACGCGGCTCAAAATGGAGGTCAGCAGCAAAAAGCGCTGGACGTCCGACGGCTGTTGGGCCAGCACTTCCGCCACCAGATAGTCCAGCACAAAGCGATGATCGCCGGTAAAGGTCTCAATAAAGCCGGCCGAATCCGGGCGACCTTGCAGCGACAGGGCGGCCAGTTGCAGGCCGGTAATCCAGCCCTCCGTCCGCGCTTCCAGCTTATCGACCTGGCCAGCCGAGAGGTGCAGCCCCCTGACCTCATTTAAGAAAGTGGCCGCTTCGGTCCCGTTGAAGCGGAGATCCGCCTGGCCGACCTCGAGCAACTGGCTGCGGGCTCGCCAGCGGGCCAGCGGCAGATCGGCCGGCTCGCTGCGGCTGGTGATAAACAGGTGCAGGTGAGGCGGCCGGTGATCCACCAGAAAGGCGACGGCCTGGTGAATAACGGAAGTTTCAAGCAGATGGTAATCGTCCAGGACCAGGACCAGGTCGGCCGTTAAGGTCGCCAAGTCGTTGATCAAGGGGGCCAGCAACGCCTCCAAAGGCGGCAGCGCGGGCGTCGAGGCCTGGAGCAGGCACTGCGAGGCTTTGCCCAGGGCCGGATCCACTTCTTGGATAGCCGCCAGCAAATAAGTCAGAAAGCGAGTCGGATCGTTGTCGGCCGGCTCAAGGGAGAGCCAGGCGGCGTTCAAGGGCCGGCCGGGGCCCGCTCCCCCGGCGGGCAGCGGGCTGATTTGAGCCTCCGGCGCGCCGTTCGTCCGCGCCGCGAGCCAGGCGCTGACCAGGGTGGTTTTGCCAAAGCCGGCCGGCGCGCTGATCAGGGTCACCCCCGGACCACGGGTGACCCCTTCCGTCAGCCGCGCCAGCAACCGGGGCCGCGCCACCAGGTCAGGCCGAGGCAGGGGGATGTAGAGTTTAGTCTTTATAAGCGGCACAGACATAAACCCCGGCTCCCTCTGATTTTTTAGATCTCCGGCGAGCGGGCAGCGATCTTCTCTTTCACCGCCGCGATAAAGGCCTCGACCGGCAAGCCATCCTGGCGGACATTATCTCGCCGGCGCGGGGCGATAGTGCCTTCGGCCACTTCTTGATCGCCGACCACGGGCATGTAAGGAATTTGCAGCAACTGGGCCTGGCGAATCTTGTTGTTCATCCGCTCGCCGCCCAGGTCGGCCGTGGCCCGGAGCCCGGCCGCTTTCAGCCGCCGGACCACCTCAAGCGCGTACTCGTGGTGCGCTTCGGTAATCGGAATGACCCGGACCTGCTCTGGGGCCAGCCAGACCGGGAATTTGCCGGCGTAGTGCTCGATCAGGAAGCCGATCATGCGCTCGTGGGTGCTGAGCGGAGCGCGGTGAATGCACAGCGGCGTCTCGGTCGTGCCGTCCGGGGTGACGTAGACGAGATCGAACCGGTCCGGCTGGGCAAAATCGACCTGGTTGGTGGCCAGCGTAAACTCCCGGCCGATCGCGCTCCAGATCTGGACATCGATCTTGGGGCCATAGAAGGCCGCTTCGTCGGCCACTTCCACGAAGGGAATGTTGTGGGCCGTCATCACCTGGCGGACCATCTCTTCAGTTTTGAGCCACAGCCGCTCGTTATCGACATACTTTTTGCCCAACCCTTTTTTGTGGTGGGTGCTGAAGCGCATCACATACTTGTCGATCTGGAAGATTTGGAAATATTCCAGGTACATATCGATCACGTCCAAAAACTCCGCTTCAAACTGGCCCTCGGTGCAGTAGATATGGGCATCGTTCATCTGCATCGAGCGCACCCGCATCAGGCCAAACAGCTCGCCCGATTTTTCATAGCGATAGCAGGTGCCGTACTCGGCCAGGCGCAGCGGCAGGTCGCGGTAGCTGCGGGGCCGGCTGGCAAAAATTTTGTGGTGGAAGGGGCAGTTCATCGGCTTGATGAAGTAGCGCACGCCTTCCATCTCCATCGGCGGGTACATACTCTCTTCATAATACGGCAGGTGGCCGCTGCGCCAGAACAGATCCTCTTTGGTCAGGTGCGGAGTGCGGACCCGATCGTAGCCGTGCTTGGCCTCCATCTCCTTGGCCAACTGCTCCAGCTCCTCGATGATGACCGCGCCGCGCGGCAGCCAGAGCGGCAGGCCGGGGCCGACCTCGTCATCGAAGGTAAAGATGTCGAGCTCCTTGCCCAGCTTGCGGTGATCGCGCTTTTTGGCCTCCTCCAGCATGTCCAGATGCTGTTTCAGATCCTTCTTGTTGCGCCAGGCCGTGCCGTAGATACGCTGGAGCATCGGATTATGCTCGTCGCCGCGCCAGTAGGCCCCGGCCACGGTCATCAGCTTGAAGGCGTCCTGCGGAATCTTGTTTGTGGCCTCGACGTGCGGCCCCCGGCACAGATCCTCGAACGAGTCCTGGCGGTAGGTGCTGATCACCGGCTTCTCGGTCGTCTCGTTGCCGTACTCGTCGATGCCGCCGCCGGCCAGCCCGTCGATCAGCTCCAGCTTGTAGGGTTGGTCCTTGAAAAGCTGGCGCGCCTCGTCGGCGCTGACTTCGCGGTAGACAAACTCGTGCTTGCCGCCGATAATCTGCCGCATGCGCTTTTCGATGGCCTCCAGGTCCTCCGGGGTGAAGGTCCGCGGCTTGCCCTGCGCGTCGAGGCCGAGATCGAAATCGTAGTAAAAGCCGGTATCGATCGGCGGGCCGATGCCGAGCTTGGCCTCCGGGTAAAGTTCCAACACCGCCTGGGCCATCACGTGGGCCGCGCTGTGGCGGAGTTTGTAGAGATCGTCTTTCTCTTGATCGTTGGCTTGCATAATTTCCTCCAAAAATAAAAAACCCCGCCCACGTTGGGGCGAGGTTGTGTCCTCACGGTTCCACCCAATTTTAGTCAAACGTAAGGCGTAAAGCGTAAAAATTTACGTTTTGCGTTTTACGTTTTCCTCTCATTGCAGCCGCTAACGGAGCTACCCGGGCTGCCATACTTGCCCTCAGGCTTTCCGGCCTCCACTCTCGAGGGGTTTTCGGCGGGGCGCTCACGAGGAAGGCTTGCAGCCAAGGGCCTTCCCTCTCTGGCGCGGCGCGGCCGCGTACTCGTCTCGGTCGGTGTGTTAAGAAGAGTGTAGCACGGATGGGGGGGAGAGTCAATCCCAGTTTATTCAAGAAACCAAAGAGGGAGAACACTGAAGCGTATACCTGGCTCTAGTCTTTAAGATATTCAGTTGGCTAACATGCTCGATCAGACTGTCCAATTCATCTGTCTCGGATGTGGAGAGTTCTGCTGTTTGGTTGCGAGAAAGCAAATCGGTTAACCGGGCTTGATCTTCAGGAGCAAGTTTACTGTCGGCCAAAGCCTGCAACTCGGCTGCGCTCAGTCCTAGCAATAATTCAGGATCTGACGGGGAATATTGGATCAAGCGCCGATATTCCTCTATATCGAGCACCACACTAAGCTGCTCTCCTTGTTCGTTGGTGATGTATCGAATCGGCTCGCTCATTTGCTTGTCCTTTCGAAAGATCTGGCGATATTGTAGCATCGCCGCTTGGTTATAGCAATGGGGAAATATCTTTGTCAGCCAGAGTAGGTCCAGTCTGATAAAAGCGCAGGTTAGGGCGAGAGCTGTTTTCGGCGGGGCGATCACAAGAAAGGTTTACAGCCGAGGGCCTTCCCTCTCTGGCGCGGCGCGGACTGCGTACTTGTCGCGGTCGGTGTGTGAAGAAGGGGGTAGGATGGATTGGGGGGGAGAGTCAATTGGATTAGAAAGGCTAAAAGTCTGTGGGGACTTACAAGACTATAAGCTTATCCGGGAGAGGCATAACTGGTAGTTCTTTATCAAAAATTAAGTTGTCATTTCGGGATCATTACAGATAAGTAGAATTATCCTATTGAACCGTCATAAGGAGTAAATTATACTTTGGAGTACAGTTGCCACTCCCGCACCTTACCAATTTACACGAGGTCTATAATATGTATGAAGTTCGATGGAAAAAACAGCGCTTTCATTCATTATCCTGTCGGTGCGATAGGGGTATGAGTTTGGAAGCGTTTTTTGTTGGTCGCAGAATCAGATTTAGAGACTTCAAGAGTATTGACTTTGCAAGAATTTTATGTTAAATTATTGTGGTCGTCTAGAACGCAAGTTCTATACGGAATTAATTCTTACTAAGCCGCCAGCATACTCCGTTCACGAATAAAAGTCGTATTTGTCGGAGCAAAGCTCAGAATGCAATTCACAACTGAAGATCACCTATCCACCGTATTACCAGTCGCATCCTCTCAAGTCGAACCGAATTGTGTCATTTTACAACCATTGACAATGACTATTCCAAATATTCAAAATGTGTACACACCAAGCAAGGTACTGCTTCAAAAAACCGTAAGCAGGCAAGAGTTCTTACTAAAATATGCTGAGCACCCAAGAGAGATAAAGGTGTGTTTTGTAGAAACAGACTCACCCGAAGTGCTTGTCAAGAATACACAGCGTGTGACCGCTTACAACCCCGGTATGAGTTGTTGGTATATGGTGGTCGGCTAGACAAGCATCGAGTCTAAGACTTTCGGTGTACGCCAACAAATTTTCCGACTATAACCACCTCAGCCTCAAGATAAAAGTCAGGAAATGGTTTATTCGGCGTCTCCCTTTCCTTACGGTCGTAATAAGCCCGAATTGCATTAGCATCGGAGGTGGGGGGAATAACAATTAGATCCGCGCTTAGAGGATTGCTAGATTTAAGCCGCCAATGGTTGGATTTAGGAAAATCTGGCTCCTCCACAAAGTATCTTTTGAGCACTCCCAAAGTTTCT
>CALMIS010000052.1 GCA_937864185.1 uncultured Chloroflexota bacterium
GATAGTGAGAGCCGTATTTTGAGAGCGTGCCGGTCAGCGACACAATCTCGAACTTGTCTTCCAACTCCGTCGCCTGGTCCTGGTTGGCAAAGCGCAGCACCGCTCGGCGCAGGCTGCCGACGCAGGTCACGACGCAGGCCGCTTCGATCTCGTGGGTTCGGGCCCAGGTGTCTAGCTCGACCTTCAAATCTTGATGGGGATGCAAACGTAAGGCATAAGTTTCCATGGAGGCAATGTCCCTTAAAGCGTGATGACTTTGCCGGCCCGCCACTGGGCTTCGATGATGTCGGTCATGCCGCCAACGATGCCGACCTCGACCTGATCTTGCAAGTTGTAGTGATTGAGGCAGGTGCTACAGATGACCAGGTGAACCCCCTTGGCCTCCAGCGCCTTCAGTTCAGCGATGACGGGCGAACCGGTCGTGACCAGTTTGATCCCCTCGGTGTAAAAGCAAATGACCGCCGGCAGAGTATGACTATCATCCAGCAGTTTGAGGTAGGTTTGAAACAGTTTGTGCTGCAAGGCTTCATCGGCCTGGCCCATCCCGTTGTTGGTCACCAGGATTACCGTATCGATTTTAGGTTGTTGGTTTGTCACGAATTCATCTCCTTGAACAGTCTAGTAAGATATCGTATCGACAATCAGTATCTCTTTGCCCTCGATTTTTGAGCCATCGACTATCTCTTTTGCATCGGCGCCTCCTTATTATTGACCAGGAAACAAAAAGCCGCCGCCGGCATACGCCGGCGGCGGCAGAGGCCCCGCGCCAGAAAGTTAACCTATCACGGCAGTAAGAGACTCCTGCCGCGCCGGAACGTATGCTTGTCAGAATTAAGGCGCAGTCCTGCGCCTAAGTTTAGATTTCACGGACGGCGGGAGTGTCTCACTTTGGTCCAAATCCTTTTATGAAACTTTTTTGCTTGGCTCTGGCCAAGCGGACCCAGTATAGCACAACGCTTTGCACCTGTAAATTAAATCACTCAACCAGCGGAGGTTATCCCCCGGAACAAAGCCGGTTGGGGCTGAATTCCGCGGGTCTTTACGACCAGGCTGTTTCGGCGACAGCTTGGCGGGCGGCCGCTAAATTGGCCTCTGGGCTGGAACCGCGAATCACACAGGCCGGAGCCAGAATGAAGCCGGTGCGGCCGGCCTGGGCAATGGCTTCACGGGCTTCGGCCAGCACATCTTGAGGGGATCCGGTATCCAGAGATAGACCGCCGGCTAAAGGAGTTTGGGTCAACTGGCGAGCTTCGGCCAGGCTAGGGCCGGCAGCGCGGTCCGACCAGTTGATGACGTGGACCGGGTAATCAGCCACCAGGTCAAAAAGTGGATTTTGCCGGCAGACATGCAGCATGGTTACACGTGATTTGGCTTGAAGCGACTCCAGCACCGCCAGGTCATAAGCCCGGCCAAATTCCTCGTACTCGGTCCGGCTTAACTTATCAGCGCTGACCAGTTGGGTGGCAAAGAAAAAGCCCGATGCCCCGGCTTCGACGCATGCCCCGGCATATCCGATCAAAACGTCTCGAATTACTCTCAGGCCGGCGTGGAGATGGCGGGGTGATTGGCGCAGGTCGTCCAGTAGCCGGTCGCCGGAGATCCGGTCACCGCGCAATTTGTAAGCCGTGGTCAACGGGCTAAAGAGGGTCATCATAAACGGGGCGGATCCCTTTAGACGAGTATTTACCTGATGGATGAACTCCAGTTCCCGGCCTAAAGCGCCTTTGTTCACACTTAGGCGAGGCAATGTTTCCCATTGCTCGGCCGAGGTAATCACCGGTTGCACGGCCAAAGGCGGCGTGTCGTCGTCCCGGCCAAAATGGATAGTGGCCCCCCAATCCTGGATGGAATACAGGCCGCTCGGCGTTAGTTTGATCAGGTCGGTGTCGAACTGGTGATGCAAGGCTACCGTCACTTCGGCCAGTTGGCGGGGAGCGCGATCTTGGAGATGATAATGTTTCCACAAACTCAGGGGGATGCGGTCTACCTCGTCGCCCCGCAGAGCGGCTTCCACCCGTTGCCATTTAGTTAATGGTCTTGACAACTGTTTGCCGGCCGTGATATGATTGTTGCCAGTTGTTGACGCACTTTATGCTAACCTAATGGATTAGACTCATCCAGAGGAGCGGAGGGACCGGCCCTGTGAAGCTCCGGCAACCTGACCCGGTAGATCGGATCAAGATCTAACTGGTTTTCGGTGCCAATTCCGGCAGAAACGATTTCTGGAAGATGAGAGCGAGTGTCTTGTTAACCCAGCCTCTTCTTTTGGAAGGGGCTTTTTATTAACGGGCTCTAACCAAACAAAGGACCTCTCATCTTGATGAGAGGTCCTTTGTTATTTAAATCAACCTAGTAAGGAGACCTTTAGCCATGACGAATTACCATCTCAGTACCCAAGTTGTCCACGCCGGCGAAAAGCGGAGTAAGCCCTATCACGCTATTGCCACTCCTATCTTCCAGACCAGCACCTATACCTTTGAAAATACCCGCGATTTGATCGAGTATTATGACGCTAGTCTGGCCAACATTGACCTTGAGCGTGAGGAGTATGGCCGTTATGGCAACCCCACCACGGCCGCGGTTGAGGCCAAACTAGCCAGTCTGGATCGCGGCGAAGCCGCCCGGCTGTTTGGCAGCGGGATGGCGGCCATTACGACTACCCTGCTGACCTTTCTCTCGTCCGGTAGCCACTTGATTATTACCGATGATGGCTACCGTCGTACTCGCCAATTTGTAACAGAATTCTTGGAACGCTTTGGGATTGAAACCAGTGTAATCCCGGTCGGGGATGACGAGGCCCTCCAAGCGGCTATCCGGCCCACCACCGAAATCATTCTCACCGAGTCCCCCACCAATCCTCATCTCCGGGTAGTAGATTTGCCTAAACTGGTAGCTATTGCCAAGGCTCACCGGCTGAGGACCATTGTGGATAGTACGTTTGCCACGCCTATAAACCAGCGCCCGCTGGAATTTGGCGTGGACCTGGTAATTCACTCGGCGACCAAATATTTGGGCGGACATAATGATCTTTTGGCCGGGGTGGTCATCGGCTCCAAGCTTCTTATTAGACAAATTAAAGAGACCCAGGGGATCCTGGGCGACGTCATTGCGCCCCACACCGCCTACTTGTTGCTGCGGGGCTTAAAGACGTTGGCGTTACGGGTCCAGCGCCAAAACGAGACCGCGCAGCACATTGCTCACTTCCTGGCCCACCATCCGGCGGTGCGGCACGTTTACTATCCCAGCTTGGAAGATCACCCTGACCATGCTATTGCAATCGACCAGATGTCCGGCTTTGGCGGCGTTGTTACGTTTGAATTGGAGACCGACTTTGAGGGGACGAGCCGGTTTATCGACCACCTCCGCCTCCCCTACATTAGCCCAAGCTTGGGTGGAACGGAGACTTTGGTGGAGCAGGTGGCTATTATCGGTTACTATGATCTCTCACCCGAGGAGCGGGCCAAATTGGGCGTAAGTGATAACTTGGTCCGCCTGGCCATCGGGCTTGAGGCGGCGGAGGATCTGGTCGCCGACCTGACCCAGGCCCTGGATAAGTTCGACCCTGCGCTGACTTAAAGGTTTGGCAGGGCTTACTTTAGCTGTTGGCCTTAACTATTAATACCAGCCGGTCGATCCAGTGAAACAGTACTCCTTCAATTAACCAATTTCGCGGGCCAGATAAGCTCGGGTCAAGTCGTGTGCGGGTTGGTCAAAGAAAGAGCGGGCCGGGCCGTGCTCAATCAACTCTCCTAGCCACATAAAGACGACGTAATCGGCCAACCGGCGGGCTTGGTCAATGTCGTGGGTAACCATAACCAGAGTGTACTTTTCCTTCAATTTGCGCAAGAGCGACTCTATCCCTCTGGCCGAGATGGGATCGAGTGAAGCGGTGGACTCGTCGCACAAGACAATTTCCGGCTCCACCGCCAGCGAGCGAGCCAGACACAGGCGCTGCTGCTGGCCCACCGACAGGCCGGTCGCCGGGGCTTTCAAGCGGTCCTTGACTTCATCCCACAGACCTACATCTTGCAGGTGAGACTGGACAATCTTATCCAGCCCGCCATTAGCCATCCCGTGAATCCGGGGGCCGTAGGCGATATTATCGTAAATGGACATAGGCAGGGGAAAGGGTTTCTGGGCCAGTAACCCAATCCGGCCGCTGAATTTATCCTTCTTCACCGCCACCCGCTGGAGGTAAACGCCAACTTGCCGGCCGCAGTCGAGCGGGTGCTGCTCAAGCTG
This sequence comes from uncultured Chloroflexota bacterium, assembly GCA_937864185.1. Taxonomy (GTDB): domain Bacteria; phylum Chloroflexota; class Anaerolineae; order 4572-78; family J111; genus JAGRBY01. The sequence continues at coordinate 4,243 of CALMIS010000052.1, forward strand.
GTCAAGGACCGCGAGGCCCGCTTTGCCACCGCCGGGGCGCTGGCCTATGTGCTATTTGGAAGAGAGGGGTATTGAGGAAACGATGGCGGCAGCACTCGGTTGACCGCGAGTATAACGATTGTGGTCGCTATGCCCCGGCTTGGTCACATTATTAGTGATTGTCACCACACCTGAAACAAAAGTACGCTAATGAAACAAATGAGGGCGAGGGGTTAGGCCGCAATGCCTAGTCAGGACTGGTCACTTACCTAGGGCTGACTCCAGCGATCATTTGTTAAAATGAGCAATAAAAGCTGGCGGAGACCTTTTCCTTCCCCTCTTTTTTATCCTAACTTTGTGTTATTTTTCACATCCTCCCTCCGCCGGCGCTGACCACCTTCATTTAACCCAGCTTTCTCTCCAAAACTGAACTTTGTTCTTTCTCAAGGATGAGCAGGATGTCTGATGACCGCGTTAATTAGACACTCCTTAGGCTAATACCAACTCCTGGAACAGCTCGGCAGGAGGGGATGCCCCGGTCATGGGGCGCTTCATAGCCAATCACAAAGAGGGAAAGAACGATTTATTGATAATACTGTCAAATAGAGGAGGAGGTAGTCATGAAAGGACAGCGAGGTCATAGTTTAGCCGTTTTTCTTTTCTTGATGTCACTGCTTATAGGCGGACTGACCCACCCAACAGAGGCCTACGCCGATACACCGCACTGCGGCACAGTAGGTAATGAGACCTGGACCGCAGGGGGTAACATCCATGTGGTTACATGTGATGTAACGGTTCCGCCTAATGTGACGCTTACTATCGCGGCGGGAGCAATT
>CALMIS010000053.1 GCA_937864185.1 uncultured Chloroflexota bacterium
ATCATGTACAATCCTCATTACCTGGAGGTTCTGGGGACAACCCAAAAAGTATAATAAAGATGATGAATACCTATGTCATACTTCTGCGGGGGATCAATGTCGGCGGCAAAAATAAAGTGCCGATGGCAGGCTTGATAAAATGCCTGGAAGAACTGGGGTTCTCCCATGTTTCAACTTATCTTGCCAGTGGCAACGTGATTTTAAAATCCGACAAACGCCTGGATGAGATAAAAGCTCAGATTGAAGAGGCTCTGCCTAAGCGCTTCAGACTTGATAACGAGCTCATCAAAGTGTTGGTGTTGACTCGCCCTCAGCTCCAAGCCATCATTGATAACAAGCCTGAAGACTTCGGTGAGCAGCCAGAGAAATATCACAGCGATGCTATCTTTCTGATAGATATTGATGCGGCCCAAGCTATGCCTGTATTCGATCCCCGCGAGGGAGTCGACCAGGTCTGGTCAGGTCAGGGGGTGGTCTACTCACAACGGCTCAGCTCTCAACGGACCAAAAGCCGACTTAGTAAAGGGCTGCGTAGCCACCAACACCTCCCCCATCAGGACATGATCCGAATTTTCGATTGAAAGTGTTCTGACAACTATGTCACTTGCATTTCATAGCGCAACTATTTGTCCGATTCTGTTGGGTCGCTCTCACTCCCTCGAATCTTTGACTCGCGGGTTGGAGCAGGTAAGGGCTGGAAAAGGACAGATGGTGCTCATCGCAGGGGAGGCCGGCATCGGCAAGTCACGATTGGTGACCGAGGTGCGTATTCAGGCCAGGCGCCAGGGTTGGCAGATTCTGCAAGGCAATTGCTTCGAGCCTGATCGGGCCTTACCCTACGCTCCCTTCCTCGACCTGCTCCACTCGTACTTCGCTACTCGCGCACCCCAGGAGATCCGCGGTGAATTAGGTCTGGTCGCGAACGAGTTGGTCAAGCTACTGCCTGAGTTAGCCTTACTCCTACCCGATCTAAACCCGACGCCTATCATCGAGCTGGAACAGGAAAAGCGCCGCCTTTTTCATGCCTTAACTCACTTCCTTACCCATCTGATCGAGTCTGTAGAGGGAAGGGGTGGTCCGGGCCTCCTGGTTATCATCGAAGACGTGCATTGGAGCGACAGGACTAGTCTCGAATTTCTGCTCTATTTGGCCCGGCGTGTGGCTGCACATCCCATACGTCTGCTGCTGACTTACCGCAGCGACGAGGTGCAGCCGGAATTGAACCACTTCCTGGCTGATCTGGACCGGGCTCGGCTGGTCACTGAACTCATGCTGGCGCATCTCAACCGGAACGAGGTAGACATGATGCTCCAGGCGATCTTCGACTTGCAGCGTCCGGGGCGGGCCGAGTTTCTGGAGGCGATCTATGCGCTGACGGAAGGCAATCCCTTTTTCATTGAAGAGATTTTAAAATCGTTGGTCAGCTCAGGTGATATCTTTTATGCCACGGGTCAGTGGGAGCGCAAGCCGATGAACGAGTTGCGTATTCCCCGCAGTGTCCAGGCTGCGGTACAGCGGCGGGTCGAGCGGTTAAGTCGTGACGCCCAGCACTGCCTATCACTCGCCGCAGTGGCAGGCCGGCGCTTCGACTTTACCCTGCTGCAAGTGTTGACCCGGCTGGATGAAACCCACCTGTTACACGTTCTGCGTGAACTGATTGAGGCCCAACTCTTGATCGAGGTCTCGGCCGACGAATTTGCCTTTCGCCACGCCCTGACGCGCGAAGCAGTGTATGTTAGGTTGCTGCGGCGTGAACGCAAGGCGCTGCATGGCACAATTGGGGAAACGCTGGAGCGCCTCCACACCAACCGGCTCGACGCCTATGGGGCTGCCCTGGCCTATCACTTCTACCAGGCGGGCCGATGGGAAAAGACTCTGGAGTACTCGCGCCGGGCGGGAGAGCAGGCCCAAACAATGTACGCGCCACGCGAAGCTATTGAACAGTTTAGCCGGGCTATTGAGGCCGCGTGCCAATTATCTCTGCCGCCCTCGTCGGACCTTTACCGGGCTAGAGCATTAGCCTATGAAACGGTGGGTGACTTCGAGGCGGCGCGGGCCGACCACGAGGTGGCGCGTGAAACGGCTTGCACTGCGGCAGACCACCCCTCGGAATGGCGGGCACTTCTCGACTTGGGCAAGTTATGGGCGTCACGCGATTATGCCCGAACCGGCGATTATTATCAGCAGGCGTTGGCACTGGCCCGGGAGATAAACGATCCGGCATCACTCGCCCGTTCCTTGAATCGGGTCGGCAACTGGTATGTCAATATCGAGCAGCCGCTCGAAGGGCTGTGTTGCCATCAGGAGGCTCTGGCTATTTTTCAGGCATTGAATGATCCGCACGGCCTGGCCCAGACTTTTGACCTGTTGGGCTTGGCCAGTCGTGAAGCCGCCGACCTGAGCCAAAGTACTGCCTATTACGAACGAGCCGTCGAGCTGTTCCGGGCACTGGATGATCGGCCAGGATTGATCTCCAGCTTGGCGACCCTTCGCGGGGCGAGTTCGCTGGCTACCGATACCCTGGTCCCGGTGGTGATGAACTTCACCGATGTAGAAAATGAGGCTGAGGCAGCTTTAAAGATGGCGCGGGACATTGGCTGGCGTGCCGGCGAAGCCTTTGCCTTATTCGAGCTAGCCTATCACTGGGGCGTCCAGGGTGATTACACCCGCGCTTTGGAGTGCGCCCGAAAGAGCCTGACCATCGCCGAGGAGATCGAGCATCGTCAATGGCTCACCGCAGCGCATTGTGTGTTGGGTGCACTGTACCATGACTTTCTGGCGCTGTCTGAGGCCCAGCGACATTTGGAGCAGGCCTTGGCGCTGGCGCAGGAGATTGGCTCTTTGATCTGGCTACGGTATGTAACAGCAAGTTTGGCTCTGACTTACGTTTGGCAAGGCGCACTAACTCAGGCGGCAGATGTTCTCGATGCCGCGCTGGGCGCCGACACTCAGATGCTGACGCTTTATCAGCGGGCCTGCTGGGCAGCGCGGGCGGAACTAGCCCTCGCCCGCCGCGAGGAGCAGCAGGCATTGGACATTGTTGAGGGATTGATTGCCTCAGCGCCGGGTAAGGGCGAGGATCGTATCATCCCGCGATTATGGAAACTGCGCGGTGAGGCGCTGGCGGCGCTGGGCCAGCCCATTGAGGCCGAAAGAACGCTGTTGGCCGCGCGGGCTTCTGCCGAGGCATTAGGCAGACGTGCCCTCCAATGGCGCATCCACGCCACGCTAGGCAAGCTTTACCTGATTCAGGGGCGACGGCAGGAAGCGGATGAGCAAGGCACCGCCGGCAATCTGATCGTCGAGTCGCTAGCCGCGACCGTAGCCGACTCGGGCTTACGTGAGCACTTCTTGCGCCAGGCGCTGACCCTACTGCCCCCTCCTCAACCGTTGACGCCGCGCCAGGTAGCCAAGCGGGCGTTTGATGGCCTCACCGAACGTGAGCGGGCGGTCGCAGCCCTGATTGCGCAGGGCAAGTCGAACCGAGAAATCGCCGCGGTGATGGTTCTTAGCAAACGCACGGTTGAGACTCACATTGGCAATATCATGGCCAAACTCGGATTTGAGGCCCGGGCGCAGATCATCGTCTGGGCCATCGAGAAGGGGCTGGTCGAAGACAAAGGGTAGGTTCCGCGCGCGCCAAAAGGCGGTAGAGAGGATAGGTCGCCTCTCCACCGCCTTTTTCTTTTGGTTCGTCGGGTGCTGTAAATCTACGTATGCCCCTACTCAAATCTACGTGCATCACCCGATGATCGGCCGGCGATTTTGGGCTAAACTGGAAACAAAAATTGATAAAACTGGAGGATTATCCGATGACTGATGTTTATGCCAAAATCGCTGAGGCCGAACCGGAGGTCCAAGAACGTCTCGCCGATGTCTTAGAGCTGCGGGCTGCCGACCCTCGCCAGCGCGCGATGTGGGAAGCATATCTCTCCGAGGTCGATTTTCCACCGGCGGCCCAGGTGCTTGAAATTGGCTGCGGCACCGGAAGCGTGAGCCGTATTTTGGCCAAGTGGCCGGGTGTGGGCCAGGTGCTCGGCGTTGACCCATCGCCTGTTTTCATTACGAAGGCACGCAAGCTGGCTCAGGGCATTCCAAACCTCTCCTTCAAAGAAGGGGATGGCCGGTCTCTGACCCTTGCTGGAAACACCTGCGATGTTGTCGTGGTGCATCAGGCGCTGTCGCATGTCCCGCAGCCTGAACAACTGATTGCCGAAGCTTTTCGGGTGCTGTGTCCGGGGGGCTGGCTCGCGGTGTTCGATGGCGACTATGCCACCATGACCGTCGCCAGGGGCGAGTTAGATCCATTGGAGACATGTATCGCTGCAGTTCGGATGAATTTCGTCCACGATCCCTGGATTGTCCGCCGCCTGCCCCAGCTCATCGGTACGAGCGGATTCGAGGTCATGCCGATGCGCAGTCACGGGTATGTCGAAATGCCGGAAGCCAGCAGCTATATGATGACGTTAATTGACCGGGGCGCCGAGGTGCTGTTGCAAGCGAGACATATCAGTTCGGAAACTGCCGAAACCCTCAAAGCGGAAGCACGGCGGAGAAGCGCTGCTAAGGAATGGTTCGGGCACATCGCCTTTGCCAGTCTCTTGGCTCGGAAGCCCGCCTAACCAATTTCTCGTCGCCTGTCACTATTAGAGCAAAATTCAATTAAAAGCCAATCACAGTGCCTAAAATTGGTAAAATCGGGTAATCCAGTCACAATAAAGCCGCTATAATTCTCTCTTTATTTACCCCATATCATCCAAAATCACCCCTCCTCTCTTGGCATCTATACTCCATTGGCGTACACCAACTTTATCTTAAGTCACTGATCACCTGCTCCATCGGTCGCTCCATTTTGTCTCAGATTGGTATTGGATAGGCTAGTGAGCGACCCAAGCCTTTAGGCTTGGGTCGCTCACGCCTGCTCTAAAGCAGCCCAGGTTGCGTTTGCTAAAATGGTGGCTCTAAAAGTGGCTAAACATAGGATTCGGGTGAATGTAATCTGTCCCGGCGCCATTACCACCGATATTAAGGACAATACCGAGCAGCGTGACTTGGAAAGAGTTAAAGAAGCGGTGGCATTCCCGGAAGGCCAGATTCCTCTAATCGATGGCAAACCAGGTAGCGCTGATCAGGTGGCTGAACTGGTTTTGTTTTTGGCTTCGGCCGCATCCGCGCACATTACCGGTACCGAAGGGTGGATTGATGGCGGTCAGTCGCTGCTTCAGGGCTAAGTATCGTTTGAACCGCGCGATGTCCGCTCAAGCCCCTCTATCCTGGGGCGGATCAATTCTGCGATAAGCTAGCTCTGGTGAGCCGGCCCGGGTGGGACAAGTGAAACGTATAATGCGTGGGGCATGATAAATGCCCCACGCATTCGCTGTTGAACAATTTGAATCCGGGAACTGCCTGATTCCGGCGAGGCTTAGTTGCTGGAGTACCTGCTGCCGTTCACCAAAACCGGCTCGAACCAAGGCTGATCATCGTGCCGAGGTCTGAGGTAGGCTGCTGGCTGAGGAAGATACCCCCGCTCGGGATTTATCTCGGTCAGTTTAAACTGACTGACCAGCTCTTGCAACCGTTGGGCCATCTCGCGCAGGGCTTCAGCCGAGGCGCTGACCTCTTCCACCTGGGCACTCATCTCCTCGG
>CALMIS010000054.1 GCA_937864185.1 uncultured Chloroflexota bacterium
ACCCGGTATGATCTGGTGCAGCGTGGGGCTGACAAAACGATCCACATTTATTATGGCGTTACCGACGATGGCCTGCATGGACCATGGCAAAAATTAGTCGATACGATTAATGCTAACGGCGAGGTCACTGCTTGACACAGTATGAACCAAAAAATTACGATCGGTATTTTAACCGTAAGTGACCGCGGGGCTCGTGGCCTCTATGAAGATCGAAGCGGGCCGCTGATCGAACAAATTGTCACCGAACAGTTAAAAGCAACGGTGATAGAAAAAGCGATTATTCCCGACGACCTCAACGCCATCCGTGACTCACTCATTGAGTGGGTTGACGAGCGTCGCCTGGATCTGATTTTTACAACCGGCGGTACCGGCTTTGCTCCGCGCGATGTTACACCAGAGGCCACGCGTCAAGTTATTCACAAAGAAGCGCCTGGCTTGGTTTTGGCGATGCTGCAGAGTAGTTTGGCTGTTACACCGCACGCGATGCTGTCTCGAATGGTGGCCGGAATAAGGCATCAGACCTTAATCATAAATTTGCCCGGTAATCCAAAAGCCGTTCGCGAAAATCTGACCACGATTTTGCCCGCACTGCCGCATGCCGTAGAATTACTAAGAGACGATCCGGCCGCCGGTAAACATCACTAAATCAGGAGTTAAGTGTGAGCCAAAACTGTATTTTCTGTAAAATCGTTGCCGGCCAAATTGGAGGAAAGTTACTTTATCAAGATGACCAGGTGACCGCTTTTAGAGACATCAACCCTCAAGCGCCAACCCACATTCTTTTGATTCCCAACAAACATATCACCTCAACCAGCCACGCCCTGGAAGAAGATCAGGCGATCCTGGGTAAACTGCTGCTGACGGCGGCTCAGGTGGCAAAACAGGAGAATGTAGCGGACAGTGGCTATCGATTAGTCATCAACAAGGGCGAGCATGGCGGGCAAACCGTTTTTCATTTGCACGTTCACTTGTTAGCCGGTCGCCCGATGACTTGGCCGCCAGGTTGATTAAGGATTGCAGTGGTAATAGCGTGATCGTCACCGTCAGACGGAGAGAAAGACTCGCGGGTGAGGCACGCGTCAGTATCCTCACTTTTATTAGTTACCTCACCTGCTATTTATAAAATTTAAGCTCAGTAACGTAGTATCCCCTCAAAAGGAAGGAAAATTCCAGTGTCGATCAAAGACCAAATTAATCTCGATCTCAAAGAGGCCATGAAACGCGGTGAAAAAACCCGCCTCGAAACTATTCGGTCACTTAAGTCAGCTATCCGTTACGCCGAAATTGAGGCAGGGCATGAGCTAGATGATAGTGGGACAATGAGGGTCATCACCAAGCAAGCGAAACAGCGCCGTGACTCAATTGCTGATTTCCAAAAAGCGGGGCGTAACGATTTGGTAGAGAAAGAGGCGGCTGAGTTAGCAATCATAGAGACATACCTACCGATTCAGCTCTCCGAAGCTGAAATTAGAACCGTAGTTTTGGCTGCCGTAGCCGAACTTAACGTCACCGACCTGAAAGGCATGAGCCAGGTCATGAAAAAAGTAATGGCTGATTTACAGGGTCAAGCCGACGGCAAAGTTGTCAGCCAGGTGGTACGTGATGTACTGAGCGAGCGGTGATCTTCACCTTTCGCCAGTAGGATCATTGGGAAAATGGACAAGCAGTTAGGATCAGCCAGTCCGATATCCGGTCGCAGAGTGCTACAGGTGCTCCTGATTGCGCTTATTTTTGCCGGGGCCGGGACATTTATCATTATATATCGATTCATGGCTACGGAGGTAGTCGAGGACTTAAGTGTGGGCAGCGTGGCCTCTAGAGATATTGTGGCGCCTCGCCAGGTCATTTATACCAGCGAGATTGAGACCGAGGCCAGACGCAAGCAGAAAGTAGATGCTGTCGATACGATCTACACGGCGCCTGACACTCGGGTTGCGCGCGCCCAAGTCAACCGGCTTGGCCAAATTTTCGACTACATGGAGGCCGTTAAGGCCGATCCGTTTGGGCTCAGGGCGGATAAGTTCGCCTGGATCGAGGCCATCGTCGACCTATCGCTCAGTGACGCTGTGATCGATACCATTCTAGTGCTGGACGACACCGAGTGGAAATCGACTCGCCAAGAAGCGCGGCTGATCCTCGAACAGGCTATGCGCAACGAGATCCGACCTAATCAGGATCTAGTTATCCGGCGCCAATTGCCCACTCGAGTGGGAGTCGATACGCCGGAACGCCAGGCTACGGTGATTGTTGACATCGTCAGTGATCTGATTAGACCCAACACCTTTCCAGACGAAGCCCGCACCGAAGCGGCTCGACAAGAGGCAGCGGAATCGGTTGAACCGGTTCAGAAAACTGTTGAAGAAGGCGAACTGATCATCGGGGCCGGTGAAGTAGTGGACCGGGAAACGCTGGAAAAGTTAAATGCCATTACCATCGATCAGCCCGGCATCAGCCTGCCGCAGCGCGTAATGGCCCCAACCATCTTGATGCTAGTGATCACGACTATTCTGAGTCTCTATCTGCTCCAGTACACTCCCAAACTTCTCATTGATAACCGCCGGCTGCTGCTGCTGGTCGGTTTTGTTTTAGCCTTTATTGCGCTGGCCAAAATTATGTTCTCGGTGAGTCCGAGTGTGGCCTATCTTTATCCTATCGCGGCCCTATCAATGATGGTTGCCATTCTCATTGACACGCAGTTGGCCTTCTTGCTAACTGCTATTCTCGGTGTCCTAGCCGGCTACATCGCGGTCGAGGCTCCGGCCGGGCTAGTTATGTACCTGATTGTGAGCGGGTGGACCGGCGCCCTGGCGATTGGACACAATCAGCGGGTCAATGCCATTATTTTGGCCGGAGTTTACGTGGGGATCGTCAACGCGGCGATGGCCTATATCTTCAATTTAACGTTAGAGCTAAATCAGGTCGGTATTCTCGTCTTGGCCGGCCTGTTTAACGGCATCTTCCTCTCAACCGCCCTGGCTTTGGTTGGGCTGTTGATCTTGGGCAATCTGTTCGGGATTACTACCGCTATTCAGCTGGTCGATTTAGGACGCCCTACCCAGCCGCTGCTGCGCCAACTCCTGCTCAAAGCACCCGGCACTTACCACCACAGCCTAATGGTTAGCAACCTGGCCGAACAGGCCGCTGAACGAATTGGGGCCGACTCCCTGCTAGTACGGGTGATGGCTTATTATCATGACATTGGCAAAATGCAGCGGCCTTATTTCTTTATCGAAAACCAGCCGGAAGGAATGACCAACGTCCATGAAAAGCTCGATCCGAAAGTCAGCGCCCAGATCATCATCAGCCACACCAAAGATGGCCTGGAGATGGCGACCAAGTACCGGCTCCCGCGGGCGATCAAGGACGGGATCGCTCAGCACCATGGCACCAGCTTGGTTAAGTTCTTCTACTACCAGGCTGTGGAAACGGCCAAGGATGGTGACGAAGAAGTAGATGAAGCGGCTTTCCGCTACCCCGGGCCTAAACCTCAAAACCGCGAAAACGGCATCTTAATGTTGGCCGATGGTTCGGAGTCGGCGGTGCGAGCCCTGAAACCTCGCTCGGCGGATGAGATCGATGAGATCGTCCAAAAAATCATCGCCCACAATCTGAACAGTGGCCAACTTGATGAGTGCGATCTCACTATTTCAGATCTACGGGCTATTCGCTCAGCCTTCGTCGATATCTTGCAGGGCGTGCATCATCCCAGAATCAAGTACCCTGAGCAGGCCAAAACCGAAGAGACTGCCGACGCCGCGGAGTCAAAACAAGAGCAGCCTTTGCTAGGGCCACCAACGCCCCCCAAACGCCTGATCACCGAACAGAAATCCCTGCCATTGCAGCGGGCGGCCACCGAGCCAAGCTCGGCCACGGAGCGAAGCACGACCCTAGAGCGAGGCGACGAGCTACGGCCCGCCGAGCCCCAAAGTCCGGATAAGCCTGCCCCGGCCGTCCGGCCTCGACCGGCAGATTAAATGAGCGTCTTGATCGAAATTGAGGAAGCCATCGCTAATCCTAACCTAGATGCGGCTTTGACCCAAGCAGCCGTCGAAGCTGTCTTGCGTCGCTACAGTGAGCGGCCGGCTGCCGACTTGACTGTGACGCTGGCTACAAACGAGACGGTGGCTCAGCTCAACGCCCAGCACCGCGGCGAAAACAAGCCCACTGATGTTCTCTCTTTTGCTAATGACCCTGATCCCGATTTTCCCGATTTGACAGGTGAGTCGGATGACTACTGGGGCGATATTATCATTGCTTACCCTGTAGCCCAAGCCCAAGCCGAGACAGCGGGCCATCAGCCGTCTGAAGAAATCATTCTGCTTGCTGTCCATGGCGCCTTACATATCGTTGGTTTTGACCACGATACCCCCGAACGCAAGGCCGAGATGTGGACGGCCCAGGCTCAGATCTTGGCCGACCTAGGCCTGCCCCACATCCAGCCGACCGAGAGCTAGCCGCTCATTGCTCCCAAGCTGCCCGGCAGACACGGACCCACAGATTGGACGGATTCAAAACTATCACTAGAATCCGTTACATTCGTCCGATCCATTTACCCCAATTTACAAGGCTGTGTAAAGTGCCAAAGATAATTTTGGCGGCTGCATTCAGGGCAGTCCCCCTTTAACAGGCCGGCTACATATCGATGCAAAAGATCAATCGCCTTCAGAGTTTTCAATACGCCTTTGCCGGAATTTGGTATGCGCTGCGTACTCAGCGTAATGCGCAAATTCATACCGGGATCGGCGTCTGTATTATTGGGCTTGGCCTTCTCCTCCAAATCAGCCTACCCGAGTGGGCGACCTTGGCCTTGACGGTTGGGTTTGTCATTGTTTCGGAAATGCTTAATACCTCGATTGAAGCAGCGATGAACCACGCCACCACCGAGTTTCACCCCCAAGTCAAAATTGTAAAAGATGTGGCCGCTGGGGCTGTCCTGATCTCGGCGATGACGTCAGTAGCGGTTGGCCTTTTGATCTTAGGGCCACCGTTGTTAAAATGGATTATTTTTTGGATAAGCTAAGGGAGAATTAGCATGGCTTACGCGTCAACGGTTAACGGCATCGAGGCCGAGACCGGAGAAGAAATTATCTCAACGCCCTATGATCCGGGTCAGGTTAAAGTTGATTATAAACCGTTTTCTATCTTTCAGGTGATGCGCAAGATTCGACTGGGTGAGCTTGATCTGCACCCCGATTTCCAGCGCCACCTGGTCTGGGATGCTACGCGCCAAAGTCGCCTGGTCGAATCGGTCTTAATTAGTGTCCCTTTGCCGGCCTTTTATTTGGACGCCCTTACCACCAACCATTGGGTCGTGGTTGATGGGTTGCAGCGCCTCTCCGCGTTGAACAAATTTTGCAACCAGAACGATTTGCGGCTGCACAACCTGGAGTTTTTGAAGGAGTTAGAAGGTTGCAACTTTGAGGAACTGCCTCGCTTCTACCAGCAGCAGATTGAAGAGACGCACCTCAATCTCTATATTATCCAACCCGATGTGCCAGACGAAGTCAAGTTTACCATCTTCTATCGGATCAATACCGGCGGAGTGGTGCTGACCCGCCAGGAGATTCGGCATTGTCTCTACCATGGACCGGCGACGGCTTTTCTCAAAAACCTGGCCGAGTCCAAGAAGTTCATGATTGTCACGGGTAACTCCATTCCGACTAAACACATGGACGACCGTGAGTGCGTCCTCCGTTTTTTGGCCTTCCACCTGGTCCCCTACACCGAGTATCAAACCAGTAATTTCGACGCATTTTTGGGCCAAACGATGCGCCGTCTAAACCAGATGCATGAGAGCGAACGCAGCAAACTGCGTGAACTCTTTTTTGAGATGCTCAACCGGGCGCGCACCGTGTTTGGCGATTATGCCTTCCGCAAGCTGTATGAACTGGATGGTCGGCGCTACCCGATCAACAAAGCCTTGTTTGAGACCTGGGCAACCTTACTGTTGCAGCACGATGAGCGTAAACTCACCGAGCGTAAAGAGACTATCCTTCATGAATTCGCCCACGTGATGCAAAACGATGACGATTTCAACAAGTCTATCTCTCAAAGTATCGGCAGCGTTAAGAGCGTACAAAAACGATTCAGCAGCATCGAGAACTTGCTAACCAAGGCGTTGACCTAAGAGAGCGGGTCTAAATGAGTCTCTCTTCGGCTTGCAAAAAGATGTAAGAAAATCCGCATTCTTAACGTCTAAAACCTGAAAAGCAACCATCTCCCAGGCCCGTAGCTCAATTGGCAGAGCAACTGACTCTTAATCAGTGGGTTGAGGGTTCGAGTCCCTCCGGGCCTATTCACTGAACTTAGAGCAAACGCCTGCCGGGTTCGGTAGGCGTTTTGCGTTTATGAGTATTTACACCCGCAAACGATTAAGGCTATGTTTCAACAGCGTGCGATTAGAGTTATAGACAGTCACTATGCGAATTTCCAGAGAAGGACACAGTGATCTATAAGAGTAAGTTTCAGATCAGAATACCTTGCCTCGACTTTGATAAGACACTTTTGTTCTCCCCCGCAAACTGTTTTGACAGTTGATGCTTAGGAGGTAATATGCTCAATCTAACTTGTCTTCCTCTTGAAGAAGCAGCCCGCAAGTATGGGGTAACAAAAAACGTGTTGACCCAACTCATTGCGGATGGTATTGTACAGACACGTACAACATCCACAGGAGAACTCCTTGTTGTGGCCGATCAAAACGGTAATAGCCAAGATCCCCAGACAAAAGAAGAAATCATTGCCGACAA